>CAYOMT010000062.1:0-8906 GCA_964405125.1 uncultured bacterium
TAATTATTTTAGGCGGCATCATTGCGATCTTGAGCCGCCAAGAAGCAAGACACCGCGGATCTTAAGAACCCTGCTATATACCCAAAGTACTTAGGATTTATCATTCAAATTTCAAGTCACTTAAGTGAAGTTCCTTTTCATCAATATTGAAAATAGAAGCTTGGCTCTTGAAAAGGGAAAATACCGAAGAATATGCCATCAAAGCTCCTTTGTTATAGGCTTCAAACCCTTCCTCTGGATTCTCTGCATCTTTTTTTGCCTCTCTTGCTTGCTCTTTTAATAGTGAGATTGAATCACTAAGATATCCTTTAATTTTTTCTTCACTCATAATATCGATCGTCCAATTATCTGCCCCGGAATCTATATCAGGGTTTCTATGAAGATCAAGCAAATCTATATCCGGCTGTATATCTTCTAAGCCTAATTCTTTTTGATCTATACAAAAGACAAATGCTTCATGTTTTAGGAGGGTGATGATTGAGTAATAACCCATAATAGCCCCTTCATTGTAATCCTCAAAACCATTTTTGGGATTATCCGCATCTGTTTTTGCTTTTCTAGCTAATGCTTTCACTAAAGCTAATGTAGTAATGATATATTTTTTAAACAGTTCATTCTCCATGAGAAAGCTTTTTGCGTTCATTCGCTATATGGTTATTGACGCAAGTCCAAAGTAAAAAGATTTTTAATTGATCTTGATTGTGTAATATTTTTGGAAATTATGGTGACGCACGATCAAAATCACATGTTTTTTATCCCCGATTTCTTTGAGAGCGTCTTCGAGGTCTGTTGTGTTTTTGATCCTTTTTTGCGTGTTTTGGCTAAAGGCCACTCCTGTAATTAAAAAGGAGGGGCGGATGCCTGCTTGCGCCGCCGGCGAATTGGGTTTTACTTTAGAAATCAAGACCCCTTCCATATCCGATGGGTAGCCTAGTCTGGAGGCGGTTTCAGGGGAGAGGTTTTCGATTTGGAGGCCAATTTTTTGGATGATCTCCGCCGAGATTTCTTCCCCTTCGCTTTGGGTTCCCAAAGTCGCTGTAAGAGTCATCGGTTTGTTATTGCGCAAAATCCGCAGCTTGATCGGCGAGCCGGGATTCATCATGGCAATATCATTGCGGAATTTGGAGACATTTTTGATGGACTTATCATTGTATTGGGTAATAATATCCCCGTTTTGCACGCCCGCTTTAGCTGCAGGAGAATCTTTCATGACTTCCGAGACTAAAATCCCTTCTTGTTTATCCAATGTGAGGGCGTCGGCAAGTTCCTTATCCACAGGCTGGAGTACGATGCCGAGATAAGCTCGTTTAACGCCGCCGCCGGCTTTCAGTTGGTTGATGACGTGTTCGGCCATTTTGCTTGGGATGGAAAGGCCGATGCCCATATATCCTCCGCTGCGGCTGAAAATCGCCGTATTTACGCCGATGACTTCGCTTTGGAGATTGAGTAAAGGGCCTCCGGAATTGCCTGGATTGATCGCCGCATCGGTTTGGATAAAATCTTCATAAGAAGCAATCCCTACATCTTGCCGTCCTTTCGCGCTGACGACTCCGACAGTGAGAGTGGCTTCCAATCCAAATGGATTTCCCGTCGCAACAACCCACTCGCCGACGCGCAATTTATCCGAATCTCCAAAGGCAAGGAAGGGGAGTTTTTTTTCTTCAATTTTTAAAAGAGCCAGATCCGTTCTGGGATCGGTCCCTTTCACAACGCCGGTGTATTCTCGGTCATCATTTAAAATAACGGTAATTTGCGAGGCGTCTTTGATCACGTGGTAATTGGTCACAATATAGCCATCTGAGCTGATGATGAATCCGGAGCCTCCGGCTATTTGGGGCGTTTGAGATTGAGGGTTTTGAAATTGGGGACCAAAAAATCTACGGAGAAAATCATCGCCATACATATCGAAAGGGTTGGCGTATTCCTGATTTTGCTGGGCAATTTGCACTTTAATGAAAACTGTCGCAGGCATGGCTTTTTCTGCGATGTGGGTAAAGGCTTCAGAAGATTGTTCAAGGAAGTTTGCGCCGGCCGCAGCGCCAGCCATTGCATCGGTGGAAGAAAAGAGAGAAAATAGGCTCAGTACAAATGGAAAAACTTGTTTTTTCATAAGACCTCTTTCATGAACTGGAGTGGATTGTATCTCAGAATGAAAAATTTTTCAAAACGAATTTAAATTTAGAATATCCAGAGGATGTTTGAGTTTTTTCTTTTCTTTTTGGAAAAGGGTTTCTCCAATGAATGAAACGATGCACCCTTTATCCGGGAGAAGAAGTTCTTTGACTGCACTTGCTACATCTTCTTTTTTTGCAGATAAGACTGCCTGGCGGAAAGATTGTCTTTGCTCCCAGGTTCTTCCCGATTTTTTCCAAGCGTAAGCTGTCATCGCCCGATTGCCCGGAGGAACCGGCGCATCGAGGGTTTGAATGACGCCGAACTTTGCTTCTTCGAGCTCTTCTTTCGTGAATTTCCCTTCTGCTATTTTTTCAATTGCTTTTTGGAATTCTTCGAGGGTTTTGGCAAGGTGGGGGTCTCGGAAGGAATAGAAATGGAAATTGCCTGTATGCGGCGCGTAGGAAGCTCCGCTGCCGTAGGCGCCCCCTTTTTCTCGGATCTCTTTATGGAGATGGCAGTTTTCTAAAAGCTCCGTTGCTAGAAGAAGGAAGGGCGATCGAGGATCGTTATAGGCCACGGTTTTTTGCCCGCGCGCTGTGAAGGCAACGGGCGCGGAGATAAATCGGACTTGGGGCTGCTCTTTTGGCAGAATATAATCATTTGTCCAAGGATCGATGGGATGTTTTGGGAGCTTGTCTCCCAGATGGAAAAAATCGTTTTTTTCCAGCTTTTCAAATTGCTGTTTTTCGCAAGAAAGGACGAGTTGCGCCTTTCCCTTGGCTAAAACAAGATCTTGTATCCGAATGAGGTTTTCGGCGAGGATTTCCGGCTTTTTTGCCGCATTGAGGACTGTTTGGTAATAGGCAAGGCCGTTCCACTGATCATAGACAAAAGAGGCAGGCGACAATCCTTTTAGAGCTGTTTGGATGGCAAAGGAAAGGGCGTTTTTAGTGAGCCGATTTTGCATTTCTGTAGCATGCTGCAGAAGGAGCTCTTGAACCCGCGGCGAATCCTTGCAGTGAGCTCCCGACATGAAATCGGCAAAAAGAGAAAAGAGCTTTTCGCTATTGCGTTCCAGGCACTTTCCGCGCAAGGATAAGATCGGATGGCAAATATTTGGATCCATTTGCGAGGTATTTAAACTCAGCGCAGCATTGACTCCCCCTGTATAGGCCTGCTGATATTCGAGATTTTGCGCGTAATTGCGCTTTCCGGCGCCCAGTTCCGTCATGAATTTTGCGTAAAGAGAGACAAAAGGAAGATCCTCGACTTGAATGGAGGGAAGATCGTAGATGAGATCTACATACAGGATCTGATTTGTAAAACATTCGTGGCGGAAAATAGAAAGAGATTTGGATTTTGTCTCAAGAAGGGGAAAATCTCTAGACTTTTGAGGGATATCCTTCAAGTTGAGTTTAGGCAGGCAATCGAGCGATTGGGCTTCAATCGATTCTTGATAGACCGCAAGCTCTTTTGTTTGTTGGAGGATTTCTTCTGCATCGATTTGATCCCGCAAGAGAGAAAGTCTCTTTTCTTCTTCTTTTTTTTCGCGCTCTTCGAGTTTCGGATCGGGCGAAAAAATGAGCTCGACATAGTGGGGGTTATCGAGGAAGTATTTCCTTAAGAGAGAGGGGAGGAAATCGGGGTTTTTGAGGCGGTTTCGCAAAGATTGGAAGAGGGTGTGGATGAGAAGCGCATTTTCCGGTTCGCTGCCGTGCTGTTTGATGAGTCCCGATCTAAAAAAGAGAGTTAAGCCAAAAGGGATCCCTTCGGCGTTGATCTCTGTTCGATCAAATTCGAGTTGATGCATCGATGCTTCGATTTGTTCTTTTGTGAAGGCGCTCTCTTTGAGTGTATCGAAAAGGATTTGCTTGAGTTTTTGGGCGCTTGCGCTTTCGCATCCTTTGCATACAATCGAGAAAGGAATTTCGCTCATTTCGATGTCTACAGAAGATTCTGCCGTAGCGCAAAGTCCTGATTTGAGGAGAGCATTTTTTAAAAGGGAGGCGTCTGTGTCCATGAGGAGACTATCGAGAAGGCAAAGAGCCAAAACTTCTTCCTGCTCGATTAAGGGCGCTGTAAGAAAAGAAAATACAATCCATGTTTTGGCATCGAGGGATTCATCTTTTGTCACCGGATAGCTTCCCTTTGCAAAAACGGGAGAGGTATATCGCTTTTGCAGAGGAAGAAGGGGCAAGGGAGGGTGCTTTTTGACATCTTGCAAAGCTTTCTCGAGGAGAAAATCCAAATGTTGCGAGAGAGGAAGATTGCCATAAAAGAAAAAAATACAGCGCGAAGGGTGGTAGAACGCAGCGTGAAATTTTTTCAGCTCTTCATAAGTTAAGTCCGGAATATATTTTGGATCGCCTCCGGAATTCACTGCATAAGGAAGATCCGGAGTCAAATGCTTCATGACCATTTCCCAAAGGCGCGATTCGGGGGAAGACAAAGCCCCTTTCATCTCATTATAGACGACGCCTTGGAATTGGAGCGGGCTATTTGGGTTTTTTGGCTCTGTAAACTCCAGCCTGTGGCCTTCTTGGAGAAAACTCATTTTTTTGAGCTCCGGATGAAAGACCGAATCCAAGTACACATCGAGCAGATTATAGAAATCTTTTTCGACTTGCGAGCTTGCCGGATAACAGGTGAAATCTTGACCTGTCAGAGCGTTCATATACGTGTTCAAACTTCTTCGCGTCATTGAGAAAAAAGGGTCTTTGATCGGAAATTTTTTTGAGCCGCATAAGACCGTGTGTTCGAGAATATGGGCGATCCCGTCTGAATGCGAGGGAAGCGTTCGGAAAGAAAGGCAAAATAAATTTTCCGGATCGTCATTGGCAATATGCATGACAAGAGCGCCGGTGGGTTCGTGGATCGCTTCAATGAGAGTGCTTTGCAACTCTTTTAGAGGAAGATACTTCGTGACTCGGAATGAACGGTAGATTTGGCCTTCGGAATCGATTGCAGACATGCAGTTCATTCTATAAAAAAAGAAGATAAAAAACAGTTATTTTCTTTTTTTTGCATCCATAGAGCAGCGCATGCACTCGCTTGCCATATAATTGCACTCGCCAAGCAAAAGAAGGAGATGGTTTTTATTGCGCATCAAAACATCCGGAGATGCTTTTTTGCGGACATCTTCCTGGAGTTTTTGCCAAGCTAGATCGACTTTTTTTTGCAGATCTTTGTAGGTCTTCCAGTGGGCTGCGTAATTGGAAAGGGGAGCCTTTTGAGGGGCTTTTCGCTTTGCCGCAGACTTGCGAGGAGCCGCTCGCTTTGTTGTTTTCTTTTTGATTCGGCTAGCCATAGAAATATCTCCCAATCGGTGGCGATCCCACTTTGTTCTTATTTTATAAAAAAATTATTATTATTGCAAATCGATTGTTTCAGAGAGTTTTTTTTCTCTTATTTTTAACTCATCTAATTCAATTTTATCCATTTGGATCTGAGCTGCCATGGTGCTGTATTGGGGATCTGAAGAGGGGATGTTGTTCAATGACTCTGTCATGATTAAGATTCTGTTTTCGAGGAGTTTTTGACCTACTCGGTTGACGGTGAGTTCTTTGACGATCAAATCTCTGCGAGAATCTGTATTTTTTACAAATTGCTCTTGGGTCTTGGGGTCTTTGAAGGAAGGATCTTCGGGTTTTTTGTAGAGGGGATTTTGCATATTTTCACAACCTGGTTCGATTTTACTCTATATAGTCGATTCAGCTTTTATTGACAGCTTCTCGCTGCGTGAAAGCTGCCGATAAATTGATCATCGCAAACGATCTTGTATTTGCTTAATACTAGGTCGTTTGCGATGGTCGATTTTCGGCGCTTTGACGTAGCGAGAAGCTATCAATAAAAGCTGAATCGACTATACCCATCCTGCAATATTCCTTGGTAAAAAAAAATTTTTTTTGTATGATCGTGGTGTTACTTTTAAATTTTAACGATAGGAGATTGTTATGAATAAACGGTTTATGTTGATGATGTTTGCCCTTAGCTTTGTAGGTCTTTCTGCTCAAGAATCATCAGATACAGCAGAAGCAGCTCAAAATGAGCAATCTGCAGAAGTGGCTGATAATAAGAAAGATCAAGACGTAGAGAGCAGCGTAGAGTTCTCTAACTAAGCAAAGCCGTTTTTAGAGATACCCCTTCATCGGGGTATCTCTTATTGGTATTAGCTCCACGTGAGGTTCGAAGAGGACTGATACTCAGTCACTCTTGTTTCGAAAAAGTTTTTCTCTTTCGCTAGGTCGATTGTTTCGGACATCCATGGGAATGGGTTTTTAGAGCGGTAGATGGCTTTGAGGCCAATGCGCTCAAAACGGCGGTCTGCAATGTGTTGTACGTAGTCTCTAAACATATGCGCTGAAAGACCGAGGATGCCTGTCGGCAAGCAGTCTTCTGCATAGCGGATTTCTAATTCAACAGCCTGTTTTACTTTTTGCACGATGTATTCTTGGAATTCGGGCGTCCATAGATGCGGGTTTTCTTCTTTGACGCCGTTGATGAGATCGATCCCGAAATTGAGGTGGACCGTTTCATCGCGTAAAATATATTGGAATTGTTCTCCGATCCCAATCATTTTATTTTGGCGCAGGAAAGAGAGGATCATCACAAATCCGCTGTAAAAGAAAATCCCTTCCATGATGATGTAGTAACCGATCAAGTTTTCGAGGAATTTTTGCGCTCCCTCCGGAGTGGCTGTTGAGAAATCGGGTTTTAAAACAGCTTCTGTGAGCTCCATTTCAAAACGATCTTTTTCTTTGATTGTGCTGATTTCGTTGTACATATTGAAAATCTCTCCCTGATCGAGGGCGAGAGATTCGACAATGTAAAGAAATGTGTGGGTATGGATCGCTTCTTCAAAAGCCTGTCTGAGGAGATATTGGCGCGCTTCCGGGTTTGTGATGTGTCGAAAAATAGCGAGAACAATGTTATTTCCGACCAAGCTTTCTGCTGTGGAGAAGAATCCTAAAGTGCGCATGATGACGCGTCTTTCATCTACAGATAGCTTATCGGATCTCCAAAGTTCAATATCTTTGCCCATCGGAACTTCGCTTGGCATCCAATGATTTGCGCATCCATTTAAGTAGTGTTCCCAGGCCCATTTGTATTTTAGAGGCATGAGTTGGTTGACATCGACTGCATGGCAGTTGATGAGCCTTTTGTCATCGACATTCACTCGCGGCGCGGAAGGTTGTTTTTTGGCGTCTTTCATTTTGTGTTCTCCGTTTTTACTGGCAGCTCTCGCATGCTTCGCCTAAGTTGCATGCTTTGGGCGTTTCTTCTGTTCGATCTATTGTGACATTGCTGGAGGCCGATTTATTTTTCATCCAGCGCGGTTGCAATCCTCGTTTATTGATATCGAGCGAGGACTTTTCAATTTGGGTGGCGCCAAGCGCTCTGAGATAGTAAGTTGTTTTCAGACCTTTATCCCAGGCGAGCATGTACATTTGATGGAGCTTTTTGCCGCTTGGTTCTGCGAGATATAAGTTCAAGGATTGACCCATATCGAGCCATTTTTGGCGGCGGGCTCCGCATTCAATGACCCACTCGGGTTCAATTTCAAAGGCGGTCAGAAAGAGATTCTTGATGTGGTTTGGAATCCTTTCGATTTCGCGGATGGAGCCGTCGAAATATTTTAGATCGTCGATCATCTCGTCATCCCAAAGATTTTCTTCTTTGAGTTTTTCGACGAGAAACGGGTTGACGATCGTAAATTCTCCGGAGAGATTGGATTTGACAAAGAGATGTTTGTAGATTGGTTCATTGGAAGGGATCACTCCGGTGATATTTCCGATGGTTGCCGTCGGCGCAATGGCCATTGTATTGGAGTTGCGCATTCCATTTGTTTTGACCGCATTGCGAACGAAAGACCAATCCATCGAGGAAGATCTATCTACATCGATTTTGCGTCCCCGTTCTTTTTCCAAAGATTCTAGAGTGTCGATGGGGAGGAATCCTCGATCCCACTTAGACCCTTTATACGTTGGATAAGCTCCTTTTTCTTTGGCAAGTTCTGAAGAAGCTAATATGGCATAGTAAGAGATCATTTCCATGCTTTTATCGGCAAAAGAAACGGCCTCGTGGCTTGCATAACTGATATTTTGAATATAGAGGGAGTCTTGGAAACCCATGAGGCCAAGGCCGATCGGGCGGTGGCGCAGATTGGAGTTTTGCGCTTCGATGGTTGGGTAGAAGTTGATGTCAATGACATTGTCCAGCATTCGGATGGCTGTTTTAATTGTGGCCTCGAGCTGTTTTTCATTGAGCCCGGATGGGGTTGTATGTTTGGGCAGGTTGATCGATCCCAGGTTGCAGACGGCTGTTTCATCTTGCGATGAGTTGAGCAAAATCTCGGTGCAGAGATTGGAGGAATGGACAACGCCCACATGGTCTTGCGGGGATCGAATATTGGAAGGGTCTTTGAATGTGATCCAAGGATGGCCTGTTTCAAAGAGCATGCTCAGCATTTTGCGCCAGAGTTGGAGCGCCTCTATTTTTTTGAAGAGTTTGATTTTCCCTTCATCTACTTGTTTTTCATATTCTACATATCTTTTTTCAAAGGCTTGTCCATAAAGATCGTGGAGATCCGGCGCGTCGCTTGGGCTCAATAAAGTCCACATTCCGTTTTCGTGCACTCGTTTCATGAAAAGATCGGGGATCCAGTTTGCCGAGTTCATGTCGTGGGCTCTGCGTCTTTCATCGCCTGTATTTTTGCGCAGTTCCAAAAATTCTTCGATGTCCAAGTGCCATGTTTCCAAATAAGCGCACATCGCCCCCTTTCTTTTTCCCCC
>CAYOMT010000063.1:0-8736 GCA_964405125.1 uncultured bacterium
TGCCCCTTCCCATTCGCGGCAAACATGGGCTAAAAAACCGCTGCCTAAAGAGCTTGTTTCATCTAAGATTTCTTCTTTTCGATCGCCATAAATACCTACTGCGGATGCGGAAATGAATACAGAAGGAGGATTTAAGACGGAAGATAGAACGAAAGAGAGAAACTGGGTTCCGGCAACTCGGCTTTGAAAAATCCTTTCCTTTTTTGCACGAGTCCATCGGGAGAAAGAAAGGGGATCTCCTGCTAAATGAATGACAGCATCAAATCCATTGAATTGGTTTATGTCGGCTTGTTTTTTTTCCGGATTCCATACGATGTCTGTAGCCTCTTTGCCCGGAAATCGGGTGAGGGCGATGACCTCATGCCCTTCTGAGGCGAGATGCGAACGAAGGGGCGATCCAATGAATCCCGAAGCTCCGGAAATAAGTATGCGCATATTCTGCGTTATACCAAATAGTTTTTTTGGAGGAAAGATGTGAATAGAAGCCACTCTTCAAATGAGAGCATTTCAGGTCTTGCGTCTTCTCTCAGATGCAAAGATCTGAGGGCCGACTGAATGTTTTCTGAAGAAGTAAATTCTTGGAGCGAGGTGCTCAGTTTTTTTCTTCTTTGCTGGAAAGCTCTTCGCACTAAAGGGAAAAATTGTTCTGGAGGATTTGACGGCGGCCCTTGCCGCGAAACGAGATGGATGACGGCAGAATCTACGGAAGGTTTTGGGTAAAAACAGCTCGAGGAAACGACGAATTTACTTTTGAGTGTGGCGTAGTATGAGGCAAAAAGGGTCAGCGCTCCAAATTCTTTTGACCCGCTTTTTGCAAAGAGTCGAGTTGCCACTTCTTTTTGGACCATGAGAGTCAGCGAAATAAAGGGGCCGCTAAAACATTTTTCAAGAAGAGGCGTCGTGATGTGGTAGGGAAGGTTGGCGACCACTTTTTGAAAAGGAATTTGATGGATCGGAAATTCGAGCGCATCTGCGCAATACACGTGGAGACGGCAATCCTCTGTTTGCAGGCGAAAGAGGGCTTTTGCAAAGACTGCGTCTTTTTCGATGGCATGCACAATCGCCCCTTTTTCGAGAAGAAGGGCGGTTAGCGCTCCAGGTCCTGGACCAATTTCTAAGACAATATCCCCTTTTTGGATTTCTGCTGTTTCGATAATTTTTTTGGTGATGTTGCTATCGATGAGAAAATTTTGCGACAACCCTTTTTTCGGTTTTGTTCCAAGAGAGTTAAGAAAGGGGATGAGTTCCGAAAGGTTCAAAAGTAGGCTCTTTTATTGCAATGAAAAGGGGTGGAGATTTTCTGGAATGTTTTTGTAGAAAGGGTAATTCTTGCGGAGCTTTTCTAGGTATTGAGTCGATTCCTGGGCCACGGCTTTTTGAATGAGTTCATTGCGCAGGTGTCCTGCAAGGATGTCAAATTGGGGAGAGGGGTGGTTGATTTTTTCATTGAGATAGAAAATGCGCGCAACAAATTCTCCGCCCGCTTTGCTTTTTTGCAAAATAGGGGCGCTATACATCCCGGGAGATAATTGGGAGAGAGCTGTTTTATGCGCTTCGGAGAGTTCTTTATCGGAGGCAGAAAATTCTGCGGAAATTTGAATGGAAGAGTCGATTTTCTGGAGTAAATCCTTTGCAAATTCGGGTCTGATATTTTTTTCTGCGAGTAGATTGTACGCTTTTTGCGCGGTGAGTTCAGGAGTTTCTCCGCGGATTGCAATGACTTGGTATTTCCACTCTTCAAAGGCGGGGTTTTCTTTGAGATGGATCCGAAAAGCCTGGCGTATGTCTTGGGGAGTGACTTGGCTGATTGCTTTGGAATGGATGAACCACCAGGTCATCCTTTGCACGATGAGCTCATCTTTGATCATTTTCCAGGTTTCATCGTAAGTGAGCCCAATTTTATCGAGCGTAAACATGATGTTGGGACCAAAGCGAGTCTCCATTTCTTCTCGGATTTCTCCATCGGAAAGGGGGATTTGTTTTTCCGCAGCTTCTGTCAAAATCAATTGCTGGTCGATCATTTCCATGAGGACGTGGCGCCAGCTTCCTTCGTAGAATTGGTAGCGCGATTGCGTCGAGTTTTCTAGGTGGGGATAGTTTTTATGGAAAGCAAGATCCATTTTCTTTTTTACATCGATCACCGAAATCGTGTGTCCATCGACATTGGCGAGGATCGAATTTTGAATTGCAATTTTCGGGCCATCTGAAAAATCGACGGGGGCAAGAGGGGCTGCGAAGGCGCTGATTGCAATAAAACAAAGAAAATACTTGTGCATATAGAATCTTATTTCGAATTGACGCGGAGTATAGCAAAAAATACTATTTTTTGAACACAGCTGAGAAAAATCCATCCATGCCCCCCGGCTGCGGCAAAAGCAAAAGAGGGTTTTTCTCTAGAGAAAGGGGGAGGTTTGCGAGAATATAATCGACTTGGGCAAAATTTTCTTCGGGAAGAAGGCTGCATGTTGCATAGACGAGCCTTCCTCCGGGCTTGAGATATTGAAAAGCTTCTTTTGCAATCGCTCTTTGTTCTTTTACATAGTGTTCGATGATAGAAGGGGTGAGTTTCCATTTGGAGTCGGGATTGCGCCGCAAAGTTCCCGTGCCGCTGCAGGGGACATCGAGGAGAACCCAGTCGCATTTTCCGATGATTTTTTTGAGCTTTTGCTTGTCAAATAGGTATTGGACATTTTGTATCCCGGCTCTTTTAAGACGATTTCGCGCCTCGTAAAGAGCTCTTTCTCGGATGTCGTGAAGATAGATTTGCCCTTTTCCCTGCATGCGATGGGCAAATCCGAGCGTTTTCCCTCCCGATCCGCTGCAATAATCGAGTACGCATTGGCCGGGGGCGGCGATCACAAGATCTGAGATCAGTTGGCTTCCTTCGTCTTGCATTTCAAAGAGCCCCTCTTTGAATTCGGGAAGAGAAAAGAGAGGCTCTCTTTTGTGAAAGCGGATTCCCGAGGGAGAGTGGAGGCAGGGAGAAATAGAAAATCGGTCTTTCCAAAGATGGAGGAGGTGTTCTCTTGTGGTTTTTAAAAGGTTCGCCCGGATTGTCGTGGGGGCTATTTGATTGAGGATTTGGCCGAGAATTTCAGTCTGATCCAACCCAAAGTGGGCGCAAAAACGGGTGTAGATAAATTCGGGAAGGCCTAGTCTTATGGCTTTCGGGATCGAGTTGTCTTGGAGGATTTCCTCCCAGTTGATATTCCGGTAGAAGGAAATGGGGTCTTGTGGAGCAAAGTAATCGATCAACGTCTTCCATCGGGTCATTCCGTAGATTAGATCTCCGATGATTCTTCGATCTGTCGAGCCGAGATTTTTATGCGCTCGAAAATATTCGCTCAAAGCTAAGTCTAGCGGCTTATGAGACGCTTCGAGAATATAAAAAAATTTTTGAATATGCCGGTCGAGAAAAGGCTGTTCCATGGCAGGAGAGTGTATATCATCTCTGGATAAAAAACATCGATTTTGAGATCCTTGGGAATTATGTGGATTTTTCGTTTGAGCCTCATTACGATCTCTCGATTTTTTATCAGCGCTGTCTTCTTGGCGGGCGCAGTAAAAAATATTTTATTTTGGCACGACACGGATAAAAGCATTGTAGATCATTTATATGAGTGGCAATCCCATTTTGGCTTTTCTCAAGACTTGCAGGTGTTTTTTTCCCTTTTGATTTCTTGGTCTTCTATTTTGCTTTTGATCGCGACCGCGTTTCTCTTGATGGGAGGTCTTTTTCTTTTGCTCGGCATCAGAGAAAGACTTGGCCTTGCATTGCTGATTGTGTTTTTAATCCCCGCAACGATTTTATATCATCCCTTTTGGTGGGCCGATGGAGTGTCTCATGAACTCCAAGCGATTATGTTTTTAAAGAATCTGGCCATCTTAGGGTGTTTGATGCAGGGCTTGCTGCGCGAATCTTCTCCTCAAAGAGGAGGGGATAGTGAAATTTTTTATAATCAAGCGCTTTAAATGCTGTTTTTTCTCTCCTGTTTTTTAAGTCTTTTTCTCGTCGCTTTCGGACAAAGTTCTTACGCTCCTTTTTTCTGTATGGCCGCAGCCTCGTTTGGGTATGCTTGGTTTTGGTTTGTAATTACCCAAAAATTTTCGAGAACAAGAGATCGATTCTGGGGATTTGTCATTTGGTTTAGCGCTGTCCAAGCAATTCAACTTTCGTGGTTTACATCTATTGAATACATGGGTTTTTTGATCCTTGTCGTGTATCTTCTTTTATGTTTTCTCATCGGCCTGCAGTTTGGGTGTCTTGCTTTATTTTTCCGTGGAGGGATCTCTCTTCTCAATTGTTTTTCTATGGCGGGCTGCTGGGTGCTTTTAGAGTGGATCCGTTTATTTTTTCTCTCCGGATTTACTTGGAATCCGATTGCTTTGAGTCTTGCTGATTCTGCCTATGCGATTCAGTTTGCTTCTATTCTTGGCGTTTACGGGCTTTCTTTTTGGGTGATTTTCGTCAATGCGTTTGCCGTTTATGTATTTTCTTTTAGAAGGTCTTGGAAAAAGGGGGCTGTCTGGGTTTTGTTGGCTTTTTTCCCCTATTTTTACGGCGCATGTCAGCAAGAATGGGTGAAAAATAACGCTCCCTTAGAGAGGGTCATTTCGGCGGCTTTGATTCAGACAGCCATTTTGCCGGAGCAAAAAGACTATTTTAGGGACAAAAAAAAATCGTTCATTCCTCCTCTCACGCAGTGGGCAAGGATTTGGGGGAGCTTATATCGGATCTCTTTTGTCGATCTGATCATTTTGCCCGAGGCGGCCGTTTCGCAAGGGGCAAACCGCCCTATTTATCCTCTAGAATCTGTAAAAACTCTTTGGGCCAAGTATTTTGGAGAGGCGTCGATTCGGGACTTTCCTCCCCTCGAGCCTCCGCTTGCTCTTCTCGTAGAAAATAAGGGAGAGAAAAAATGGAAAGTGAGCAATTCCTTTATCGCGCAAGCTCTAGCCAATCATTTTAAGGCGGGTGTGATCATTGGCCTCGATGATCAGGAGGGCGAGAGGAAATATAATGCCGCTTTTTTCTTCACGCCAAAGGGGAAGGCGGTTCGCTATGAAAAGAGGGTTTTGGTTCCGATTGGAGAATATGTTCCTTTTTCGGGCTTTCAAAAAATCTCTGATTTTCTTTCCGATCAATTTGGGATTGGAGACGCTTTTGATCAGGGGATGGATCCGAATTTATTTTTTTCTTCCTTTCCGATCGGGGTGTCGATTTGTCTCGAAGAAACCTACAGCCACTTGCTGCGCGATTTGAGGTTGAAAGGCGCCCGTCTTTTTGTGAATGTGTCGAACGATGTCTGGTTTCCTAAATCCCGTTTGCCGGAGCACCATTTCCAGCATGGCCGGATTCGGGCGGCTGAAAATGGGGTTCCGGTTCTTCGCGCCTGCAATACGGGAATTACGGGGTATATAGATTGTTGTGGGAAGGTTGTCGAGGCGCTTGCCCCGTCGGAAGAAAAAGTAGATGTTTTGTATCTTCAAGTTCCTCTGCGATCCTTTCAAACTCTCTATACATTTTGGGGAGATGGGCTCATTCTCTTCTCCAGTCTGTTCTTTTTATTGGTTGGATTATGCGTCAATTGGTATACTCTTTGGAGAAGCTTTAATACCGCGTCATTACGGAATCCTCCGGATCGCGCGTTATAGGAGAATGAATTGATTTCCTTTGATCCAAATGAGATGCAGAAGACTTTGCGCAAAGCGATTGAAGTTTCCGGTATTGGAATTTTTACGGGAGAAGAAGTTCGGGTCAAAATTTGCCCTTCCTCCGTAGATACGGGCATTGTTTTCCAGAGAATGGATTTAGAGGGGATGCCCATCATTCCGGCGAAGTTGGAGTTTGTTCAGGATTCTTCCCGATGCACCCGCCTCGGCGTAAAAGGGGCTTCTATCGTGATGGTCGAGCACCTTCTTTCCGCTCTTTACGCATATGGCATCGACAATGCGCGCATCGAGGTGGTTGGTCCCGAGATTCCCGGGTGCGATGGAAGCGCCAAGCTGTTTGCCGATTTAATTGAGAAAACAGGATGCGAGATTCAGGAAAGGCCGCAGATGCGCCGTGTGGTTGAAGAGCCTATTTTTTGGTCTTCTGGGAATATGCACCTGGTTGCTTTGCCTTGTCCTGAATTTAAACTGAGCTACACACTCCACTACCCGAATTCTCCCTATATTAAATCGCAGTACTATTCTTTTTGTTTGAGTTCTTCCCGCTATCGAGATGAAATTGCGCCTTGCCGCACGTTTTCTTTGTATGAAGAAATTCTTCCTCTTTTGGAGAAGGGTCTTCTCAAAGGAGGGGCCTTGGAGAATGCGGTCTTGATTCAAGGGGATAAAGTGTTGAATCCTGAAGGAACTCGTTTCCCGGATGAAATGGTGCGGCATAAGATTTTGGATTTGATCGGCGATCTTTCGCTTCTCGGATCTAGACTTTCCGCTCATGTGATTGCCATTTGTTCCGGCCATGCTGCGAATGCTGCTTTCGCAAAAGTTCTTTCAGAAAAATGTTACTTGGGAGCTGTTCATGTCTAGTCGTTCTGTTGTTTTAACTTCTAAACAAATTAAAACAATCTTGCCTCATGCATACCCCTTTCTTTTTGTGGATTCGGTGATTCACATTAATTTGGAAGAAAACGAGATCATTGGCGTAAAAAATGTGACTGTAAACGAGCCGTTTTTCCAAGGTCATTTTCCTCATGTTCCGATTATGCCGGGGGTGTTGATTCTAGAAGCCTTGGCGCAAGCCGGGGGAATTTTGGTGCACCAAAAGGGGTACGATAAGAAAATTGCGGTTCTTTTGAATATTTCCGACGCAAAATTCCGTCGCGCTGTCGTTCCGGGAGATGTTTTGCATCTTCATGCGAAAGGGGTGCACATTAGTGGCACAGGCGGTAAAATTGTTGCGAAGGCAATGCTCGGAGAGTTAGTAGCGGCTGAAGCGAATATAAGTTTTGCTTTAGTAGATAAAGATAAATTGTAAAATCATTTAAGCGGAATTTCATGTCTAATACTCGAATTCATCCTCAAGCCATTGTAGAGCCTGGAGCTAAGATTGGGCGCGATGTAACGGTTGAGGCTTTTGCTGTCGTTAAAGGAACAGTTACTTTAGATGATCATGTAGTGATTAAGTCGCATGCATATATTGATGGAAATACGACAATTGGGGAAGGGACCGTCGTATGGCCGGGCGCAAGTATCGGGACGAAAACCCAGGATCTAAAATTTCGCGGCGAAAAAACATACGTTGTCATCGGGAAGCACTGCGAAATACGCGAATTTGTCACGATCAATTCTTCGTGCCAGGAAAATTCTACGGTGCGAATTGGCGACCATTGCCTGATTATGGCTTATTGCCATGTCGCGCATAATTGCGAAATTGGAAATTATGTGGTGATGTCGAATAGCGCAATGCTGGCGGGCCATGTGGTTGTGGGGGATCATGCAATCATTGGGGGGATGACTCCGGTGCATCAATTCTCTCGCATCGGCTGCTATGCAATGGTCGGCGGATTTAGCCGAGTTCCCCGCGATGTGCCTCCCTATACCATTGGCGGCGGCTTCCCGTACAAATTCGGGGGGATTAATATCATTGGCTTGAAGCGGCATAAATTCCCTCTTGAAGTGAGAGTGGCTTTGAGTAAAGCGTTTAAAATTACCTATCGGGGAGGGTTGCATCTTCAGGAGGCAATTACGCTGGTTCAAAATGAAGTGGAGCCTTTTAAAGAAGTGCAGCACTGGATTGAATTTTGTAGAGCGTCCAAACGGGGACTCATTGGACTGGAAGGAGTCACAAAATCTCCGGCGCAAGTCGCCGATGGGGAAGAGCAGTTCTTTGAAGAGTAAAATTGTTTTTTTTGGCACGCCCCATTTTGCGGCAGAAATTCTCCGCCACTTGAGTGAGCACCGGGTTCCTGTTGTTGGAATTGTGACCCAGCCGGACCGGCCGCGAGGAAGATCGAAACAGCCGGCCGCATCTCCTGTGAAGGAAGTTGCGGAAGAAGTGTTTCCGAACGTTCCTATTTTTCAGCCTGAAAAAGCTTCGAATGAAGAATTTCTTCAGGCGCTGTCTTTATTGGAGGCAGATCTTTACGTAGTTGTGGCCTACGGACAAATTTTGTCGCAGAAATTGCTCTCTTTGCCAGCGAAAGGATGCATCAATATCCACGCAAGCCTTTTGCCGAAATTTCGGGGAGCAGCTCCCATGCAAAGATGCTTGATGGCAGGAGAAAAGGAAACAGGGGTTGCGATCCAGAAAATGGTGAAGCAGCTCGATGCAGGAGATGTGATCGCTCTAGCGAAAATCCCGATCCCCAAAGAAATGGTGTTAGGAGAGCTCGAAAAAGAGCTATGCGCTATTTCCAAACCGCTTCTTCTCAAAGTTCTCCGAGAATTCGACGGGGGAATTCCTAAGGCAGAGCCGCAAGATCATAGCCTCGCTACATACGCTTCCAAAATAGATCCTCTTGAAGGAGAAATCTCTTGGAGCGAGCCTGCGGAGAAAATCCATAACCTCGTCCGCGCCTTTTCTCCTCGCCCCGGAGCTTGGACCTGGCTAGATGGAAAAACCAAAAAAATGAAGATTTTGCGCGCCCATCTTGTCGAAAACCGGTCGGGAAATCCGGGAGAACTTCTCTCTAAAGAGGGCCTCGTCGCGTGCGGCGAAAGCGCTTTGCAACTCATTGAGGTTCAGCCGGAAGGGAAAAAGGCCATGACCTGGAATGAATGGCTGCG
>CAYOMT010000064.1:0-6786 GCA_964405125.1 uncultured bacterium
TTTGGTATAATATATCCAATATTGATACCATTCTCTATTTTCTAGCCGAAAATTTTACTGGGATAGGTCCAAGGAGATTCAAATATGACAGCTAAAGATATTATTTTTGAAGAAGATGCAAGAAATGCACTGCGCGCAGGTCTCAAAGAGCTGGCCGATGTTGTCGCAATCACTTTAGGACCCACAGGACGCAATGTGGGATTGCAAGCAAATTATGGCTCCCCCTCCATCACAAGCGATGGAGCCAGCATCGCCAAAGACGTCGAACTCAAAGATCCTTTCCTCAATATCGGCGCATCCATGGGAAAAGAAGTGGCCGCTAAAATCAAAGACAAATCAGGAGACGGAACCACGACGGGCATCGTCCTTTTACATGCTCTTGTGCAAGCGGGTGTAAAAAATATTTCCGCAGGAGCCAACCCAATTTCGATTAAACGGGGCATGGATAAAGCGCTGGAAGTCCTTCTCAAATACATAGATTCTACAGCCATTGCCATCAAAAAAACGGAAGATACGCTCAATGTCGCTACAATCTCGGCATCCAACAATCTTGAAATTGGAAAAATCATCAGCAGTTGTTTTGAAAAAGCGGGGAAAACCGGAGTCATTACAATTGAAGAAGGCAAAGGGACGGAAACAAGCATTGAAATCGTAGATGGCATGCAGCTAGATCGCGGATATATAAGCCCTTATTTTGCAACAAATGCCGAAAAAATGACGGTCGAGATGGAAAATCCATATCTACTGATCACAGATAAAAAAATCTCTTCGGCGCAAGAATTCCTCCCCATTTTACAGCACATAGCCGCAACGGGAAGTTCTTTAGTCGTCATTGCGGACGATCTCGAGGGCGACGCCCTTTCTACTCTCGTGATGAATAAATTGCGCGGTACGCTCAAAGTGGCCGCCATCAAAGCGCCCGGTTTTGGAGATCGGCGCAAACAGATCCTCGAAGATCTCGCCATTTTGACAGGAGGACAGCTCGTCACGGAAGATAGAGGCCTTGTTTTACGCGATGTAGAAGCGGATGTTCTCGGACAAGCAAGCCACATTGTCATTTCAAAAGAAAAGACAACCATTGTCGGAGGAAAAGGGAACTCTCAAGACATCCAAGCCAGAATCAAACAGATCGACGGAGAAATCCAGAGAGCAACTTCCTCTTACGACAAAGAAAAATTCCTAGAGCGCAAGGCAAAACTCCAAGGGGGTGTTGCCGTGATCAAAGTCGGCGCCATGACCGAATCGGAAATGAAAAAGAAAAAACAAATGTTTGAAGATAGCCTAAACGCCACCCGATCTGCTCTAGAAGAAGGGATTGTGCCAGGCGGTGGGGTTATGCTCTTGCAAGCGGCAAGGAATGCAACACATGCTTCCTTGTCTAAAGAAGAAGAAGTCGGCGCTAAAATCCTTTTCCAAGCCTGCGAGGCGCCTTTTCGCCAAATTGTAAAAAATAGCGGATACGACCCTTCGCTTCTTCTCGAAGAATCTCTTTCGAAAGGAAAAACATTTGGCTTCAACGCAGTTTCCGAAAAAGTGGAAGATTTGCTCTTGGCCGGCGTGATGGATCCTGCCAAAGTTGTGAAAACGAGCCTTGTCCATGCCGTTTCGATGGCGGGAGTCATTCTTTTGACAGAAAGCATCATCGCCCCGGAAACAGAAAAATAGCGAAAATCCATGGAGATCATCTTTTTTCTCAAAGGCGCTCTTCTCGGGTTTTCAATTGCAGCGCCGGTCGGTCCTATCGGCATTCTATGCATTCGAAGAACTCTTCAATACGGCAGATTTTCCGGGCTCTTTTCAGGGCTCGGAGCTGCCTTTGCCGATACGTTCTATGGATTCATTGCGGCGTTTAGCTTAACCCTTGTTTCCGATTTTTTGACAGCGCAGCATTTCTGGCTCCACTTACTCGGCGGCTGCTTTTTAATTTTACTCGGAACCAAGACGTTTTTTGCAGGAACGCACGAAGTTTCAAACGGCCAAGTCATTCACCGCTCGCTTATTTCCGATTTTATTTCGACCTTTTTCTTAACGCTTTCAAATCCTTTGACGATCCTCTCTTTTATCGCTGTTTTCGCAGGCCTTGGGCTTGTCGATGTTTCTGAAAAATTTGCCGATGCCGCAATCCTTGTCACGGGGATCTTTTTCGGCGCCTCTCTTTGGTGGTTGATTTTAAGCGAAGGGATTACCTTTTTCCGCAAAAAAGTCGGCAAGCAAACGATGTCCTGGATCAACCGCACCGCCGGAATGATCATCGTTGCCTTTGGCTTAGCCGCCCTCATCAGCGTCCTTCATTAAGACCTCTTGACATCTCTTAAAAATTCGATTATTTCACAAAAGAATGCGCCTTTGGATTGCCCTCTTTTCCTTTTTTCTTTGCGAAAACGCCTCTGCAACCATGCTTTCGCAAGCAGAAGCCATCGGACAGCTCTATAGCCAGGACATCGCAAAAAAACCGCCCCCCGCCCCCTTTCCTCTGGCCCTTCCCGCCTTGACCCTTTCCTCCGTCTGGTTCACTCCCCCTTCAGATCCAGAGTTTTTAACTCAAAATGAAACCTGGAAAATGTTGAAAAATATTGGATTCGACGGGATCCACATCGAAAGGTCTCGGCAGGAAGGGCAAATTACACTCCAAGCAAAATGGAAAAAAAACTGGCCTGAAATCGGAAAACACGCCCAAGAACAAGGGATGGTTCTCCTCGGCGATCTCATTGGAAAAGCAACAACGCAAGACAAAGATTTCCAAGAAGCTATCCAAAATGTAGCCGATTACCCTTCCCTTTACCACCTCGTAGAAATAGACCCCGTCGATTGGCCTTTACTCCCTTCTATTCCCGCCGGAAGTTCGGAGGCAAACATCCCTTGGCTTTCCCTGCAAACTCTCCACAAAAAAGGATATGTCCCAAACAATTTCACTCCTTACGTGAAAGAAAGCGACTGGAATGCCACAGATAAAATCATTGGAAAAGATGGGAAAATACGTCGATGGATCTATCTCAAAGAAGGGAAAAACAATCCTTTATTAAGCTGGCTTTCCCCTTCTTTTGCAGCCTATCGGCTATCTTCCGGAGACGCCCTCTATTTATATAAAGAGCTCGGCATGCAAATCCTCCATCTCGAACAAGGCATGCCGCAAGATATGCTCGCCTTGTGGATTCGCAAACTCGGAGGATATAGCGCCGCAAAAACAAATGGAACGCTAGATTCTTTGCGCAATCAATCTGCCGATCTCTTGTACGACACGGTAACACAACCGGCCCTTCTCCATGCATTGATTGCGCAAGATGCCGAAGCGCTCCGGATGATCTATCAACTGCTTCTCCTAAGTAAAATCGAAACCAAGCAATTGGTCCATACTCTGCAATCTTTCGACCCCTACGTCTGCGATTGGGTAGAGCTCATCCATGCTCCCAAAAAAAAGTTCCGCTACTATGAAGAGCAAATGACAGGAGAAGTCCTCAAAGGCAGACTGCTCAAAGAAGATCTCTATAAGCTTCAATCCAAAGATCCGATCGCTCCCGCAACTTGGGTGGATCATTGCGCAAGAGCTCTTCACATCAAAGACTTCGAAAAACACGAAAAAGAAATCGCAAACGCCCATCTTCTTTTCGCCTTTACCTATGCAATGCAGCCCGGAGCTTTTTCCGTTTCCTTCGACGATCTCGTGGGAATGATCCAAGGGAAAAGTCTATATGGAGACATCTCCTCTCAGCTTAAAAATAGAAAATCTTTCGCATCGAGACTCAAATCCATTTTGCAAGCCCGCATGGAGTCCAATATTGCAGGAGGAGAGCTCATCGAAGTCATGTCCAGCCCAAATCCAGGATCGCTTCTCCTCCTTTATCGGCTGCCCAATACCCGTTTCTTATATCTTCTGGCATTGAACTTCTCAAAACAAGAAGTCGTAGAATCGATCGAGCGCTCCGAATTTAGCCAAAAAAGCGCGATCGATCTCCTCTCTCAACTCACAGAAGAAAAAATCTTTTCTTCCTCTGCCCTTTCCTTTATCCTTCCTCCCCTTTCAGGAAAAGCCATCTACTTCCAACCCAAATACTATGACTAACAAAAAAATTGCCGTTATCTCTGCCCAAGGAATGGGTGATAGCCTCATCATGCACATGGCTTCCCACAATTTACAACAACTAGGCTATCAAGTAGTTACATTCAGCAGCCACCTAAAACACTTCGGAAAGTGGCTATCTCCCCAATCTTTCGCAAAGCCACCTTCCCCGGACTTTTCCTTCCAAGATTTCGATCTCGTGATCTTGCAGCACGACAATAGCCCGCGATCAAAAAAAATCAAAGAAACCCACCCAAAAGTCTACGGATTTTATGGAAGCCACCAAATAAAAAAACACGGCCCCCTCTCCCCCCTCGATTACGTCTGCAATCCGCAGCTTCCCATGGTGCGCAACCTATCCCTGGCCCTTACAAAATGGTTTGGCATTTCCTCTTGCGAAAACGGCCTAAGCCCTCCTCCCGGCCTTCTGCACAAAAAATACCCGAAAAGAGTCGCCATCCACCCAGGAAGCAGCGATCCTTACAGAAACTGGCCCTTAAATCGATATAAAAAAGTCGCAGCCTTCTTAGAGCAAAAAGGTTACGATCCTGTCTTTTGCGATAAACTCTCAAGTCTTGAAGAATTAGCCTCCTTTATTTACGAATCTAGCTTCTTCATAGGCAATGATTCGGGACCCGGACACCTCGCCTCCTATTTACAAATCCCCTCTCTCATCATCGGGACAAGCCACTCTCATCTTCTCCTCTGGAGACCCGGATGGCTGCCCGCCCGGGTCATAACCCCCCCTCGGTGGGTTTCTTACTTCAAATGGACGCAAAAAAGATGGAAGTCATTCATTCCTACTCGAATAATAATAAACGCAATTAATGATTATACAATTTAATTACTTTATAATAGAATAAAGTACACCGGAGTAATTATGAAAGACTTGCCCCACCACATGAATAAACTCAATCGTCAAATCATCCGATCCGAGCGTCGGGAACAGACGGAAGACGAAGCCTTTGCTTTATCTCTTCCGAGAAAGCAATCCACAAGACAAATCAAAAAGCAAGCCAAAGAAAAAGTAAAAAAAATCCGTAACGCGCGCTCTCCAAAACCTCCGACCCCGGAAGAGAGAAATAAGAAAATGGCTAAGAGGGTGCCTGTTTTCGACCAGAACAAGGGAAGCCAAAAAATCGCGAAGCCAACGAAGAAAAAAACCCCTCGTATTTGAAAGGGAAAGTGGGTATGATCCTTCTAATTTTATGCGTCTTGCCCACCTTTCCGACCTTCATTTTACTTGCTTTACGCTAAATCCGCTGCGTCTATTTCCAAAAAGAATTATTAGCCATTTGAACTGGTTTCTTCATCGCAAAGAGGCCTTTTCTGAAGAGCTCATAGAAAAGCTTCCAGATCTTTTGTCTTCTCTCAAAGTGGATCTCGTTCTTTTGAGCGGAGATTTCACCACTTCCTCGATGCCCGAAGAGTTTGATCTGGCCAAAAAATTCACAAATCGGCTCTCGATGCCCTTCCTGGCAATCCCCGGAAATCACGATCATTACACCCGTCGAAGCCACCTTCAAAAGCGATTTTACAACTATTTCCCAAGCCTCTTGTCCTCTCTTGCAAAAGAAGGCGTAGAAGCCCACAAAATCGGGATGGGATTTTGGGTTGTTTCTCTCGACACCTGTCCTCCCAATTCAATTTTTTCTTCGCGAGGGTCTTTTTCTACTCAGCAAGAAGCCAAATTAGAAAATCTTCTTCTCCAAATCCCAAAGGAAGATAAAATCCTCCTCCTCAACCACTACCCTTTTTTCCAGCAGGAACATCCCAAAAAAATTTTGGAAAGAGGAGAAGCTTTAGAAGCTCTGATTCGAAGAGATCCTCGGATTGTCCTTTATCTTCATGGACACACCCATCGCCATGCAATCGCCGATCTGCGCCCCTCCGGTCTTCCCATTGTTCTCGATAGCGGAAGCTGCCGCCAAAAAGTCAATGGATCCTGGAATCTCCTCGACATCGAAGAAACAAAATGCGCTATTACTGCCTATCGATGGAACTCGGAATGGGAAGCACAAAATAAAAAAGAGTTTATATGGAAGTAAAAACTCCTTGGTTTGACGATGGCCTCAAGTTTAAATGCACGGGATGCGGAGCTTGCTGCACAGGCTCCCCCGGCTACGTATACTTATCTAAATCGGATCTCGAAAATCTAGCGGAGCATCTCCAGTGCACGCCGGAAGAATTTGCCAAAAAATATACGCGGCTCATCGATGAACAATACGCTTTACTAGATAAACCTACATCCTACGACTGTATTTTTTTAATGGATAAAAAGTGCACTGTCTATGAGGCAAGACCCGTGCAGTGCCGCACATTTCCTTGGTGGATCCACAACCTGCGCGAGCCTCAAGACTGGGAAGAAGCAGCCAAGCGCTGCGAAGGGATCAATCACAAAGACGCTCCCGTCGTTCCTTCCTTGCATATCCAAGAGCAATGCCTTACCTATCTCGATAATCTTCTCGAACAAAATTTTACTTTGGACAGAGATTAAAATGATCGAGTATAAACGAGGGTATGCCGCACGGAAAAATAGACCCTCTCATTTATGAACGAGCGAAAAAATGGCTCGATGGATCCTATGATGAATCCACAAAAAAAGAAATTCTCCGCCTGATCCAAGAAGATCCCAAAACTCTTTCCGATGCCTTTTTCAAAGACCTTTCCTTTGGGACAGGCGGCATGCGCGGCATCATGGGCGTCGGGACAAATCGGATGAATGTCTA
>CAYOMT010000064.1:6886-8706 GCA_964405125.1 uncultured bacterium
GGACAGGCGGCATGCGCGGCATCATGGGCGTCGGGACAAATCGGATGAATGTCTATACAGTTAGAAAAGCTACGCAAGGGCTTGCCAACTACATCAAAAAATCGATCAAAACTCCCCTCTCCGCATTCATCGGCTACGATGTGCGGCACCATTCCAAAGAGTTTGCCGAAGAGGCGGCGCGCACCTTTGCAGGCAATGGATTCCAAGTTTTTCTCTCCGAAGAGATCTGTCCAACGCCCCTTGTATCATTTGGATGTAGATATTTCGGCTGTCAAACCGCCGTGATGATCACCGCCTCGCATAACCCTCCTGAATACAACGGATATAAAGTCTACTGGAGCGATGGAGCGCAAGTCGTGCATCCTCACGATAGCGGCATCATGAATGAAGTCAAAAAAATCAACGATGAAGTCCTCTTGGCTCCCCTGCAATCTCCCTTAATTCGGAAAGCGGGAGAGGAAATATTCGAGGCCTATCTTACCCATGTAAAAAAACTCCAGTTGCATCCGGAACTTCCGGATCATCTGAAAATTATCTACAGCCCACTGCATGGAACAGGAGTCTATTTGCTTCCCAAAGCATTGCAAAGTTGGGGCTATAAAAATATTCATCTCGTCTCAAGTCAAAGCAAGCCCGATGGGAATTTTTCGACCGCTCCCTCGCCAAATCCGGAGGAAAAGGAAAGTCTTGCACTTGGAATCCAAGAGCTCATCCAAGAGAAAGGCGATGTGCTGATTGCGACAGACCCCGATGCAGATCGAATCGGAGTTGTCTGTAAAGGGCCTTACCAATTCACAGGCAATCAAATCGCTTGCTTGCTTTTGCAACATATTTGCAAATCGATGCAACTTCCTCCCAAAGCGACCTTTGTGAAATCGATTGTCACAAGCGAACTTTTTAAAAAAATCGCCGAGAAACATGGGGCTATCTGCGTGGATGTTCCAACCGGCTTTAAATACATCGGAGAAAAAATTGCCGAATGGGAAAAGCCTTTGAGCCAGCACCATTATATTTTTGGAGCGGAAGAATCATGCGGTTATCTCTTTGGCACTTTTGTCAGAGATAAAGACGCCATCTCTTCGGCATGCTTGATTGCAGAAGCGGCTTCTCTTGCCAAACAAGAACACAAAACCCTTCTCGATCGATTATATGAAATCTATAAAGAATATGGGGTCCATCGGGAACTGCTTGTGAATCTGAAACTCCCCGATAGCGAAGAAGGGATGAAGCAAAGAGAACGAATCCTTCACAATCTTCGCAAAAATCCGCCTCATGCCATCGAAGGCAAAAAAGTCATTCGCATCGAAGATTCCTCCGATACGATGCTTCTTTTCCTCGAAGACAAAACCAAGATCGTGATCCGTCCCTCAGGAACAGAAGCCAAGATCAAAATCTATATAGAAGTAATGGGAGGATCTAGCAATATAGAAGACCAAATCCAAGAGTGCGATCAAAGACTGCAAAACATAAAGAATTTTTTTAATTTCAATAAAATACTTTCTAAATAAATTTATATATACTTTTTAAAAACAATTGAAATAAATATAATAAAATTGTTATAATTTGTTAAACCAATTACGTAAATCATATTATGACAGTTACTCGAACAAATATACGCTCTCCGGAATTCAGAGACCCTCTAACAAACGTATTAGAGTACCTCGAAAACAAAGATAAAAGGACTTTAGCGGCGGCTCATACAGTGTTCAAAAAGGCCCTTTTTACCCATTCTTTGGATCGGTATTTCACACCCAATCTTTGCAAGGAACCGGTAACATCTCCCCTTCTCTTAAGCGCCCACCGACAAATCGCGCGCTCTT
>CAYOMT010000065.1:0-8506 GCA_964405125.1 uncultured bacterium
CGGTCTTCGTAAAGAATCGGCACTCCGGGCACGCGGGGAGGACGGAACGTCTCTTCCGAGCGAAGAATTTGCCCCGGCTCGAGGGTTATATTTTCTTTTTTAATCACAACGCCATTCAGCGTAAATCGGCCCGCTTTGAGCCAATTTTGCAAGCTCCGGCGCGAACTTTCCGGATAGAGCTTGCGCATTGCTTCGAGAAGAGGTGTGGGAGAGGAAGCTAGAAATTCCATGCGAGAGCGATTATACACGATCTATAGCTTTATTCAGAACGATTATCTGCTTTTCTAAGCGACTTAATATGAGATCGTTGTTTTTTCGAGGCGAGGACTTTTTCCTGCGCCTTGTGCGATCTTCTCTTTTTCTGGCGCCGAATTTTTGCAATCAACTGCTGCTTTTTACTTTTTTCTTGAAAAGTCAGGGTCTCGATTCTTTCGCAGAGTTCTTGTCTTGCATGGTATCTATTTAAGTCTCTCGATCTGTCTTGCTGGCATTTGATTTCAATGCCTGTGGGGATATGTTTGAGATAGACGCAAGAGGATGTTTTATTGATTTTTTGGCCGCCGCTGCCAGATCCTAGGATGAATTTTTCCACGAGATCCGCCTCTTCGAGGCCGAGCTCTTTCATTCTATTTGCAAGGCGGTCCTTGGCTTCTTTTGAAAGCGCCATATGAATCGTTTATACCATGGAGTTGCATGGGGAAAAAGAGAAAAATATAACATTCTAATAGTAAAGTACTTAGATGGTCAAGAAAAAAGTTTTGACTTCATTGGAGGGAGTCTGTAAGCTAGAGGGCATTAGGTGGCACTATTGCCTCCTAATGTAGGTATTTAACCCCTGAATCTTGTCATGGTCCTTTTTCGAGTAAAATTCCTGAAAAGTGTGTCCGTAGATCAATAGGGTCTTTTTTATTTTTTGGAGAAAATTAATGAATCAACAGAATCAAAAGTTATATGTAGGCAATTTAAACTTCGACGCTAATGAAGAACAAGTGCGCGAGCTCTTCGGTACTCACGGCACAGTTGAAGATGTAAAAATCGTGATGGATCGTTTTTCAGGAAGATCTAGAGGCTTCGCATTTGTACGCATGGACTCTTCTGAGTCAGCGAATAAAGCGAAAGAAGGGCTCAATGGACAGCCTTTCCAAGGGAAAACTCTTGTGATTGATTTCGCTCGCACAGAGCAAGATCGAAGCAGCCGTCCTCCAATGGGCGATCGCGGCGACCGAAGCAGTGCTCCTCGTGGCGAATTCCGTCCACGCAGAGAGTGGGGCGGCGGCGGTAACGACCGTAGCGAACGCGGCGAACGCAGAGATTTCCGTGGAGATCGCGGAGACCGTGGAGATCGTAGCGGTAACTTCTACAACCGTTAATTGATTTCAGGGGCTGTCAGAATCATTTTTGACAGCCTCTTATTTTTTCTTTGTCGATCACAGACACAGTCAAGCGAGAAATCGCGACAAGTTTCCCTAATTCATTCCATATCTTAATATCCCACACTTGAGTTGTTTTTCCCAAGTGCAGCGGCGTTGTCTTTGCCGTTAAAACACCCGATTGTACAGGACGCAGGTGATTGATATTGATATCGAGTCCTACGCACATTTTCTCCCTTTGATCCACGCAGAAATTGGCCGCAGCGCTCCCCACTGTTTCCGCAAGAACGCAAGAGGCGCCTCCATGCATAATGCCCATGGGCTGCATGAGGTTTTGGTGGATTTTCATAGAGGCGGTTAAGAAATCCATTCCGACTTCTGTAAATTCGATTCCTAAATGATCGAGGAGGGTGTTGAGACCTCTTTTATTTAACTCGTCTAAGTGAATGGGAGTGATCCAAATCATGCTTTTATTATGATTCATTTTTGATTTTCTTTCGAGAAGTAAACCAATTTTTCAAGCTTAAAGAAGCTAAGATGAAAGCGACAACCATTGTGACATAGCCGAAGACGATCATCGCATCGTTGATTGCTTGGATATAGGCTTGGTTTTCGATATTTTGAATGATTGTGGCTTTGGCAAGAGACGCGCTTTCGTTTCCAGAATCGAAGATTAGGCTATGATAGTGGGAGAAAATTTTTCGATACGTGACCTGAAATCCGGGCAATTGCGCGTTTGCTTGTTCTCCAAATCTTGTCAGGTGGAAGATTTTTCGTTTGATGACGAGGATGGAAATGAGGGTGCCGCCATAGGTACCGCCTACCTGGCGAAAAAAAGTCAATAAGGTAGCTCCTTTATTTTCTAGTTCCGGCGGAATCGAGCGAAGCGCTTCCAGTGTCGCCGGACCTAAAGCAAGCCCGAGGCCCATCCCTCTTAAAAATAAGATGGGAAGAATTTGGCTTGGGCCTGTTTGCCAATCGAGGATATTGTTGAGAAAGTAGCTATATACGAGTAAACTTAGGCCCATGAATGTGACAACCGGAACCGGAATTTTCTTGATGATGAAATTGGCAATGATGCTAAAAAGAGCGAGGGGAATTCCGTACATCATCCCGATTTTTCCGGAGACAAATCTCTCGTAATGCAGCGCCTCAATCATGTATTGCATGATGGTGCCGACGCTTGCAAAAATCGACATCCCTAAAAGAAACATGGCGGCGCATGTGACGGTATAAATGGGATTTTTAAATAAACCGATCGGAAGAATCGGGTTTTCTTTATGCGTTTCAATATAGATCGTAGCGCAAATGCTGAGTAAGGCGAGTGCGAAATAGCCTAGAATTAAAGGCGATCTCCATCCTTCATTGGTCGAAAGCATCGGGCCGTAGGTGAGGGCAACCAGAAGGGTTCCGATGAAAATGGCAAAGCAAAGATATCCGGAAAGATCAAACTTGGAAAACACTTTTCTCTCCGTGTCTTCTTGAGTCAGCCAGCAAGAAATAAATCCGATGAATCCACAAGAGGCAATCAGAAAAAAAATATAACGCCAGCTTTCAAATTGCGTCAGATATCCGGCAAGAGGAAGGCCTATGGCAAAGCCGGCTCCAAAGGCCGAGCTGACGTAGAGAATCAAAGCCAAAGGAAGTTGTTTTGCTGAGAGATTTTGCGCAATGACGGAAAGGCCGACGGGGAAAATAAATCCGGAACCGATCCCCTCGAGAAGGCGGGCCGAGCCTAGCATTGCAAAATTTGTCGAAACTCCGGCCAAGAGACTTGCGCAAGTGAAAATACAAATCCCAAAGGCAAGCATCGTCTTGTATCCAAATCGATCTGCAAACCAATTGGACGCGGGGACCATTGTATTGACGCCAAGCAAATTGAGCGTTGTCAGCCAGGCTGCCGTATCATCGCTTAAAGCCAGCTCTCCTTGGATCGCGTCGTCGGCAATGATGGTTGAGACAGTGGCTAAGACAGATAAAAATGTGATGGTCAGGATGTTGACGAGTAGCAAGATGACATAGGACGGATTTTCGCGGGAAATGAGTCCTGGTTTTGCCCATCCAATCATCGGATTTTAATGTCTACTTCTGCAGACATTCCCGGGTAGAGATAAAGAGGCGTTTTTGATTTTGGGACATGGAGGAGGATTTTTATGGGAACCCTTTGGACGACTTTTGTAAAATTGCCGGTGGCGTTATTCGGAGGGATGAGTGCAAATTGGGAGGCTGCAGAGGCTCTCACAGTGAAGACTTCTCCGGAAAAGGTGAGATCGGGATAGGCGTCGATGTGTATTTTCACAAAATTTCCGGGCGCCACGTTTTCTACTTTGGTTTCTTCAAAATTTGCAGTGACCCAGATATTTTGCGTATCGGTTAACATGAAAAGAGGCTGTCCGAATTGGACGGCATCTCCCGCAACAACCCATCTTTTTGCAATCGCCCCATCGCGCGGCGCATATACTTTTGTATGGCGCAATAACTCCTCTATGACGCCTAATTTTGCAATGCCATTTGCATGGTTTGCAATCGCGACAGCGTATTCGGCTTCAGAAATGAGGAAATCTTTTTCGATTTTGTCAAAATCGATGAAGGAAATAATCTCATTTTTATATTCATTGAGAGCTACCGTGTAAATATCTCGCAATTTCTCAACCAAGACCCTTTTCAGTTCTATTTCTTGCTTTAAAAGATAGACCGTTGTTTCGGCATCGAGTTTTTGAGAGTTATAAATGCTTTCATCCAATTGGCAGAGGAGCTGTCCTTCCCGAACAAAATCTCCTTCGTCGACATAAAGAGTGATTAGACGGGCGTTGATATCTGCGCTAATTGAGATTTGATACCCGTCCAAATAGGCATCGTTTGTCCAGACAAAGTGGTTGTGGCGGTAAAACCAAATTCCGCCAAGCATAAGAACAAGCAAAAAAGCGAGCAGAGCCCCCCATTTTTTCCAAGGATTTCGAAGGGAAGGTGCTTGCTCGCTCATGTAAACTCTCTTATTGCGTAAATCCGGCCCAAACAAGATAAAGACCGACTAAAAACCAAACCCAGGAAAGAAGGAGGAATCCTTTTTTTTCGAGGAGCTCTTTGGAGTATTTCACAAACGCATTCGGGGTAAAAAGACGGACTAACCCCTGGAGGAGTACGACCCAGCCGATGATCGTGATGATCACAGGCCATTTGGCGACCCAAAGGTGGTGGGGGACTAAAATCAATAACCCAAGAAGTACGCTGAAACAGCCTGAAATTACAACAAATCCGGGATGCATCAGAAAATCATATGAAATTTTTTTGAATCTTTGAGCGTGCACAAGGAGGCTTAAATTGACTATAACTAAGTAAAGGCCAATGACTTGAGCTAAATAAATAGAAAGACGCATAGAAGGTTCTCCTTTCCCGAGGGGTATATAATTTTTTGTTTAACAGAAAAAGGGATTTATATCTGTATTAATTTGTTGAAATAAATCGTAAATATGTTTATAATATACTGATACTAAGAGGCGCAATGTCAACATCTACGCAATTACATCCTGGTTCAGTTCAATTATTAATTACTCCCATCGGGCGATACGAAGGGGAGTGCCAGGGCGGCTATCCGCACGGCAGAGGTGTATATGCCTATATAAATGGACACCGGTATGAGGGGGAATTCGCAAGAGGCCAGCCGAATGGAGAAGGGGCATATTTTTATGCAAGCGGGAATCGGTATCAGGGCGGGCTTCTCAATGGGAAAAAACATGGCGCGGGAACGTTTTCCTATACAAGCGGCGATCTGTATCAGGGGGAATACGTAGAGGATAAAATGGATGGAGCGGGGAAATATTCGCATGCCAATGGAGAGTTCTACGAGGGGCAATACGTACAGAATGAAAGGCATGGCAAGGGCGTATATTTTTATGCAAATGGGGATCGATACGAGGGGGATTATTTCCGCGATCATAAGCAGGGCATCGGGACATATTTTTTCGCAAATGGTCATCGGCATCGATACAAGGGCGAGTTTGTAGCCGATACAATGCAAGGCCGGGGCGAGTGGATCAACAGAGTGGGAAATCGGTTAGGAACCGTGCGCGATGCGCAGGGTATTGCTATCGAATTTTTCGAACAATTGGATGGAGGCCGGAGTGAACTCAGTATTTACGCCGGAGAAACAGATCCGAGCCAAGAATGCGCCCTCGTAGTAGAGTCCTCGTATAGCGGTGAAAGAGTCTGTTTTTCAGATCAAGATAGAAAAAGATGGATAGAACAGATAGAAATATCCGGGTGCGCAACGCAATTTATACGGCCGGTTGATTTTCGCTCGCTGATTGGATCTATACCTGAAGAAAAATCGATTAAAATACTTGCGATTCGCGCTCACGGTTGTTTCGAGGGGATGAAATTTGGGGAAACAGAAGATCTTATCGGTTTATTCGAATTGCAACCCTTGTTGACTAGGCTTTCTCAAAAACCACTCATTATCCTGCAGAGTTGTTTCACGGGAGGGGCGCCCGAAACTGTCCTTTCGAGATCCAGAGTTGTCCATAGGCTTTCTCTTGCAGAACAAATCGCTTTGCAAAGACCCGATGCCACAATCATCGCTCCCGAAGGAGAGGTCCACCCTTCTTTTACCACAATCAATTGCAAGAGAAATTCGGAAACAAAAAGATTTGCCATCGGAGTCCAAATGTTTCACGACGAAACGTTTCGAAAAATAGATAGGATTTTCAAAGGACGGCAGTCTTAATACCAAACACAGTAAATAATCTGAGAGATATAATACAAAATTCAGGTTACAAAGTTATTTTTTTCATAAAATGGGTTTTTTTCTTGAAGAGAAAGATGGCCTTTTGAATTATGAACATATACCCAAAGCACTTCAAAATTTGGTTTTTTGAGCGCGCCAAAGCGCCGAATTTTAAAGTGCTTTGGGTATAGATGACACGAAAAATTTTAGACACAAAAGATGTATTCATCATGTCCTTGGGTGCAAATCTGGGGCCTCGATGGGTCGCTGTTGCAGCAGCTTTGGGTGCAGTTTCTCTATTATTCTGGTCCATAGGAGCCATCTTTTTTTTATTTCCCCTATCATTGATTGTCATCGAGTTTGCCACCTGTTATCCTCAAGAGGGCGGGCTTTACATATGGGTTGAAAAGCACCTGGGAAAAGGTCCTTCTTTCATCGTGGCTTGGTGTTATTGGGTGAATAATTTTTTTTTCTACCCGGCCATTCTCACATTTTTTGCAACGACATTCGCATATGCTTTCGGCAGTCCTGCTCTTGCAAAAGACATAATTTTTGTCACACCCACTGTGATCATTGCTTTTTGGTTTATCACAATATTGACCCTCTTTGGTGTCAAAATGGGGAAATTTGCCGGCTCTCTAGGAGGTTTTGGCTCCTCTTTTAGTTTTGCTCTCCTTGTGGTTTTGGGGTTCATTGTTTTTTCCATCACCGGCACAAGCGCAACCGATTTTCATCCAGGATCTTTTATTCCCGGAGATTCCATATGGACCAGTCTCTCTTCTCTCTCGGTGCTTATGTTTGCAATGGCAGGGGTAGAAATCATTCCCACGCTTGCCAACTCCATTAAAAATCCGGAAAAGGTGCTGCCTCGCGCTTTGATCCTGTTCACAATATCCATATTTGCCGCCTATGTTTTGGCTACCTTCTCTATGAACCTCATTTTAAGTCCAACAGCAATCCATCCAACCACAGGGCTGATCAACACTTTTGAAATCATCGGCCAAAAACTCCACATTCCGTATCTAGCCCGCTTTGTGGCAGCTCTTATTACCATCTCCGAATTGGGAGCTTTGATGCTTTGGTTGCTGGCTCCAGCGATCATGTTTTTTAAAGCAACTCCGCGAGGTTCTCTTCCAGACTTTCTTCACAAAGAAAATAAGAGGGGTATGCCGGCAAATGCCTTGTTGACGCAAGGCTTCGCCGTGACCGCTATTATCCTTTGCACATCTCTGCTACCGAGTGTTAATTTGATGTACCAGGCGCTCGTATTAATGACGACGATCGTCTATTTTATCCCTTATTTCTTTCTCTTGATTGCTTATGTAAAATTTAAGTGGGGAGGAGGGAAAGGGGCGTTTGTCGTGCCCGGCGGGAAAATTGGAACTCTTCTTTTGAGTGCATCCGTTTTTATATCTCTTGCCATTGCGATCATGGCGAGTTTTATTCCCACCTCCAATCTCAACGGATTTAAAGAGATCTTGCTCTATGAGATGGAGATCATCGGAGGGCCTATTCTTATGATTCTTATTGCTCTTGCTATCTATAAAAAATAATTTAGTAATAAATTAATTTATAAAAACAGATTCTTTATATTTTTCGCGTTTTGATGTATAATATTAGATATAAAATGTGTTTTTTATGTTTAATTTTATTACTAAATTTTGTTTGATTTGTACTTCTTACTTAGGCTCTTTTGCAAATGAAGCGGATGCCGATGGGTGGGTTGCTTTATCTCCCGTTGTAAAGAAAACAATTGAATCCGTCGAAAACGATCCCGAGGAATCGTCTATTTGGGTCTATTTTTCCAAAGAGATAGGGGATGAACAGGTCATGGTTCGTTTTCCCGAAGATCCAAAATACCGTTATTTATCTCCAGATGAGATGGAAATCACCTCTTCGCATGCCGGCGGGGAGTATTCTTTGCGCGTTTTAGATCGAGTTTCGGAAGAGTCGGTTGAAGAGCAGATCAAAGAGGTTTTTTTACAGCCCGATATTTCTTTAAACGAAATCTCTCGCACTGCGGATCATGTGTGGGATATTTCGTATAGAAAAGAGGGAAAATCGGTTTTCCAAACATTTATCTTAAGCTCGCACCATCTTTATATTTTTCAAACTGAAGACCCGATTTTCCATAGAGAAAATCATGAAAAATTCGTGAAGTCTTTAGACATCATTTTTCTCAAAAAATAGAAAAGATTTGCAGAAAATTCCTCATTCTTTGTATGTTATTGGTATTCTTTTGCTGAGAACAGCGAAAAGAAAAAAAACAGCAGAGACTGTTTGCGGATGAGAGCCTAACCAACATGAGTTAGGTTCTGATTGATCTGGAGGAATCTGGGTCGGTTGGAGTAAGCCTTATTTTGACAGTAGAGAAAGAGAAGGAACTGATTTGTGGGGGACGTCGCAAGACGAA
>CAYOMT010000066.1:0-8482 GCA_964405125.1 uncultured bacterium
ATTTATATTAAAAAAAAAATATACGCAACTATCTTAATAATAAAATTTTCCTGCGATATTTCGGATATTGTTTACCGATGATCGAATTGTATTCGAGGGGTAATATCAACTACGGATATGAACCCCTTGAAAATCTAACGGAAATCGGCGCAAAAGAACCGAAAAATCGACTGAAACTTTTTATTAAGATAGGTTCGTTGAACAAATTTTCATTTTCTTAGGCGGTAATGCAAGGAATCTTTCGAAAAGTTTTTGGCGTCCATATCGGCGAGGGGAAGCAAGCTCTTCGCTTTGCAAGACTTGCCATTTTCTGGGCTTTTGGAAGCTCCTGCCTCGATACCCTTTCCGATGGCCTATTCCTCGAAAAAGTGGGCGCCGAATTCTTTCCTCGCGTCTATTTTTGCATTGCCTTGGCGATGATTGCCGTTTCTTCGCTTGTCCTTTACAGCTTAAAAAGAACAAGTCCCTACCGAATTTTGATGGTCGCACTGAGCTTGGGGGCGTGTGTTTGCGTCAGCGCCGCCTTTGTTGTCGGAACCCATCCTCCCGACTGGTTTTGGTATGCGATGAAAATTGCCTCAAAAATGTTTTTTATCGTTATGATCCCCATCACATGGACTTTCACAGATCAATACCACGATCTGCAAGACGCCAAGAGAGTCTATGCGATCTACAATGCAGCCTATGCCATCGGGACCATCTTTTCCGGCCTCTCGATCAACGCTCTTCTCGACTACCTGGGATTCCCTTTTCTTTTGGCCCTCTCCAGCATCTCCATCCTCTTTGGAATGATTCAAGCCAGAGGCATTGCCCTCAAATCCAAAGCGATCCACGACGACAGCACAGAAGGCGTCTTTTCAGCAAGCAGGGATTCTTTTCTCACAACAGGCAAGCTTCTCATGAAGTCCCGCTTTGTCCTTTTCCTCCTCCTCATGGGACTTTCTACCCAGCTCATTTTGACTGTGACTGAATTCAATTACATGGAGACTTTTGGGCAAATATTCAAAACCTCTTCAGGAGATGGGAAAATTGCCGAATTTCTAGGAAAATGCCGGGCCTTTATTTCGTTTGCCAATATCTTGATCGGGGTGTTTTTCTATAACCGATGCGTCCGCAGAATCGGCCTCAATAACGCCATTTTAGTCACGCCTCTTTTTTTCTTTCTTCTTTATGCAGGGTGGGTTTTTTGCGATGGGCTCCCCTTTGCTGTTTTAGGCCTTTTTGCAATCGAAGGAATTCTTTATACCTTTGACGACAACAGCACGAACTTAATGTCCAATGCGGTCCCAAGCAAACTCAAATCCAAAGTAAGGATCATCATCGGTTCTTTTTTCGAGCCCATCGGAATGCTGATCAGCTCCTGCCTCCTTTTTTCCTTCCATGAAAACAGCCGATGGCTAGGATTCTCTTTGACCTTGATCCTCGTGACTTTTGCTCTGACTGTAAGAGCGATCTATTCTTCGGCAATCCTCAATAATCTGAAAGAAAACGCCCTCCACTTTGAAAGGAAACTCAAGAACTGGTTTTCTTCTATGTCTCGAAGAGAGCAGAAAGAGGCGCACAAAGAAATCCTCAAAGCCCTTCGCTCTCCCAAAGAAGAAATGCAGCTTCTCGGAGCCAAAACCCTTCTCGAAATTGGGGATGTTTCGTCTTTAAATGAAATCATCATGGTCGCCAAAAGATTTGGAACTCTTGCAAAAATCCAGCTTTTGCGGCTTTTCGACAATACTCCATTTGGCAATCACGCCCACATCCTCCAAGCAATTAGCGAATGGGTTCACGAAACAACCTCGCCGGAGCTTGCAAAACACGCCAATTTCTACCTTGCTAAAAAAGGACTCCACCATCCCGAAAAGGCAGAGGACGATCTCAATCATCCCGACCTATTTTTACGAGGATCCGCAATTCTGACTTTCAAAAAATCTCTCGCCAATTCCTCTCTCGATTACGCCGCTTTAAATCGGACAATTGCCGCAAAAAAACTGGACTTGATGCTAAAATCCAATCGCATTGATGAAATTGGAATGGCCCTCGATCTTCTCTCAGAGGAAATCACGACGGAAGCTGCCGAAAGAGCCCTCCCATTTTTAGGCCATGAATCCAGCCTCGTCAAAAGAGCCGCAGCCAGAACCATTGCCTTGCAAGCGGGAAAAAACTTCATCCGCCACGCGCCACGCTTGATTGAAGAGCTCGAAACAACGCGCGATCACGCGCTTCGCATTTTCCTTCTCGATGCACTCGGCAAACTCGCCGACTCTACGACGATCAAAGACTTGCTTCTTGCGAGCGTCTACTTTCGTCCAAGCGAAAGGAGAAGAACAGAGGAAATCATCATTCAGATGGGTCTTAAAATCGTCCCTCTTCTCCTCGCTTTAACAAAAGACATCGCCCTTCCGGAAAGGGCCCGTATTTTGGCCGGAAAAATTTTAGCAAGACTTGCGCTCCCTCAGCTACGAGCCATTCTTCCCGATATTCTCGATATTGAAATCGACCGCGCCTATTTTTACTTTTATTTTGCCCACACGATCCAAAACCAATATCCTCTCTACGATCTTTCGATGCTGCAAAGCGCCTTGCTTGCAGGGTATCAATCGGTCATTGATTTCGTCATCCACTTGCTTGGCGCCGCAGGATCTTTGGAAGATCCGGAACTTCTCGTCCGCGCGCTGCATAATCGCAATGCAAAAATCCATTCCCACGCTGTGGAGAGTTTAGAAAGAACGTGCGACGCGCGCATCTTCCGCCTGATTGCGCCTCTTGTCGATGATTTGCCTTTAGAAGAAAAAATGGCAGCCTGCCTCAATTGGCAAGGCGATTTCCCCAAACTCACCCTTTCCGAATTACTGGATAAATTGGATGACTCTCCTCTTCTTTTCGATAAAATCGTCGCAGTCCGCCTAAAAACAAAACTGCAAATGCCAAACTGGAGAAAAGAATTGCGCGAGCTCATGAAACATGCAGACGAAACGTTCCATCAATATGCCTACGAGTTATTAGAAACATGAAAAGTCTCATTGAAAAAGCTTTCTTTCTTAAAAAAATCCGCCTCTTCAACGAGCTCGAACTAGAGCTCCTCCTTGCGATTGCAGAAAAACTCCACGAAGATGACTATGATGCGGGCGAAAAAATATTTTCTGTAGCGCAAGTTGCAAACCGGATCTATTTTGTGGTGCAAGGAAATGTAGAAATTTACGACGACAAAGGGCGGCTTCTCACGTCGCTTGCAAACGGATATTACTTTGGAGATGAATCTCTTTTCAATGAGCAGCCAAGAGCCTACTCTGCCATCTCCAAAGGGGACTCGATTCTCCTTTCTCTCTCCCGCAGCCACCTTCTCTCGATCATTTCGGAATGCCCTTCCGTTGCCATCGCGCTTCTCCAATCATACGCCCAGAAACTGGCCTGCCGATTTAAGGAATCGATACTCCCATGAAAATCCGCACTCGATTCCTCCTTTTTCTTCTCCCCACTCTCATCGGAAGCATTGCCCTTGTTTCCTCTCTTTTGGCTTATAACTGGTATACAGAAATTGTCGACGCTTTCAAAGCGCGCCTTAAAGCCGCCGTTGTCACAACAGCCGCCCTCATCGACCCGAAGGAAATTGCAGAGGCCCAAAATGCAAAGCCCCCTTTTTTAATCAACGCCCTATCTCCCCTCTCAAAAGAATTATCGATCAGCAACTTATACTTCATTCCGATCCACTCCCCTTCGATTGCTTCGATCTCAAAAAATCTCCACATCACGCCTGTATATAAATCGCCGAGCGGAGAAAAAATCATGACCGGCTACGCTCCGATCTATGATCATTCGGGATATTTAATGGGTCTGATCGCGGCGGATATCAACGTCAACTTGATTGATGAAAAATTCCGGGAAAGCGTTTTTTTGATCGTTCTTTGTGCAGGACTTACGATCCTGATCATGGTCGCAACACTTTTTATGATTGCAAATAAAATTTCCCGCCCTATCCAAAAGCTCAATCATTCGGCTCTTGCCCTGGCAGCGGGCCAATACGGGGAATCGATCGCCTCGAATGGACCGAAAGAAATTGTGGAGCTGGCCAATACGCTGAACATTATGAGCGAATGCCTTTTAGAAAATATCAACCGCCTCAAAGAAAACGCGCTCCTCAGGGAACGGATGTATGGCGAGTACGAATGCGCGATGCTCTTGCAGCACTTGATGCTGCAAAAAAATATCGACGATTGCAGATCGGATGCAATCGCAGTCAAACCGATTACCTTTTTCTCGGAAAATCCACGAGGCATCCTCCTGAATTTTCCAAAACCGCCAAAACCGGGGCAATTCCACATCCATCTTGCAGAGGCGGAAGAAGAAGGATTTGAAGGGATGTATCAACTGCTGACTCAATCCAGAATGGAAAAAGAGACCCAACCCGCTTTATCGCTCGATCTTGCCGGATCGATACTCCATGCGCAAAGCCTAGAAAAACCGTTTATTTGGTCGATGAGCAAAAAGAAATTCATCGATTTTACTTCTCCTTCGGTCAAAGTCCATTCAGGAGATTTTTTCTTCCTATTCAACCAAGGAATGTCCCGCTTTTATAAAAGTCCTAAAAATATCGGAGATCTCTTAGCCAAAGTACTTAGAGTCTTTGCCCAAGACGGCCTCGAGACAACCGCCGCGATGCTCCAAAAAGAAATTTCTTTTCTCGTCAAAAGAAAAGACCCGCAAGAAGATATCCATCTCCTTTGCTTCCAAGTACTTAATTATGCAAAACCGGAGAAACTCCGCTAGATTGCAAGGGGCGCGATAAAGAGGCGATCTCCCACCTGCCTTCAGGTCCCCAAGGCAATATTTGATAGTCGACAAAAAAAGGACACTGAAACCCATGGAGAAAAGAATGAAAAAAACACTCTATTTTTTCCTTGTTTTCAGTCATCGGATCAAATCTCATGATTTTGATTCGAGGCAGACCCTGGTTTCTCGGATCGGTCCAAAAAGAAATTTGCTGTGTTTGGTTTAAAGAAGAAATCTCCTCAAATAATTGATTGGGAGTCATTGTATATTCATATACCGATGCATTGATAATCATCCAATCAGTTTATCTCTTTTTCTTAAAAATACGAATCGAAAAAACGTCCTGTACGAAAAAACAAAAAAAGAATATTCTATGTTCTCTCATTTGAGGACCCATGCATCCAACAGCGCCCGATTACCACGCCCACGAAGAATTCCAAAATAGAAGCCGCAAACTGGCTGAAATCCGAGCTCTTGACATCGACCCTTTTCCAGCCCTTGGAATCCCTTCCCAAAAAGCGGCTTTCCTCATTGTGGAAACGGAGGGAAAGGAAATCGGACATAGCGATGATGCCGCAGCAGGACTCACGCAAAACACGGCGGTTTCTGGAAGGCTTGTTCTTTTCCGGGCCATGGGGAAAAATGCATTTGCCCAAATCCAAGACGACACGGGCAGAATCCAGGTGATGTTCAATCGAGACCACACAAAAGTTCATGGACTCATTCCGAATGAAGAGATCACTCCTTTAAAATTCATCGAAAAAAAACTGGATCTCGGCGATCTCATTGCCGTAGAAGGAAATCTCTTTAGGACGCAAAAAGGGGAAGTGACGATTTTTGCCAAATCGGTCAAACTTCTCTGTAAATCGCTACTGCCTCTTCCCGACAAACATAGCGGTCTTGCCGACAAAGGCGTCCGCTATCGCAAGCGATGGCTCGACCTCATTACAGACACTGCATCGATGGAGCGTTTCCATCTCCGCTCCCGCATCATTCTCGCGATTCGAAAATATTTTGAAAGAGCTGGTTTTGAAGAAGTGGAAACGCCTGTCTTGCAAAATATCTACGGAGGCGCCGCAGCCCGCCCTTTTACAACGCATCTTCACGCTCACCACCAAGATATGTTCCTCCGGATTTCTCTCGAAATCCCTTTAAAAAAGCTCATCGTGGGAGGGATGCAAAAAATCTTTGAAATCGGAAAAGTATTTCGGAATGAAGGGATTGACAAAACGCACAATCCGGAATTCACCATGCTCGAGGCCTATGCCGCCGGCTGGGATTACAATCTCATGATGGAATTTGCCGAAAACATGTTTGAAACCATTGCATTGGAAATTTTTGGGGATACCAAAATCCGATTTTGCCCTGAAGGGGAAGCCACGGCTCAAGTCATTGATTTAAAAGCTCCGTGGAAACGTCTTTCGATGAAAGAAGCGATCCAGACCTACGTACATATTGACGTCGATGCCATGTCCGATGCGGAAATGAAAGCCTATCTTCTTAAATCAACGCATAAAAACGAACAGGATTTAAAAGGGGCTTCCCGAGGCAATCTGATTGCGGAAATCTTTGGAGAGCTTGCAGAGCCGCACCTCATCCAGCCGCATCACATCATCGATCATCCGATTGAAACGACCCCTCTTTGCAAACTCCATCGCGATCCGCTTTTAAGAAAAGAAGGGATTGTGGAGCGTTTTGAAAGTTTTATCCTCGGCAGGGAAATGTGCAATTCGTATACGGAGCTCAACGACCCGGAACTGCAGAGAAAGCTTTTAGAAAACCAAGCAGATCAAAAAGAGAAAGGGAATCTCGAAGCGTCTCCTCTTGACGAAGAGTTTATCGAAGCGATTTGCCAAGGGATGCCTCCCACGGGAGGAATTGGTTTTGGAATCGATCGGCTAATCATGCTCTTTACAGGAGCGGAGTCGATTCGGGACGTCCTCTTTTTCCCCATTATGCGGCCCGAGGAAGGGTAATACCAAACACAGTAAATATATTCATATTTCAGCGCGTTAAAGCGCCGCATTTTTACGATCGTAAATGGCATAGTATTAAGATAATACAATGCCATTTACGATCGTAAAAATTCGGCAGCTTTCACGCAGCTCAAATATGAATATATTTACTGTGTTTGGTATAAATCTTGCAGCAATGCAAGCTTTTTTAAGATTTCCGGAATATGGCTTCGAATGACCACCTGGCCTTGTTCATAGAGCCACTCATTTTGATCGTCGTTGAATATTCCGATCTCGTCAAAATTCATCCGGATTGCAATATCTGCCTGGTCTAAAGATTGTTCAATGAACTTGCGATAGGCAATATCCAAACTCCGTTTTGTCACGCCCAGTAAATGCCTTGGCTGCTCTTTAGACAATTTCTCACTTAGATCAATTGCGACGATGACCTTGGCGCCATATTTTTTTGCAATATTCACGGGGATCGGACAGGAGGCGCTTCCATCAATGCAAAATCGTCCATACAAAGGAACCGGCTTAAAGACGCCGGGGAAAGCGCAAGAAGCGCGTACAGCGGAGGCAATATCTCCGCTCGAGATTTCAATCACATCTCCCGTCAGTAGATCGGTTGTGATAACAATCAAAGGAATTTTCAGATCTTCAAAAACTTTAACCTGAAGAAGGCGTTTCATCAAATTATGCAATAAGTCTCCGTTGATGAACCCAAAAATGGGATTCATGTAAGAATAATCGAGGACATCGCGCTTTCTCAGGGGGATTAAAGACTCAATGGCGCTATCCAAATTCGGCTGATCGGCATACAAAGCGCCGGCCATCGCTCCCGCGCTGCAGCCGATAATTAAATCGGGACGAATGCCTGCTTTTTCTAGCTCCTGAATGGCTCCTAAATGGGCGAGTCCCTTCGAACCTCCTCCGCCAAGCACAAGGGCCAATCGAATCGGTTGAGCCGGTGTAAAATGAGGGATCGCGACACACTCTTCCGGAATGATTCGCAAAGAATAACATCCAGACAAAAGCATGAGAAGGACAAAACTAAGCAAGAGAGTCGTAGCTGATCTCTTCATTGAACACGCTATCTAAATCAAGGAAGGCAGGGTATCAATAAAAAATCTGTGCGTCAATAAAAAAAATATCGATAGATATATTTTGAGCATATTTTATAAAATGCTAGGTCACATCACCCAGTCAATAGGTATTTATGACAACACCACCAAGATTTCAACTGACCCCTTTGGAATTTCCTAAAGAGCCTCCTGCATCGGAAGCCAGAAAAATTACACGGAAAATCATAAGCGTCCTGCGAATCGAAATGCCCGATCTTGATTTTGACCTTGAAACGCGCGAAAAAATTGAAAAAAATATGGGGCAAATTATGGCAAGAACTCCCCTTGTCTGTATCAATGGAAATTCTCTGCCCAGAGTGGATTCCGGTTCTTTTTCTCCTTGTACAACTTCACCTCAGACGTCGACTGAAGAAGCGAATCGAGCTATGGAAATGGCCAAGTATATGGTTTCCATGTTAGAACTTCACGATCTCAAAGGACTTTCATCGCGAGAAAAAAAAGACCTGAAGGGACTTGCACTGGGCATCATTAAACGTCCAAAACCTGACTGATACCAAACGAACCTGTCTTCTTGGGTTCATTTGGATACAAATCAAAGTCAATTTGGGTATAACATGCATAGTGGCTCCCTGATTGAAGGGCCCATTCTCTATCTCCATACGAAAAATGCCACCACTCCCC
>CAYOMT010000067.1:0-1212 GCA_964405125.1 uncultured bacterium
TCTCTCTTTCCCATCTCGAGATCAAACGGCATATCGATCTAAGTTATGAAAAAATCGCCTTTGACTACAAAGCTCTGAATATCTTCAGAGAGAAAATAGTAACCTGAGTTTTGCCGAGTCTTCAATTTTTTTCTGTATATCTGCTTTTATAGTAAATATCAATAAATAATTTTAATATGTAATTAAATAAACATATCTTATATAATATAATATAATTAAATAAATTATATGACTATTATTACAAGAATACCGCAAGAACAAATGCCTTCTATCTACAGACTTCCGCATGAAGTTTTAGCAACCATTTTCACCTATGCAGGGGAAGGGAGCGTTTTTCGTACATGTAGAGTATTTTACGAGACCCTAACATCGGTAGGGAGTCAAAAGCTGGGGTATTCCGATAAAGATTCCTCGGGGATTTTGCCCCGCATGTATTGCTCTTTAGAGCCGATACAAAAAATCAGTCGCATAGCGCGTCTTGTCACTTCCTATGAATGCCTCGATTTCCGGCAAATCGTCAAGAAATCTGAAAACGCCTATATTCTGATGAAAAGTCTCCTCGTAGATTTTTATGATTGGGAAGAAACGGTCTATTCGCCAGAGCTCCCTCCTGTAAATCATTCCCCTCTGGATCTTGCTAAGCGAATGGGCCCTACATTCGTTAAATTGCTTTCAAGAAATATAAATCCTCAAAGCCAAGGTTACTATGATCTTGCTTTAGAAGCAGTCAAATACGATCCATCTAAGATATGCCTTGTACCGGAAACGATTCCACACCACGAGGAAATTGCTATAGCCGCGATGATACGAGATGGCCATAATTTGAAATACATCTCTATTACACACCCTTTTTATTTTGAAATTGCAAAGGCAGCAGTTCTCCAAAATGGAGAAGCCCTGCAATATATTTCAGAAAACATCCCCCGCTACCGCGAAATTGCACTTGCCGCCGTAATTAAAGACGCGAGAGCCTTGCAATTTGTTTCCCCCAGAGTTTCTGACTATGAGGAAATTGCTCTCATAGCGGTCATGCAAAACGGATGTACGTTGTTTTCCGTGTCTCGAACAAGCCCTTTATATTTAAAAATTGCTCTGGCAGCCATTGAACAAAATGGAGAAGCTCTCTCGTTTGTTCCTTCAGAGATCCCATGCTATAAAGAGATTGCTCTCAAAGCCGTCAAACAAAATGGATTTCTATTGATTTTTGTACCC
>CAYOMT010000067.1:1312-6628 GCA_964405125.1 uncultured bacterium
TGGACTTCTATTATTTTTCATACCTCCAACACTCCCTTTCTATGAAGAAATCGCCCTTGCAGCCATCGAACAAAATGAACAGGCTCTTCGGAATGTTTCTCTACAGGCTCCTTGCTATAAAGAAATCGCTCTCAAATCCGTCAAACAAAATGGACTTCTATTATTTTTCATACCTCCAACACTCCCTTTCTATGAAGAAATCGCCTTTGAAGCCGTCTCACAAAATGGATATGCCCTCCAGTATGTTCCTCTAGAAATCCCCGCCTATCGGGAAATTGCAGAAAGAGCCCTCGCGCAAAATGCGCATGCCCTCTATTACGTTCGTTTAGAAACGCCCCACTATGAAGAACTTGCTTTCGCGGCAATCAAGCAAAATTCTGCCGCTCTACAACATGTCCCCCCTACAGTTGCCAGCTATCGCGAATTGGCTCTTGCCGCCGTAAACATAGACGGAAGAGCTTTACAATTTGTCCCGCCAGAAATTTCCAGCTACGCGGAAATTGCTATAGCCGCGAATACGCAAAACTAAAACCATTCATAATCAGTAACTTACAAATAAATAATAAAATAAAATTTAACATTCTATTATAACTATAAATTTGATATAATGTTCATATATTATGAATATTATTACAGAAAATTCACAAACACCTATTATCTATAAACTTCCGCATGAAGTTTTAGCAACGGTTCTCACCTATGTTCAAGAAGGGAGAATTTTTCGTACGTCCAAAGCATTTTACGGGACTCTAACATCCGTAGGGAATCAACAGCCAGGATACTCCGATATAGATCCATCGGGAATCTTTGCTCGCATGTATTGTTCTTTAGAGTCGATACAAAAAATCGGCCGCATAAGCCTCCTTGCCACCTCTAATGAATCCGCCGATTTCCGCCAAATCGTCAAGACTTCTAAAAACGTCTATAATCTGATCAAAAGCCTCCTCAAAAATTTTTATGAACTGGAAAAATGGATCTATTCACCAGACCCTCCTCCTGCAAATCATTCATCTCTGAATCTTACTGCGCGCATGGGCCCTACATTCGCTAAATTGCTTTCAAGAAATATAGATCCTCGAAGCGAGGGTTTCTATGATCTTGCTTTAGAAGCAGTCAAATACGATCCATCTGCGATACAGTTTGTTCCGGGAACGACTCCGCACTACAAGGAACTTGCTTTGGCAGCGGTCAAACAAAATGGGCTGGCTCTCGAGTTTATTCCTATTAACATGCCCTTTTTTGAAGAAATGGCCGTTGCTGCCGTCAAACAAAATGGGCTAGCTCTCGAGTTTGTTCCTCCAACACTTGCCTCATATAAAAAAATCGCATTTACTGCCCTGCAAAATGAAGCGCAAGCTCTCTACTACATCTCCAAGGACGCCGCTTTCTATAAAGGAGCTGCCTTCGCGGCCATCAAAAAAGATATAAAAGCCCTACGTTTTGTAAAACCAGAAATCCCCGAATATGAAAAAATTGTCTCCGCCGCCTTGAAACAAAACATCGAAGCTCTTCGATATGTTTCTGTCCAAAGCCCTCTTTACACAAAAATAGCTCTAAAAACAATCCGGAAAAATGAATATGCCATCGAATTTATTCCATACGACCATCCAAGCTATCTAGAACTAGCTTGCCAGGCTGTAGAACAAAATCCAGACGCTCTACGCTTCATCTCTGTCACAGAATTTAATTATAGCCAAATTGTAAAAGCTATCGCGAGAAAACACCCATATATTTTACAAGACATACTCTCCATGGATCATCCCTTATTCGACGAAATTGCTAAAGAAGTGGTTCAGTCCAATGGATTCAATATCCAATTCATTCCAAGAAATTATCCGAACTACCAAGAAATAGCTATCTTAGCCATCGAACAAAATTCAAATGCGATATGCTTCATCCATCCAACAACTCCCGGCTATAGAGAGATGGCTCTTGCTACCGCGAGAAAAGATCCCCACTCTATTCAACATATCCTCCCCTATTTCCCTCCATCCCATCCTTTTGCCAACCAAATTGCGATGCAAGCAGTCAGGCAAGATTTCAGCGCCTTACAATACATTCCATCGACTCTCAGTGAATATGAAGAGATTGTTCTTGCCGCAAACACCCATCGAGACAGCGAATAGTATTTTTGAAAATTTACATGCATATGATATAACCTCGGAACATGTGTGGAATATTTGGTTATATCGGAACAAAAGATCCTCTTGCCGTTTGCTTGAAAGGGCTTGAACAGCTCGAATATCGAGGCTATGACTCAACAGGCATCGGAGGCATTCACAACGGTCATATTGCAATCTGCAAAAGGGAAGGAAAGCTCTCTGCTTTAAAAGAGCGGCTGGATCTTCCTAAAATGGATCTTGCGATCGCCCACACCCGCTGGGCCACCCACGGAAAAGTCAACGACGAAAATGCCCACCCTCTTTTAGATGCGACAAAATCGCTGGCGCTCATCCATAACGGGATCATTGAAAATTACAGAGAATTGAAAGATCTTCTCCTCAAAGACGGAGTTGTTTTCGCTTCGGAAACAGATTCTGAAGTTGTCGCCAATTTGATTGCCAAATACTATCAAGGCGATCTCGTCTACGCTATGCATAAAGCCCTTTCTCTCCTCAAGGGGATTTTTGCATTTTTAGTCATTCACAAAGAACATCCGGATGAAATCATTGCGGCGGCCTGCGAATGCCCTCTTTCCGTCGGCTGCAATGACGAAAAAAATGAATCGATGATTTCTTCCGACCCAAATGCCTTTCAAGGGTCCCACTTCGATATTCTCTTTCTTCGCAAAGGAGAAATTGCCAGAGTTAGACAGGGGAAAGTCGATATCTTCAACCAAGCTCTCAATCTAGTCGACAAAAAAACAGAAAGGTTAGACATCGAAATCAAAAGTCCTTCCAAAGGCGAGTTCGAACATTTCATGCTCAAAGAAATTTTCGAGCAGCCCTCAACTGTCCAAAAAGCTCTTCTTGGAAGATTCGAACAAGAGGTGGTTTTTGAAGAATTAACCCTTTCGAAAGACTTTCTAAAAACCATCAAAAATCTCTGGATTTTAGGATGCGGAACCTCCTCTCACGCAGGACTTATCGCCTCCTATCTCATGGAAGATCTTGCTGAATTCCCCGCACATGTAGAAATCGCCTCGGAAGCGCGATATCGAAATCCGCTCCTTTCTCCCGAGACACTCGTCATCGCAGTCAGCCAATCGGGCGAAACTGCCGATACCCTCGCGGCCCTAAGAGAGACCCTCAAATACGGCTGTAAGACTCTCGGCCTTTGCAATGTAAAAAACTCGACTCTCGTTAGAGAATCCGATGGGATTATTTTCTTAAAAGCGGGAACAGAAGTAAGCGTCTGTTCTACCAAAGCATTTACAGCGCAACTCACCGTATTCACTCTTCTTTCTTTGTATTTTGCAAAACTATCTCGCAAAAAATCGGAAAAAGAAATCGAAAGTATTTATCAAGAGCTTCTAAAAATCCCCTCGCAAATCCAATACGTGCTCGATCGAAAAGAACAAATCCAAGCCATTGCGAAAAAATATGCAGCCTACGACGATTGTATCTTTTTAGGGCGCAGATATATGCTTCCAACCGCCATGGAATCGGCTTTAAAGCTCAAAGAGATCTCTTATGTCAATGCAAATGCTTACGCAGCGGGAGAATTAAAACACGGCCCGATTGCTCTTCTCGGCTCCCATTTTCCCGTCGTTGCTTTTTGCGCCAATGAAAGAACGCGCGATAAAATCGGAAGCAATCTCATGGAAGTCAAAGCGCGTAAAGCGCCTGTATTTGCGATTGCGCCGGAGCATTTTGTAGAAATAGAGTCTATCGCAGATGACATCTTCTACGTCCCGCGAACTCTCGATATCCTCGCCCCATTTACTTCTTCGATTGTGGGACAGTTATTTGCCTATTACATCGCAAAAGAAAGGGGCTGCGACATCGATCAACCGAGAAATCTCGCCAAATCTGTCACTGTAGAATGAAGATCAAACTTCTCATCTCCCTCCTATTTTTTACTCTCGCCCTCTCTTTTCTCCCCTTTTTTGCATCTCCCCTTGTTGTAAAAATTCTAGAATCGCGCCTAAAGGGAGAAATTCAATATAAAAAGGCGACTCTTTCTTGGTGGGGGCCGCAACGCTTTGAAAATGTTTCTTTTAGAAAGGAAAAAATCATTGCGACAATCGATCTTTTTGAATCCGAAGTTCCTTTTTGGAAGATTTTCTCTTTAGATAAATCCTTTATACTGGAAAATGGAACCATCGCCTTTTCTAAAAATGACGACCACAAGATCACAAAGATTCAAGCCTCTGTTTTAAAAAATCGCCTTCTTGCAACCGGCACAACGCCGCAAGGAGGGATGTTAAAAGTCCAAGGAAAAGTTCTATCCAAGCGCAACTTCGATCTCGCCATAAATTTGGAGGACATACCGACAATCCTCCCCTTCGAGGGAATTTTTAAGCCAAAATCCACCTTCAATCTGAATGGATCTTTGTCCTTTGTGCAAAATCAGGGAATTTTAAAGCTCGCCTTTGATTCTCCAAATGCGACCTGTTTCCTTCACGGCGCAATCAAAAATAACATACTCACTTTGAAAGAGCCCCTCGCCGCCACTTGCCAGCTCTCTTCAGATTCCTTAAGTAAAATAATCCCCCCAAAATTGCTCACAAATGCCTATTCTGAAAACCCCTTTTCATTGACCCTCTTTCCGGAAAATTTTAGCTGCCGTCTTTCGCCCTTTTCTTTGGAAGGAATCCATATAGAAAAAGGGATACTCGATTTAGGCAAAATCTACGGCAAAGGAGGAGATTTTCTGAATATAGTCCTCCAACTTCTTAAAAATCAGCCGAGGGAAAAAACCATAGAACTTTGGCTATCCCCCTTCGCCTTCAGCGTTCAAGAAGGGCTCATTCAATGGAAAAGAGAAGATGCCCTTCTTGCTAAATCAATCCACTTGTGTACTTGGGGAGAGATGAATGTCGCAAAAAATAAGCTCCAAATGATTCTTGGAATCCCCGCGGATACTCTAGAGCAAACCCTTGGCATTCAGAATCTTGCGCGAAATTATGTGCTTCAAATTCCGATCCAAGGATCTTTTGAAAGTCCTGAAGTGGATACAACGCTTGCGATTGCAAAAATTGCGGCGTTAAAGACGACGGGAAAAATTCCGACAAAAGGGGGGAAGATTTTTGGGAAACTGGTGAATGCCTTTACCGAGCAAAAGGAGGAAGAGACGCCGGCGCCACAGCGTCCTTTTCCTTGGGAAAAATGATTTTTTTTTCGAGATGCGGGAGATATTCGGGTGCATTTTTGC
>CAYOMT010000067.1:6728-7943 GCA_964405125.1 uncultured bacterium
TCATGGCTTCTTTGAAAGGGATGACTTTTCTTTGGATGACAAAACGGGATCGATCCATCGAGAGGAAAAAGGGGTGGGAACCGACTATAAAACGAGAAATCGGCCATTTCCCGTTCGTGAGATTGAGATGGCAAAAAACAACCTGGGTATACTCTTTGGCTTCCATGAAGGCGAGGCGCGCGGCTGTAAATGTTTTGTTGATCTTCACGGGGAAAGAATCTTTTTTCTTAGCTTTAAAGAATAGATCCAGCCTGTCCTTCATGTGTTGCAGAAGAGAAAATCGAGTCAATCGGAATCGGAACAGTTTAATTACGTAATTTCCATCTTCGCTTTCAAACACATACGATTGATTGCCACGTCCCAAATAGATCCATGGTTTTTTTAAAAGAGCAGAAATTTCCTTATTTTCAGCATTGGAAAGAGGAGGGATCTCCCATTCGGGATTCCAAGGGAATATAGAGAAGGGAGGGGGCATTTTGAAGGAAATAGGAAATGGCTTAAAGAGAAACGGAAGCGAAATGCAGGCGCAAACGAATAAAACGAACTTCATTTAAAATTCACATACTCGAAAATATTATTAACCTGATGACTTTTCTAATGTCAATGGTTCTGATGAAGGCTGTTTTTGACTTCAGCGTATTATTTCCCTTTCGCCGCAACGGGTACGCTAGGACGATTCCCTGCACTAGAATGGTATACGTTGACGCGAGCCCTTCGGTTCCTTGGCTTTGGTGTTACAGTGATATTCACATCTCTATCTAAAGCATTTAAAAAATGCATCAATCTTTCTACTGAATATCCTCTAAAACGGCCATTCAGTAATTCAGACAATTTTGGTTGAGAGATGCCAAGAATTTTTGCCGCATTTGTTTGAGTGAGTTTTTTCTTCTTAATAGCATCGATGATTTCCATAACTAAAATGGATTTCGTCTCCATTTCTTTATGATCTTTAAATCCGAGTTGTTCATAGACACTTCCTGTGCCTATCTCTACCCTGATGTCTGAAATTTCTTCTTGATGTGTTCTTTGCTTTTTCATATTTTTGACCCTTTAGAGAGTAACCATTTCTGATACTCATTCTCAGCTAATTTAAATCGGCTGTGAATTAAATCTACGTCCTGCTTAGACGTTTTCTTGCCACGGGGTGATTTCTTTTGAAAAACATGCAACACGGCAATTGCCTCTTTAAACTTTACTGTATAAACAGCTCTATAT
>CAYOMT010000068.1:0-1168 GCA_964405125.1 uncultured bacterium
ATAAAAACCTACAAATGGCTCAAGAAACATTGATTCTTGAGACAGCAGCTCATATTGGAGTCCCTGCAAAAATTTCCGAAATAGTCGAAATGGGGAAAAAAACGGTTTCCCTCGGAGAAGAGCTTGGATTTTCTTCGCACGAGATTGGACAGTTGCAGAAAGCCGGAACACTAACAACATCAACAACGAATGCTTATGAACATTTAAGCCCGGGAAAGAAGAAATCTCACCGTCTTTTTGAAAACGCTCAAAGCGCTTTAGAAAAACACAAAGGATTTATGACTGAGTCACAGGCAAGAGAACTGATTCATGAAACAGGTATAAAAACATTCCCTCGGCCACCTGGCATCCCAGAGAATTTTAGAGTAAAGCTTTCCAATAATGGTGCTGGGATCAAATATGTCCACCCTACAGACGAAGGAACATATGTCAGAGTAATGCCCGGCAAACCACACAGCATGAATCCGTATCAACAAAAACCTTACATTACTTATCAAAAAAATGGAAATTCTGTGAATAAACATGGAAGTAAAGTCGACAAGAATTCTTTGGAAGCTCATATTCCATATGAAGAATTTATTTATAGAGAATAAATTATGCTAACTTATGAAGTCGCAAAAAAAATGCTAAACAATACTTTACAGGCTATCCAATGGATTTCAGACAAAGAATATCAAAAACGAGTTTGGATTGGAGGAGAAGCCCCAAATGATTTTGATGAAACAGCGTGTTATTTTTTTGATAATGGAGATCCAGTTCTAAATGAATATGAAAAATGTGGTATCACAAAAACTCAATATCAGTCCTTAAAACAGTTTAGAGATAAATTCGAAAATTTTTCCGACAAGCACAGTTATGAACCCTTATTCATCGATACCCCCGAATGGAACGAAATCGTAGAGGAAGCAAAACAAGTACTAAAAGCATTTGATTATAAACAGTCTCACTCTCCTTGAGAACAATTTATATACCAATATTAACGTATGTTAACAGATAAAGCGAAAAGAAATATTATTAACCAACATTTAAGAAATATCCAGCATATAGCTGATAAAGAATACCAGATAAGAGTCTGGATTCGAGGAGAGGGTCCAGAGTGCGATGATTTCGACGAAACAGTTAACTATTTTTTTGGTGAAATAGATAGCATATTAGATGAATATAAAGA
>CAYOMT010000068.1:1268-7864 GCA_964405125.1 uncultured bacterium
AGCAAAACAAGTACTCAAAGCGTTTAATTATAATTAGAAATTAATAAGAAAATCGACAACCAAAATATGCCAATCACAATTTTTCAATCTTTGAAGGGATCTTGGAAATTCGAAAGGACCTTCCGCCATTTTCCTCTTAAACCGCACGCTCTTCAGCAAGAGACTGAACCTGCCTTTTCTCCTTTCATACACATGGAAGGAACAGCCTCTTTCAATCCCATCACAGAAAGCGAGTTTCATTACGAAGAAAAGGGTCTTTTAACCGTGAGTGAAAAAAAGCAATTCAATGCGACGCAAAATTACATCTATCGGCTTGAATCAGGACAAATCCAAGTTTATTTTAATGAAAAGCCTCCTAGGCTATTTCTCTCTCTTCAATTTGTCCAAGATCAAGTAGCCGAGGCAAGTCATATTTGCAGCGAGGATCTCTATCATGCAACCTACAACTTCCTTGGCCAAGAGCAATTTTCTATTCACTATCGAATTGAGGGCCCTCGAAAAAATTACGAGATCCACACTCTTTATGAATTACACTTTAACTGAATTCGCACAGTGTGTAAGCGCTAGCTGCGTTGCCATTGATATTTGTACCCAAAACTTAGGCGGCAACCCCAATTTTACAAGATCCGGCAAAGCTTTTCCTGTAAATCTATCTTCTCCCGTTCGTAGGTCATTGATCAAAAGCCGGGTTCCCATTTTAACGTCCATCTCGGATTTATCGCTATCAGCAAACCTTGCTGCAGCAAGTTCTGCAACAGCTTTTGTAATCCCCTTTTCCTGATTGCACTTCATGCTCAGCAACGGGTGATTGCTAAGATATTGAATCATAGTGGCCGCATCAGGAAAGTGTAAAACTGAACTCATTATTTTCTCCTTTTAAAAGTTATAAAAGTCTTTTAACGCGAGAGGTATATACTAAAGAGAGCCTTTTATTTGAAACAACCGATTCAAAAAAGATCGGACTAGAGACTTCTTGGATAGTTGCCGAGGGTCGTAAAATTTCCTCTGCGCTACAATACCTAGTGAGCTTTTCTCATCAAAATGACGGTTCGCGCTCTCTTCCGATTCATTAAAAAAACTTCCCACGCTGAGCCTCACTCCACGAATCTCTTCCTGGCACCGGGAAAAACAATTGATGAGCCCCTCTCCATTCTGCACATAATGCGTAAAGCCCGCGACAGCGCATTCAAAAACCCCGGGAACTGTATACCCAGGACAAGAACCGATCATCTGCTGCTGCTCCTCAAAACTCTTTCCCTGACTCCCCGGGATAATCTGTTTTCTCATCAATATCCAGCACGCAGTATTCACCGGTTTATTCCTAAGTGGCTGATGAGATGCCTCCTCTCGGTAATGGCATGGAGCCGAATACCCCCCGCTATCTTCTCGAGGAGATTGTACTAATTTTTCAAGGCTATTTAACGTCAAAGGATGAGAATTCACTTTTCTCGGCAACAAAAAGAGCCTAAACGTATCTTTCACTTTCTTATCTGTCTCAAAAGGATCCCTTTCATTTAAAATATCCGACAATTCTAAAGGCAAAGGGATTCTTTCCACTTCCCCAAAATACCTCTCCCATTGACGCGCTCCAAAAACAAAGTTCCGCAATTCCGCTTTTCTCGCCGCCAAAGCGCCCACCGGAAATCCCTCATCCGTATAGCTCTCTAAAGATTCATGCCACGCTCTACAGACGCGGGCAATACACACGACTTCCTCCAAACTCAAGTAATCAGACACCGCATGGATAACCGCTCCACTCCTGTCGTGCAGCAAAGAAATTCGCCCTTCTTTCATTTCTCATACCATTCAGGGCCAAAATTATATATCAAAACAAAGAAAATACCAAGACGTATATAAAAAATATTGCAAATAAATTGTATAAAACCATATCTTCATTCATTTATTTGGGAGAAAAAAAATGGCGCTTACAAAATCTTCTGCCTCCAATGACACAAAAAACAACGCGCTCGAATATGCTACTTTAAGCTTCGAAAATACATACTTTCTAGGATACCGAGATCTTCCCTTCCTGCTAGAAAAGTACTCTTCAGGAAAAAAGGCGATTGATTACGGATGCGGCACCGGGAGATCCACCCGATTCCTCCAAGCCAATGGCTTTCAAGTCATCGGCGTAGATATCAGCCGCAAAATGCTCCAGCAAGCAAAAAAAATCGACAGATCCTCTTTCTACTTACACATAAAAAACGCTCGCATTCCCGTATTCGACGACTCCTCTGATCTCGTTTTATCCGCTTTTGTCTTATTCAACGTCCCCTCAAAAAAACAGCTCCTCACAATTTTTCGAGAAATCCATCGATGCTTAAAAAACGAAGGGATTTTTATTATTGTAACCGGAAATAAAGAATTATACTCGCGACAATGGCTATCGTATAATACAGACTATCCACAGAATAAGAATTTAAAAAGCGGAGATATTGCAAAGATCCAACTCAAGGATGCCGCGATTGAATTTATAAATTTCTATTGGACGGAAGACGACTACACTGAATTATGCCGCTTGTCGGGATTTAAAATTTTAGAAAAACACGCTCCCTATGGGAAACCCAATGAGGGCAAGGCATGGATCTCCGAGGAAAAACATTCGCCGTACATGATCTACGTACTGCAAAAAAATTAGCGGGGGCTGGGCGTCTTGAGCGCCTCGATTGTTAAATCCACTCTATTTAACAATTTGGTTTTTAATTCATGGGGACATTTCTCTATGAATTCACCGAAATCCACAAGAGAGCTCTGTTCGATGATTCTTTTCATTTGTTTGAGTTGGTTATTGAGCTGAACAATCTCCTTCTCCTCTCCGCTCCCCTTACGCTCGGCAATCTCTTCAATCGCCTCGTCGACCATGTCCAATGTCGCTGTAGAAAGAAACAAGAAATAGGCAAGGCAAAGAGTGATATCGAAATAGAGTTTTGCAGGAAGATTATTCTTATAAAAATCGCCCCAGATCACCGTTGTCGCGCCAAGAGCCCCAAGATCAATCAAAAGGCCGAGCCCTTTCAAAGATTGGGTGAGTTTCGGGCGAAGCTGCTCGGCAATCGATAGCTCTTTTCGCCTTTTGATAAAATCGACAAACGCCCCAGCGACTCTTTCCGTCGTATTCAAAATCGAAAGGCCTGACAAATAAATCCCGGACAACACAACGGAGCCGGCTAAAGTCCCTGCGGCGGCATCATTGTCAATAATATGCTCTTTTGTTTTCTCAAATGTATAAATAGCGAGCCCTGTTTGCAAAGATCCTGCGATCAATGCTCCAAAAGCTGTCGAGAGATAGCTTCCAAGCGACTTTTTCTGCACTTCTTGCGTTGCTAAAGGCCCTTCCAAAACCTTTTCTAGCAACTGTTTTGCTTTTTCTACATCGGTTCCTTCCACCCGCGCAAAATCCTCGATATGCTGCAACTGTCTCGATCGATCCATTTTTCTAAACATTTCGCGGTGCTCGTCGATCATCGACGCCATAGACATACGGAGCGTCTCCATCTTCTTCCCCCACGCGCTCGCATTCCGAGCCCGAATCGTTTTATCGATTGTAAGCTGCAACGATCGAATCGGCAGCAACGACCCCCCGACAAATAAACAAATCACCGCAGGAATTTTCAGCTTCCCATCGTAATCCAAGGAAGGAAGGGCTACCGGCACCTGGGAAAGCAATGCAAGGGCGGCCGAAGCTATGATGACAGAGGCTTTAAAACACTTCCCTTGGGAAGATCGATTGAGTAAAACAATTTCCTTCTCCCCTTTAGGGCCCAAAATATCGTGGATCGTTCCCCGAATCGCCCACATGTCCAATTTAAAAAATCCAACGAAGTTAGCCGCCGCAAAAAGAGCTCCTGCAGGCAATGGCAAAGAAACCGGAATAAATGAGGCTCCCGCGCTCAACGATGTCATCACGCTTGTGCCAAGCGCTATTTTCCGCGCGCAGGAATGGGGATCCAAAAGGACAGAATTTGCGATACATCTCTCAAAAATAACTCGGGATAGCAAATCTTCTTGGACCTCTGTAGAAACAAGAAGAGGCTCTCTTTCGTCCCTTGCTCCCAGAAGGGGCATTCTCATTATATCTGATTTTTGAGTCAATGTAGTCATATAATTCAAAGTTTTTATGAAACAATTATATATAAAACATTTATTAAAATAAAGGAATTTTAATTAAAAAATAAATTAGTACAGGTTCATAGATTCTCAGGGAAAATATACCCAAAACACTTCAAGATTTGGTTTTTGAGCTGCGCGAAAGCTGTCGAATTTTAACGATCGCAAGTACCTTAGTATTAGAAATACAAAGGTACTTGCGATCGTTGAAATTCGACGCTTTGGCGCGCTCAAAAAACCAAATTCTGAAGTGTTTTGGGTATAAAAAAAACTGTGCAATAAATCCCCAACTTCGGATACCTTATTAAAAAAAATTTATACCATACAGTTTATGATGCGCCAACATCTCATGTATTTCTTCCTCTTGCCCTACGCGTTTCTCCTCGCGGATTCCAATACCTTTTCCGAAGAACGTTTAGAAGATTTTTACGATGTCTTCACTTGCGAAGAAAAAGATATCACGTTCTCAGTCAACCTCACCCCTTCTTGCGCTGGAATTCCCCCCTCTCCTCCTTCGCCCCCAGGACCTCCGTCGCCACCGCCACCATCACCTCCTCCACCCCCTCCGCCGCCGCCGTCGGGCCCCTGCCCATCGCCGATTGCTTCGCTGCCCGCGCTGAATATCCCTGTCCCTACACCCCCTCCGTCAGGACCTTGTCCCGGAACGCCCACGCCAACGCAAGTAACGGGTTACATTCCGATTACAATTGTCAACAATAGCGGCATTGCGGCCTCCAATATCTACATCGTCGTATTGGTGAATTCGAGCACGCAGTACTTGTCATTCACCTCTGCAACTCCGCATAATTTCGCAAGCCTCGTTTCTTTCTCCACAGTTCCTGCCACATATCTTTCGGCCTATGCCCATCCTTTGAGTTTCTTTGAAAACTCGGGAAGCAATTACACATTTTACATTCCAAATACGGGAGGAACTGGAGCCAATACCATGTCTTCTTCCCGGATTTTGATCTCGCTTCAAAATCCACTCACCTATTTTATCAACTACGCAGGAACTTTAGAGATCCCTTCCGAAACGGATGCAACAAATGACAATTACTACGTTTTAAACGATAAAATTGAGTTCGACTTGGGCAGCAATGCATTGAATCGATTGAACTTGAACTTGACAGGCGTTGATTTCTTCGGACTGCCTCTTCTCGTTCAAGCAAGCTACGAGTATCTCGATGGAACTACCTACATTCCTGCGTGCGCAACAACGGGATGGCCCACCGGAATTGGCCTCACAGATGTGTTCACGCAATATGCAACCGCGCTCACAACCCTCTCTTCTCCTTTCGATACATACTGGGGAGAACTCGTCGCCACTTACACAAATCCCCCATCTTCCGGAGGAGCCTCTTGCAATCTTCGCATTTTTGCGCCGGCAACAGCCATGGGAAGCACGCAAACGCAATCCAATCCAAGTCCAGTCTCGTTCCCAACTACATATTTCCTAAATTCTGTCTTCTCAGATCCTTCTTGTACTTGGTTCAACGCCGTATGGAAAGGAGGGACCTCCGTAGAGCCCACTGCATTCTATCTACAGACTTCTCAGCCCTCCCTCGTTCTCGATGCAACCATTGCTCCTAAGTCAGGAGAGCCTGCTGAAAAGGCCAAAGCAACGGGAGTAGAAAAAACAGATGGCTCTTTTAGATTCACGATATCCGGAGGTATTGACAATGGGAAAACCATCACATTCCCTCTTCCGACAAGCACCAAAGCTTTTTTCACAGGAGCTGTGAGCGATTATACCCCTCCCATTCACTCTGCCGCGACAGAAGCTTCTCAAGCTCAAGTACTCAAAGTATTTGCGACCTCCATCATCGCAGGATTTTTCCCAATTAATTGTTCGGGAAATCCTCCGATTGCGCTCATCAACAACGTCTATTTACAAGACAATTCGAGCGAGTACTATCAAAACAACTCCACTCTGACGCAATATCTCAGCGGATGCCAATGCGACTCCAATATTCCATGGTATGATTTCTATTCGAGAACACTTTTGACAATTGGAACCCCCAATCTCTTTTATACTTCGGCCTACTCCGATTTCTTGGGATCGGACGGAACCATCGTGATCATCGATTTAGGCGGGAATAATGCAAACGCCTATATCACAGCCACTCTCAACAATTGTTCCACAGGAGTCAATTTCCCAAATCCTTACTCGGATACAACAATGTACACAGCTACAATCACAGTCCCCGCGGCCGGATCTCCCACTCCATCTCCTGTTGCAAACGTCGCTTATAGCACCTCGAGCTCAGGTCCTTGGACATCGGTTCCTTATCCATCCACTGTCGCTAACCTTGCCGGGAACGCCTTTTTCTTACAGGTGGAATATACATCCGGCCATTATAATGGGCAGACTTTTGTGACCCAGGTAGCGCCTCTTGGACAAATATTCCACCCCATTCTTCCCGGGCAAGGAACGATTGCAACTTCAGGGACAACAACAACAGTGAGCCCGGGAGCTGGACCATGAACCT
>CAYOMT010000069.1:0-7833 GCA_964405125.1 uncultured bacterium
CGGAGAGCTCCTCTGTACAGTTTGGTAGGATTTAAGGGGTAGATATGTCAAGACTCGGAAAAATGGCCATCTCTCTTCCAAATAGCGTAGAGATTAAAGCTTCCAAAGAAGGTAAGTTGGAGATCAAAGGAGCGAAAGGTTCTTTGCATTTGCAGCTTCCTCAGGGAATTCAGATAAAGATAGAAGGGAAGACAGCTGCGTTAGAGCGCGATGAAGTGGTTTGCCCTGATGGAGCCGTGCATGGTTTGTACCGGTCTTTATTGAAAAATTGTATCGTCGGAGTTTCCGATGGTTATGAAGTAGAGCTCTCTTTGGTTGGCGTTGGATACAGAGCGAACGTCCAAGGAAGCAAGTTAGATCTTCAAGTCGGTTTTTCACACCCTACATCCGTGGAAATTCCGAAGTCAGTCCAAGTAGTTGTCGATAAAGGGACTGCAATTGTTGTGAAAGGAATCGATAAACAAGTCGTCGGGCAATTTGCAGCGAGTGTACGCGCAGTGAAACCTCCGGAACCTTACAAGGGAAAAGGGATTCGCTATAAAGACGAGTACGTCCGCAAGAAAGAAGGCAAGGCAGCGAAAGGAAAGGCGTAAGAAAAATATGGATAATTCTAAAATAAGACGTTCAAAAGCTCGGAAAAATCGAGTGTTTCGGGTGCGAAAGAAAATCCGCGGTACCGATATGAGACCTAGGCTGTCCGTTTCAAAAACGAATAAGCATATCTATGCTCAGTTGATTGACGATGTGAATGGCATCACTCTCGCCGGTGTAGGAACTCTTTCGAAAGAGAACAAGGCGACGGAATACAACGAAAAATCGAAAGAAGCAGCTCGCCACATTGGAAAGCAGATTGCTGAGATTGCAAAACAAAAGAGCATCGAGGCGGTTATTTTCGATCGCGGTCGTTATAAGTTTCATGGGGTTGTAGCGGAGCTTGCACAGGGCGCTCGCGAAGCCGGTTTACGTTTCTAAGAGAGAATAGGAAAAAGAAATATGGCAAAAGGTCCTCAAAAAAGACGGCAGGAAGATTTTGGTACGGAATTCGAGGAAAAGGTTCTTTATATAAATCGCTGTTCGAAAGTTGTTAAAGGCGGTCGTAAATTTAGTTTTTCGGCTCTTATTCTTGTGGGAGATGGTCAAGGCCATGTCGGATATGGATTTGCGAAGGCAAATGAAGTTTCTGACGCGATTCGAAAAGGCTCTGATGCAGCGCGCAAAAATATTTTTGCAATCGAAATGGAAGGAACGACGATTCCCCATGAAGCATGCGTGGTTTGGGATGGCGCTGAAGTCCTCTTGAAGCCAGCTCCTTCGGGAACAGGCGTTGTCGCAGGATCCAAAGTCCGCTCCGTTCTTGAGCTCGCAGGCGTGAAAGACGTGATTGCGAAAAATTTAGGTTCTAGCAATCCATTGAATCAAGTGAAAGCTACATTCAAAGCTTTGCTCCAATTGAAAAATCGTCAAAAATGTTTTGATGAACGTGGAAGGAGACATACGCATGTTTAACCTATCAAATTTAAAAAATACATCTCGCCCCACACAGAAAAGCCGTCGTATTGGACGCGGCATCGGGTCGAAAAGAGGAAAGACTGCTGGACGCGGTGGAAAAGGGGATAGCGCGCGCCAAGGATATAAGAAGCGTTTCGGTTACGAAGGGGGACAAGTTCCTCTTTACAGAAAACTTCCTATCCGAGGATTTACTCGAGGAACATTTGAGAAATTATCGATGGCTATTTCTCTCACTACATTGGAAAAAAATTTCAATGAGGGGGACACTGTAAATCTTCTCACTTTGAGAGCGAAGAAGCTCATCCCGCGAAGACTTCCGGGCGGAGTGAAGATCCTTGCAGGGGAATTGTCAAAAAAATTAAAGATTGAAGCCCGTTCTTTTTCCGCCGCAGCTCTTGCGATGCTTGAAGAACGTAAAATTCAGCACACTATCATATCTTAAGTAGGATAATATGGTTGAAGCGATCCGGCGCATCTTTGCGATCCCAGAATTGAGAGCAAAGATTTTTTACACTTTGGTTTTACTCGCTGTTTGCCGAGTGGGCGCATATATTTCTGTGCCCGGAGTCAATGCCGATGTTGCGATCAGCCTTTTTAAATATGCGACAGGCGGCGGCCAAAACTTGTTTCAGCTTGTCGATATTTTTTCCGGCGGCGCTTTTGCTCAAATGACTGTATTTGCCTTAGGCGTCATGCCCTATATTCAGGCATCTATTGTATTGCAGCTTTTGATCGCTTTAATCCCATCCATGCAAAGAGAAATCCGCGAAAGCCCCGATCAGGGACGGCGCAAGCTCTCCAAATGGACCCGTTTTGCCACGCTCGTTTTTGCATTGCTCCAGTCAGGCCTATTTGCCAGCTTTGCAATCAAAATGAACCGGTCAAGTCCGGGAATCATTGTTCCCGAGATGCTCGATGTCCAGATATTTGGGTTTTCTTGGCTCTTCTACTTAACCGTGATGGTCGCTATGACTGCAGGGTCTCTTCTCCTCATGTGGATTGGAGAGCAGATCACAGAGAAGGGTGTAGGCAATGGGATCAGCCTCATTATTTCTTTGGGGATTTTGTCCTCTCTTCCAAAGACAATTGGCTCCATACTAAAACAGTTGAATTTGGGTTCGCAGGAAGCCTCGCAGCTTTCTTTTTCTACACTGATCGTATTGTGCGCTCTTTTTGTGCTGATTACGATAGGGACAATCCTAATCATCCAAGGCCAGCGCCGCATCCCATTGCAATATGCAAGACGGATCGTGGGCCGGCACGAAGTTCAAGGAGGGAACTCCCATATCCCTTTAAAAATTAATTATGCAGGCGTGATTCCTGTGATTTTTGCCTCTTCGTTTTTGATGTTCCCCGCGACGCTTGGGCAATTCATAGGACGCGGCACATGGCTGGGTCAATTATCAAATTATCTTTCCCCAGGTTCTTGGGTTTACATGTTCTTCTACGTCCTCTTGATCCTTTTCTTCACCTATTTTTGGACATCCACGCAGTTTAAACCAGAACAAATTGCTTCGGATATGAAGAAAAATGGAGCCTTTATTCCAGGGATACGCCAAGGCAAACCGACGCAAGAATTTTTAGAATCAACGATGAGCCGCATCACTTTGGCCGGAGCTATTTTCTTGGCGATCATCGCCATACTCCCAACCTTGGTGGGAAGGTTCATGGGTGTTGACGCAAGTATTAGCCAGTTTTTTGGAGGAACTTCGTTGCTCATCCTCGTTGGAGTGATTTTAGATACAACGAAACAGATTGAATCTCATCTACTTATGAAGAGATATGAAGGCTTTATGACTAAGGGGCGTCTCCGAGGTCGATAAGCCATTGTAATTTAACCAATTGATGTGTTATTTTAACAGCAAGGAATTTATAAGATTATGCCTAGAGTGATAGGAATTGACATTCCAGACAATAAGCGCCTCGAAGTGAGCCTTACCTATATTTTTGGGGTAGGGAGAAAACTGGCAAACCAGATTATTGAGAAGCTAGCCCTGAATAAAGACATGCGTGCTCGCGAATTAAACGAAGACCAGATTGCCCGATTGAATGCGATTTTAACGTCTGAATATGTCGTTGAAGGGGATTTGAGACGCCAGGTTCAAAATAACATTAAGCGTCTTATCGGGATTCATTGCTATCGCGGTCAGCGCCATCGCCTGGGTCTCCCTGTGAGAGGGCAGAGAACGAGAACGAACTCTCGTACACGTAAAGGGAAACGCAAAACTGTTGCGAATAAGAAAATCTAATTAGAGGAGTTTATTTTGGCGAAGCAAGAACAAAAAGCACCCCCGAAAAAAGCGGGAGTTCGTGTAAAAAAGAAAATCACTCGCACCATACCCTCTGGCATTGCACATGTTAAAGCAACGTTTAATAACACAATTGTAGCGATTACAGATCTTGCAGGAAATGTCGTTTCTTCTTCTTCTGCTGGCAAGGCGAATTTTTCTGGTTCTCGCAAGTCTTCTGCTTTTGCAGCGACTGTTGCGGCGCAAAATGCGGCTAGAGACGCTATGGCATTGGGAATGAAGGAATGCGAAGTGAATTTAAGCGGACCTGGCGCTGGCCGGGAATCTGCTGTGCGAGGGCTGCAAAGCGCAGGTCTTGCTATTAGTATTATCCGCGACAAGACACCTGTGCCTCACAATGGCTGCAGGGCACGTAAGCGTCGTAGAGTTTAACGGAGAGGAGTTCCATATGCCTGTAAAGTATGGCAAATTTGAAATGCCGGAAAAGATTAAAATAGACGAATCCACGCAAACGCCTGTGTTTAGCAGATTTGTTGTAGAGCCTTTTGAAAGAGGGTTTGGACATACCGTAGGGAATGCTCTTCGAAGAATTATGCTTGCATCCTTGGAAGCTCCATCGATTTTGTCTGTTCGCATTGAGGGAGTTCCTCATGAGTATATGGCAATTGATGGCGTCATCCAAGATATGACCCATATTGTTTTGAATTTGAAAGGGGCTCTTCTTCGCCGTTTGCCTTTGCACGAAGGAAGCCATCCAAGAGATGTGAAGCTCGTGACGGAAGTCTTGGATATCACAGATGAGATGATTGAGAAAGGGAACGGAGAGTACAAGGTTGCTCTGAAGGATTTATTCCGTAAAACAGATTACGAATTGATCAATCCCGACCACCACATTTTCACCGTGACAAAGCCGATGACAAAGCGCATTGATTTGCGCATTAGCAATGGACGTGGATATGTTCCTTCCGAAAGACATATTGGCTTTGATCGCCAAGTGGACGAAGTGGTGATGGATTCTTCCTTTTCTCCTGTGAGACTTGTGAATTACTACGTCGAAAATACGCGCGTTGGACAAGATACTGACTACGATCGTTTGATTCTCGAAGTTTCGACAGATGGAAGAGTGACACCGGTAGAGGCGTTGAATTTTGCAGCGCAGATCGGCATTCTCCACTTGCAGTCTTTTGAGTCTTTGAAGACCCATGCAGTCTATTTTGATAAAGGCGAAATGCAAGTGAATCGCGATCGCGAGGAAATCTTGCAGAAGTTAGCTCTTAAGATTGACGAAATTGAGTTGTCTGTTCGTTCTACGAACTGTTTGGCAAACGCAAATATTGAAACAATTGGCGAGCTTGTTGTCATGCCTGAAATGGAAATGCTCCGTTTCCGTAACTTTGGCAAAAAGTCGCTGACAGAAATCAAGCAAAAGCTTGATGAACTTGGATTGTCGCTCGGAATGGATCTTGCGAAGTACGGGATTAACCGCGACAACATCAAACAAATTATTACAACCTTTCTTCAAGAAAGGGCAGGAAGTCCAGAAGCATGAGACACGGAAAAAAAACATTTAAAATTGGTCGTACTGGATCGCACCGTCGCGCGATGTTGGCGAATATGTTGAAATCTTTGATCGAAGCAGGTCGTGTGACGACGACTGTTGTCAAAGCGAAAGAATTAAAGCGCCACGCGGATCGTTTAATTACATTGGCAAAGAAAAACACACTTGCTTCTAAGCGCCATGTGATTGGGCATTTGAAGGTTTGTTTCAACCCATTGTCGACGAAAGAAGCGAGAATGGCGAAAGGCGGAGACAAAGATTCTTTTTCTCGAGACCGAGAAGTTGTGGATAAGCTCTTTGGAGAGCTTCGAGAGCGTTTTACCTCTCGCAATGGGGGATATACCCGCATTATCCGCACAGGGGATCGAATTGGCGATAACGCCCCGACCTGTTTTATAGAGTATCTTAAGTAGAGAACTTTCTTTGAGGCCGTGAAAGAATTTAGGGAGATTCCTGAAGTTTTTTCACGGCTTTTTTTTTGGAGGTAGAGATATTCTGGAATTTCTTTTAAGCTGAAATTTAATATAAATTTTAGTATACTGCGCTCGCTTAGCAGGAATGAGGAAGTCATATGGCAATTCGCATAGCAATTAATGGATTTGGTCGGATTGGTCGTTTAGTTTTGCGAGTTGCGTTGCAGCGGCCGAACCTCGAAGTGGTTGCGGTCAATGATTTGGTTCCTCCGGATAATTTAGCCTATCTTTTCAAGTATGATTCTGTGCATGGGATGTATGCGGGCAAAGTATCTTCTGAAGAAGGGGCTTTGGTGATTGATGGGCGCCGGATTGCGGTGTGTTCGGAAAAAGATCCTGAGAAGCTTCCTTGGAAACAGCATCGGATAGACTATTTGGTTGAATCGACCGGTCGGTTTACTCATCTTGAAGATGCGAAAAAGCATCTGAAGGCGGGAGCTAAGCGGGTGGTGATTACGGCCCCGGGCAAAGATGGGGTTCCCACTTTTGTGATGGGGGTGAATCAGGAGAGATTCGATCCTTCCAAAGATTTTATAGTGAGTAACGCGTCCTGTACGACAAATTGTTTAGCGCCGCTTTGCCGCGTGCTGTTAGATCATTTTGGGATTGAAGAAGGGATTATGACGACGGTCCATTCTTTGACTGCGAGCCAGCCTACCGTCGATGGTCCTTCGCATAAGGATTGGCGAGGGGGGAGAGCCGCGGGATTTAATATTATTCCATCTTCTACGGGAGCTGCGAAGGCGGTTATTCTTTGTTTACCTGAATTGAAAGGGAAGCTGACGGGAATGGCATTTCGAGTGCCGACCCCGGATGTTTCTGTTGTAGACCTTTCGGTTCGTTTGGGGAGAGATACGAGCTACGAAGAAATCAATCAGGCGATGGATCTAGCGGCGGAGACGAATATGAGAGGGATTTTGGCGACTACAGATGAGGAAGTTGTTTCTTCAGATTTCATAGGGAGCCATTTTTCTTGCATTTACGATAAGTTAGCAGGGATTGCCTTGAGTCGTCGATTTTACAAATTAATCGCATGGTACGATAACGAGATGGGGTATTCTTCTCGCGTTGTCGACCTGCTGGAGTACATTGGATCTAAAGAAAGGTAGACACAGGTTTTTACGAAGTTCTTTTTTTTTAGAAGGTCCTCCATTTATGAAACCATTAAATTACGGAATATTCAGTGAATTTTACACGAGATCCTATTATCGAAACAGTGATCACCCCGAGGGAGGGATGTAAGCTGGTTGTTCGCAGTTCAAAAGGGACGAATCAAGAAGACTATCTTGTCGACGCTCTTGAAGTTGTTTCATTTGGCCATTCGTTTTTTTTCCGTTCGATTGAGCGGCCCAAGTCATTTTTAGTTCCGGTGAGCGATTACGAGGTTTTTGAGTCGAAGGAGCCGAAGATGGCGCTGAAGAACACGAGCGCAGACCGCTCGATTAAGATTGGAGGCGGACGGGATGCTGCGCCGCGGCAGCAGAGAGAGGCTCCTTCTTCGGAAGAGGCTCCTAGCCAGCATATGGACAGAGGTCCAATGGCCGACCGCAAGCAGCGGGACAAGCAGCGCCGTCGAGGAAGAAGAGGCCGCGACCGAAATGATTCTTACGCGCCGCAGCAACAGCAAGAAGAGACTTTTTCTCCGAGAGAAGAGCTTCCTGAAGTTTCGGAAGAGGCGATGGGGCAAGCAGAAGTTCCTAAAGAGAAAGCGCCGTCTTTTATCTCGAAACTTTTTCCACCGCCATCGACTCTGATTAAAGATACGATGAGTCGTTATAAAACGATCGATCCTGCGGCAGAAGATCTTTTTCCTGAGAAGGAACCGATTTCTCTGGAAGATTTTTCTTCGTATGAGGAAGGGAATTCCGGTCCGAAGAATAATCCGTTGACGGATGAAGATTCCAGAATGGAAGAATAGTTCTTGAAGGGAACGGCGATATTTGATTAGAATATCGCTCCTCGCTTGGATGGTGGAATGGTAGACACTGGGGACTTAAAATCCCCTGGGAGCAATCCCGTGTGGGTTCGAGTCCCACTCCGAGCA
>CAYOMT010000070.1:0-7538 GCA_964405125.1 uncultured bacterium
TTAACAGAGTATGCGTCCTTAGCAGGGACGTGCCTTCGGCCACTCAGCCATCTTTCCAAAACAAAGGAAGGGTCGATTTTATGCGACATCACCCCTTTTCAGCAATATGATATTTCAAACCTGATTTTTGGGTTCGTTTCGCTCAAAAAATCCCCATGGATTTTGAGGAAATCAAACCCAAAATTCAGGTTCTGATCCTCTCTTTGACCCCTGAAGAACAAGAATTTTTTTGAGAAAGAATCTTTCGAAGAACCTCTTTTTTCCCGACAACTTCCCATTTTTTCTTCGCCCGGGTCGCTGCCGTATACAAAGCTTCCCTCCCAAACGATTCGCTCCCTTCGGGAAACAGGGCAATCACCTCATCGAATTCGCTCCCCTGGCTTTTATGAATGGAAAGGACAAAAGAAATTTCATAAGGAGGGGGATTTGGGAAGGCAAGATCTTTTGTCTCTGCAAAATAGGCAACCCCTTCCCGAAGATCGATTTCTTTTCCTTTTTGCCCAATTAAGACCCCGCAAGATCCGTTGTATAAATTTAAATGGGGCCTATTTGCCGTAGACAAAATCGGAATCGCCCACCACCACCCTTCCGGACAATCCCGATTCATTTGTTCCAAAAATCTCCGGTTCAACGCTTCAAGCCCAAAAGGGCCTTGTCTCAAAGCATCGAGAATCCGAATGGCAAAACCCTCCTGCAAAAAAGAAGCCGGGTCTTTTTTCTCAAACGAAAATTTCGGAAAAGCCTTCTCATATAAACTGCGAAAAAGAGCCTCGTCAAATTCTTCAGAAACAGAAACACTCGAAAAAAACAGCTCTTCATTGCCCTGCAAAATAGCTTCTGCGGCAGAGCGCAGACAAGGATCTTCCGTTCTCATGCACCGCTTTAAAAAAACACCGTGCAAATCTGCCAGCTCGGAAAAAATCCCTCCGACTTCTACAGGAGGCAACTGATTCGGATCTCCCATCAAAATAAGGCGCGTCCCCAAGTGGACTGCCTCCAAAAGATGATTCCATAGAGAAATATCTATCATCGACGCTTCATCGACAATCACCAAATCGGCATCGATCCGTCGATTCGAGAAGAGTTGCTGCTTTCCCGGTCTTAATTTTAAAAGACGGTGCAGCGTCATCGCCTCGCACTGAATATCCGGGCTCTTTGAAAGAAGGGAGGATTGCAAATGTAAAGCGGCTTTACCTGTCGGCGCAGAAAGGAGAATCTTGAGTTTCTTCGGCTGATTTGCAATCAAAAGACGGACAAACATGGCGGCCGTATAGGTTTTTCCCGTCCCGGGCCCTCCGCATAAAATCGAAAAAGGATGAGAAAAAAGATGTTTGATCACCTCTTTTTGTTCGATGGAGAGAAGATTTTCGAGATCAACTGCTTCCATAAAACGGGGATCTTCGGCAGTTTTTTCGGAAAGAAGCCTTTGCACTTGCTCGATAAGATGCGTCTCGTAAACCCAATTTCTTTGAAGGTAATATCGATCTTGATCTCGAACAATCGGAGTTTTCGGAAAAAGACTTTTCCCATCTTCCATGACAGAAGGAGGAAGAGAAGGGGCGTCGCCTTTTTTTAAACAGAGATCTCCCTTCCGAGCGCTTTGCAAAATAGAGGCAATGAACGTCCTTTTTTCTTCCGTCTCCTCCACTCCCAAAAGTTTTTTCGCATAAAACTGGTCAAGCATTCACCGTTTCTCCGGTATAAAATGAGTAAACATCCCCGTTCGGACAAAAAGATAAAAAGCCCCTCCAAATAAATCATCAAAGTTTCGATCTCCAAAATGGCGTCTCAATCCTTCGGCATATAAAGAAGCCTGGAGGGGATAGTCGTGCACTTTCATCATTTCATCTACACTTTGCTTTGTCGTATCTTTCAATAGATTCGTTTTCCAATCGAGAATATACAATTTCCCCTCGAATAAAAAGGTCAAATCAATGAATCCCTTCACAAAGTGGGAACCTTCTTGATACAAAAATTCCATCTCTGCAAAAACCTCTTTCTCCTCTAGCTGCCTCAATGAAAAAGAGCGAATTCCATCTGAAATTTTTTGAAAGAGGGTCTTTCGAACCATTTCTTGCACAAGGCTCGTCCAAGGTTGAAGAGCGCTTCCCAAGAGCCTTTTTTGAATGAGCGCATTTAGAAAAGACTCCTCTTTTTTCCAGAAAGAAGACGAAAAAATCTCTTCAAATAAGGCATGGATGATCGTTCCTGTTTCCTTGCCTCGAGGCAAAGAAAGAGGCCCTTCTTCGGGATCTTGGATCGATTCATATTCTCCCGTTTTTGCAAGGGAAGTAAACGAATTGATATAACTTGTCTCATATACCTCCCGCGATTCAAAAATTGGCCTTTCAATCGATGCATCCGGCGGCTTTATTTCTTTTTTGCAAGGGCCCAAAACAAAAGGAGAGGAGATCCTTTCAAAAGAAAGGGAATAATCTTTAGAAAGATTTTCCAAATAGGGAAGAAATGGACCTGTATCGGCTTCTATTTGGCGGGAAAAAAGATCCATTGGAGAGAGTTTTTTCATCGCTTTAGATTCTTTAAAGGGAATATAAAGCCGTTTTTTCGCGCGCGTCATCGCCACATAAAGCTGTCTTAGCCTTTCTGCATTCAACTCCTCTTCCTCTTCTCCCCCTTCCATTGAGGAAGACGCGAGGGCCAAAGCAAATACGATGTCGAATTCGAGCCCTTTTGCCATATGCAATGTGAGAACTTGCACCGCATGATCTACTTCACTAGGCCTTCTTCGAGATCCTTCCTCCACCTCGAGTTTTTCAAAAGCGCGGAAAAATCTTTTCAGCCCTTCAAAAGAAAACCCTTCCCGATCCTCCCAATTCAATAGCTCTTCTACAATCTGCGATGTATCGGCATCGAGCTTGCTTTCTTGGAAAAACAAAGAGAAAAATTTTGCCATCCCTTTGTCTTCGAGAATTCCCTTCCAGTAGGAAAAAGAATGGTTGGTTGAAAAAGGACCCAATTCAACAATTGCGCAAGCATTTTCATCTTGCGGATGAGCTACTGCTTCCAAAAATTCTCGAAGAGAGCGAAAAGCGAAGGTATCGGCTAAAGACTCATGGTTTTTTGCACTTGCCGCAATATTTCTTTCCCGAAGAATATCGAGCGCCATTTGCATCTCGTAGCGATCTTTCACGAGAATTCCAACGGATGTCTTCGAAGAAAGATTCAATCTCTCCATTTCTGCCACTGCATAGGGAAGAAATGTCTCTCCATAAGAGGATTCCTCAGACCCAACAATCCAGTGGAGCGCTTTTTTCCCATCCGCAAAATCGGAGAGAACCGAGCTTCCGGATCTGACAGGCAGATAAGGAATATAAAAATCTTTTTTCGGCAACAAAAGCCAATTTCTAGAAAATAAAGCATTCAACGAATCAATCATCTCCGGAGAAGAGCGGAAATTTGTATCTAAATGGTATAGATTCGCCTCTCCTATTTTTTCCCGCGCCGCAAAATAGGTATAGACATCGGCATTGCGGAATCGATAGATCGACTGCTTTGGATCTCCGACTAAATAAAACGCCTTCAATTGGAAATGATCCAAAAATATCTTATGAAAAATTTCCCACTGCAAAGGATCTGTGTCTTGAAATTCATCGACGATCACCGCCTGAAATTTCTCCTGCATCTTAAAGAGAAAGGGAGGCGACTCAATCGCTTTTCTCATCTGCTCTAAAATCTCATCGGGGCGGAAAAACCCTTCCAAGAAAACCGTTTTTTTCTCCCACTCTTTCCACCCAAGCGAGAGGGCCGAAAAAATCTGTTTTCGATCCGACGCTTCCAAAACAACCGATCCCAATTCAGTCACTACCCAATCAAAAAAACCGGGGAAATGGAGAAAAGCTGGCTCTTTCGATTTGATTTTTCGATTACTCGGCGAAAGAAAAGAAAATAAAGATCCCTGATGTTGAATGAGTTTTCTAAAAAAAAGAGGATTCTCATTTTCTTTCAAAGCTTCATAAAGCCATTCAATTTGCCTTTCAAAATCTCCTTTATGCGCTTTATAATTCATTCGGATGGCAGAAAAATCCTCCTTCAATTGGGAAAGAGAAATCGGCAGAGCCTTCTTGAGGCAATCTGCAAATTGGCGATGCCACTTTGAAAAAGAGACCTCTCTAGATGGCTTTTGAGAGCGCAAAAGGGCGGTTCCTAACTCTTGCAAAGTATCGTATTTTCCAAAAAGAAGGGCTATCTGTTCGGGACAGAGCAAATCAGAATCGATTCCTTTTTCCCAAAATAGATCCATCGCGCCGCGCATTTTTTGAGAGGCCTCGATCAAATCATCGGGATCGGAAAGAGAAAACCTTCCCGCCTCAAATGCAAACTCCTTCAGCATCCGGTAGCAAAATCCATGGATTGTAAAAATCTGACATCGATCAAACCCTTTTAAGGCCTGCGCAAGGAGCAAAATGGCCTCTTCCGAGCCCAAATAAGGAGTCAAATACCCCCACTGAGAAGCTTGGGCTCCCGAGCAAATCGCAAGAGCCTTCTCCAAATTCGTCCGGATCCTCTCTTTCAGCTCGCGCGTAGCTGCCCGCGTAAAAGTCACTGCCAAAATTTTTTCGAGTGGAATATCTGCCAAAATGAGCCTGACAAATACGTGCTCCATCGCAAAGGTCTTGCCCGTTCCTGCGGAAGCTTCCAATAAATGGGGGCCGAATAAAGGACAATCTACAGCAAGGCAATCAAACGTTTTCATTTTTCCCTCTCGACGGATACAGAGAAATCAGCCCCTCAAAAGAATGTTTCAACCATCCCCACTCCTCAAATAGCGCCTCTGCTTTTGGAGGATCCAAACGAGGGAAAATCCATTCATTCACGGCATCTTCATACGCAAAAGCTCCATCAAAATCTTCGGGCCCCTTTCGCAAAAGGACGTCTGCCCAATCGGGAATCAAAGGGGATAAACTCTCTTCGCATCGAAGATAGTATTCGACAAATCTTTTTAGAGCGCCCCTTGGATCCTCAATTGTTTTTATTTTTCCGCTTTTTAAAAAATAAACATTCGAAGTTCCAAGAGCTGTCAATACAGCCAAAATCTCAGGCCAAGCTCTAAGAAGCGAGGAAATCTTATCTTCTCCCAGATGCAAAGCCCCGTCTTCTAAAGCAAGAACCTCTCCTTGCAAAGAAACAATTGCCCCATCATCGAGCTGTATTTGCAGAGGAGAAAATTCAAAGGGTTCTTTGGCCGTTTCTAAAAACGCAAAAGAACATACCTTTTTTCCCCACTGAATAAGCTGGTCTTGGATTTCTTCATTTTTTTCTTGCAAGTCGAGAAAAAAGGCGTCATTGAACAGACCCGGCAATTTTTCTTTTTTGGAAAGAAAGACAGAATCCAAAGGCCACCTCAAAGAAGAGCGAAGAAGACTGGATCGGATGGCTCCAAAAGAGAGCTCTTTCCGATCGGATAAAAAGATTTTCTCCACTTTCTGTAAATAGTATTTCCAAGGATGCCGGGAAAAAGAAGTCAGATCCGACAAGGAAAGAACTCTGGTTTTACTCGGAATTTTTAAGGGGGGGCTTTTCAATGAAAAAAGAGCCTCTTCTTGTTTCTTGCGCCTTTCGCCTCGATCCGGAATCCTCGGCGAAATAGAAGCCTCCCGCATCAATTCCTGAACTAAAATAGAAGGGTTCACCGCCCCGCCATCTTCCGAAGACACATGACCGTAGGTGATGCGTAAAAACTCTTGCGCCTGCAATAGAACCTGAAGAAAACTATACCGATCCACATCCGAAGGATCCGGACCTTGTTTTGATAAATCAAGAGAAGAGAGCTGTTTTTTCCTCGGGAAGCTCTCCTCATCCATCCCGAGCATGAAAATGGCTTTAAAAGGAACTACAGAACCCTCTTCAAGGGAAAGACAGCAAACGGCATGCAGATGGTTCCCGTGAATTGTGCTGTAAATGGGCTTTAGGAAAATATCTTCAATGACTTCCAATGGATAGATTCCTTGCAAAGAAGATCCTTTCATCTGCCTTAAAGCGCTATCCCAGGATTCCTTGGCCGCAAGATCGATTTCATCTTGAGAATCGTAGGATAAATACTTCTCAACTACTTCCTCCCATTTCAAGGCCCAATCTAAAAGGCTCCGATCTTCCTTAAGTGCTAAACAATCCTCATGCAAAGACTGAATCCAAGAAAAACACTTTTCCAAAAGATCAAACTGGCTTAAATACTCGATTTCTCCCTTGGGCCCGGGAAACAATGTCAAAGACGATCTAAGCCAATTGGCAAACCCCTCTTCCCAATCCGATGCATATTGAAACGCCTCAGAAATCCACCGCGTGCATAAAACAACTTCTTGCCTATCAAACTTGGCTTTATGAAAAAAAGCATGCGTCTCAAAAAAAGCGGCAATCTTTTCCCGAGTCCATCCACTTTTTACAAGATCTATCAACTGATGAATCCCTTGATAAAATGAGCTCTTCTTCTCCACAGAAATGCGCGGGAACCGATAGGGGATCCCCTTTTGAGAAAACACAAACTCGAGAAAAGAAGCAAAGCGTTCGATATCCGGCGCAAATACACAGATATCAGAAAACTTAAGTCCTTTATTAGAAACAAGATGCAGTATTTCTTCGCTCATAAACGAAACTTCGCCTAAAAGAGAAGATCCCGCCTGAAACACCTCGATTGAATCATCCGAAGGCCTTTCATCGAGCCCTTTTTCAAAAGAAAGAATTTCCGCTTGGATAGAGTGAAGCAAAGTTTTCTTCGAAAGAGGAGCGTAGCCAAATTCCACATCGAATGAATGGATGTCGAAAGCCTCCATTGTCTTTCTCCCGAGCTTCCCTAAATTCGCAAGAAGAGGGGGAGCTAAAGAAAAATAGGCATTCATTTGCATTAAAGAATCGAGAGGAACCCCTTGTTTTTTCCTTCGGGAAATGAGATTTTTTTGCTCCTGGTCGGTCAGGAGATCTTCCCAAAAGTGATAGCAAGGAGAAAACGTATAAAATAAAGAAGAGGGAGCGCTTTGCAAAAAAGTCCAAAATAAGGGAGGGAGGCTATCAAAGCCAAAACAATGGAGAGTTTCTCCCTCCCATTTTTCATTTTCAAGAAAGTGAATTGGCAAACGAAAAGGGGAATTTTCGAATAATGCATTGAAAAGCTGAATTTGCCACTCGTCTTTTAAAGAGGGAAGGCCGTATTTCCCGTAAGAGAAAAAAAGAGAAGAGAGATGTTCGGCAAGCTCGATTCGATTTTTCTTAAAACGGGAGATAAATGCGCTCACCTCCAAAGACCACGGTCGAGAGAGGGCTTCATAGATCAAACAGCGCATTTCAAATGGCTTTGGCATTTGAGAAAATCGGGCGGTAAAGATTTCTTCCAGCGTGCAAATCTTGCATCCCGCAATCCCTTTGGAGGGGCTTTTTTTGGCAAGCTCCGTAAGAAGCCACTGCTTTAAAAAAACACTTGGAACGAGGATCCACTGTTTTTGCAAAAGATGATCTCTTTCCTGCAAAGCCGCAGAGAGACAAAGAGCTAAGAGATCGAAATTCTGACTGAAAATAATTTTTTTCAT
>CAYOMT010000071.1:0-7479 GCA_964405125.1 uncultured bacterium
AATGGTATTGCATTCGATGCACCACCCAAAGTACTTCAAAAACCAAATTTTGAAGTGCTTTGGGCATACCACTGGATGGCGATTTTTTAATCTCTCATAAAAATCAAATTTTTCTCTTCGAAGTCGGCGGAAGAAAAAAGAATTTCAATCAAGTCAAGTCGCATAAAAATCCCTCTATGGTTATTTGGATTTTTATATTAGACTTATCCTCATGAAGTCTTGGATCCTTTTTCTCTTTTTCTTAAGCCATACACTCCACGGGAACCCTTGCGTCTCTTTAGGCGTCGATGTTTTGTCCGAAGAAAATAGATTTCCCCAATTTAACGGGAAAAATGTAGCGCTTGCCATCAACCATACAAGCGTCGATAAGGCAATGCACTCCACCCTCTCTCTTTTCCTAAAACAAAAAATCAAGATCGCGGCCCTATTTTCTCCCGAACACGGCCTTGATGGAAAAGGGTATGCGGCAGAAAAAATCAATAACTCCCACCACCACGGGATTCCCGTCTATAGCCTCCACGGAAGCGCCCGAAGGCCTACGCCGGAAATGCTCAAAGGGATCGATGTCATCGTCTACGACATTCAATGCACGGGAGCGAGATCCTACACGTATCCGACGATGCTTTTTTATATCATGGAAGAGGCCGCTAAATTCGGCATTGAAGTGGTCGTTTTAGATCGGCCGAATCCAATCAGCGGCCTCATTGTCGACGGACCTATGCTCGAAGAAAAATGGAGATCTTACATCGGCTACATCAATGTCCCTTATTGCCACGGGATGACAATTGGAGAGCTCGCTTCATTTTTCAACAGCGAATACAAAGTGCAATGCAAGCTCGAAATCATCCCCATGAAAGGATGGCATAGATCGATGAGCTATCGCGATACGCATCTTGCCTGGATTCCGCCAAGTCCCAACATTCCGGAAGCCGACACCCCCATGTTCTCTCTCATGACAGGCATTTTAGGCGAGCTCCAAATCGTCAATATCGGGATTGGATACACCCTTCCCTTTAAAATCGTAGGAGCGCCTTGGATCCAAGCCTCTGTTTTCGCCGAAAGGCTAAATGGCCAAAAATTACCCGGAGTCCATTTCCAACCCTTCCATTTCCGCCCCTTTTACGGCGCTTACAAAGGACTGAACTGCGAAGGCGTATTAATCCATATCACAGATCCTAAAAATTACCGCCCTCTCGCAATTCAATACCTCATCTTAGGGATGCTAAAAAGCTTGTATCCCACCGAATTTTTAAAAGAACTCTCCGCTTCAAAAGGAGCCAAAGATCTCTTTTGCAAAGCCAACGGCACCGAAGCCATCTACGACATCCTCATCCAAGAAAAATATCCCGCCTGGAAACTCATCGAATTCCAAAAAAATGAACGGGAACTTTTCCTTGCAAAACGAAAAAAATACCTCCTCTCTTATCCAGAATAATTAGCAGTCGGCGCGATTGTTTGCCAATTTATTGACTTGAAATCTCTCAATCGAGTATCCTGTGCCTTTCAGCAAGGAGATCAAAATATGTCCCAGAAAAAAATCAAGCCTCTCGGAGGCCGCATCGTCATCGAAAGGAAAGAAGCTCTTGTCTCAAAAGGAGGCATTCTTCTTCCGGAAAGCGCAAAGGAAAAACCTCGTCAAGGAACCGTGATTTCAGTGGGTCCGGGCAAAATGGATGAGAAAGGAAAAAACCATCCTCTCGATGTGAAAGTCGGCGATCAGGTTCTTTTTTCTTCCTACTCGGGAACGGAATATAAATATGAAAATGCGGATTATCTCATTCTTTCTGAAGAAGATATTTTAGCAATCGTAAATTAAAGAAAGGTACTCTATGGCAAAAATGATTCAATTTCACGAAGAAGCTCTAAAATCGATTTTAAAAGGTGTAAAAACTCTTGCGAAAGCAGTTATCGTTACCCTGGGTCCGAAGGGAAGAAATGTTGTCATTGCCAAAGAATTTGGATCTCCCCTTTCCACAAAAGACGGGGTGACTGTCGCCAAAGAAGTGAATTTAAAAGACAAGTACGAAAACATGGGAGCCCAGCTCATCAAAGAAGCTTCTTCCAAAGCTTCCGATGTGGCAGGAGACGGGACGACGACCGCGATTGTTTTAGCAGAAAGCATTTTTAGCAGCGGCGTCAAAAACATTTCCGCAGGAGCAAGTCCTATGGAAATTAAAAAGGGGCTCGATAAAGCGACAAAAGCGATTGAAGAAGCTCTGCAAAAACAGGCAAAGCCGATCAAAACGCCCGAAGAAATCCTTCAGATCGCATCTCTTTCCGCAAATAACGATCCCGAGATCGGATCTCTCATTAATGAGGCCATCCAAAAGGTGGGAAAAGACGGAATTGTCACAATTGGAGAGGCAAAAGGGATCGAAACTGTTCTCGAACTCGTCGAAGGAATGCAATTTGACAAAGGGTATCTATCTCCTTATTTCATTACCGACGCAGAAAAAATGGAAGTCGTTTTTGAAGGCGCGCAAATCCTCATCACAGATAAAAAACTCAGCAACGCCAAAGAACTCATTCCGATTCTCGAAAAAGCAACGCAAAAGAGCAATCGACCGCTTCTCATCATCGCCGACGATGTAGAGGGAGATGCCCTTTCGACTCTCGTCATCAACAAAATCAAAGGGGGCAAAGCTCTTTGCGCCGTAAAAGCTCCCGGCTTTGGAGATAAGAGAAAAGCGATGCTCGAAGATATCGCAATCTTAACAGGAGCCAAAGTCATCACCGATGAGCTCGGATACAATCTCGAAGAAGTCGATTTAGATGTTCTCGGCTCTGCTAAAAAAATCAAAATCGGAAAAGATACGACGACGATTGTCGACGGAAACGGGAAAGCCGGAGCGATCCAATCGAGAATTGCCCAAATTAGAAATGAGCTCAAGGTTCCTGCTATTTCTTCCTACGAGAAAGAAAAGCTCGAAGAAAGGCTCGCAAAACTCGGCGGAGGCATCGCTGTCATCAATGTCGGCGCTGCGACAGAAGCCGAGGCAAATGAGAAAAAAGCGCGCATCGAAGACGCTCTTTGCGCCACAAGAGCGGCCATTGCCCAAGGGATTGTTCCCGGGGGCGGAGTGGCCCTCATTCGCGCCGCAAAGGCCCTCGACGCTCTTTCCTCCTCAGGCGATGAAGCGATTGGAATCCAAATCATTAAGGATGCCTGCTTTGCTCCCGCGACAGCGATTGCAAATAACTGCGGGAAAAATGGAGCGCACATCGCAGAAAAAATCGGAGAAAAAGAAGGATCTTGGGGCTATAATGGACTTACCGATACTTTCTCTGATCTTGTCAAAGATGGAGTCATCGACCCTGTTCTTGTGACAAAAAGCGCTCTACGCCATGCAGCATCCGTCTCCGGCATGCTGATGACAATCGGCGCGATTGTTACAGATAAACCCGAGCCGAAAAAAACCTCTATGCCAATGCCAAATATGGACGGAATGCCCGGCATGGGAGGCATGGGTGGAATGCCGGGAATGGGCGATTTCGGCGGTATGATGTAATCTTATCCCCTTGTTAGACCAAGGGGAGCCTATTTTAAAATAAAAAAATAAAAAATATATGTGCTGCCTTATTTCATTTTGCTGCAAACAGCAAACAACACCTCCTCCACAAATCGAGGGATTTACTCCCACAGAAACAAAAGTAGCTGCGATTGGAGAAGAAATCCTTTCGCCAGATATTCAGCAATGGAGAAGCGGAATTATCCCGCCAACTCCGGAAAGACTATCTTCTATCCCAGAAAATCCACTGCAAAGAAAAAGACAACGCTCTCCCCTTCCGGAATCTCCCACGCCTCTTGAAGAGGAGACAACGCCTCTTCTTTGCGGAAATCCGGGACGAAACTCTTCTTTTCTTTTGGGATTGAGTGAAAGCCGAGATACGCCTCCTCTCCCAATATTGACAGAGCGAGAACGGACGGAAGCGTCCAATCTCTTCGCAATGGAAGAATAATTACAGATGCTTGATTAAGGTTTCTTCGGGCCCGCTGTCATTGGAGGCAGCGTGCGCTTCGAGAGAAGCGTCTGCTTTGATAAGCTCGAGCTCAAAAATCAAGAGCGCATTGGGCATGGGATGGGGCTGCTCTCCAAACCCTAGTTCGGGGTGAACATAAAGCGTGCGGATTTCCCCTTCTTTCATGCCAACAAGAGATTTTTGAAACCCCGGAATTGTTTCATCTAAATCGAGAAACTCTTCGACCAAAGGAATTGAGGGGCCATTGAGACAACGCCCTTGATAGCGAATGAGGGGCTTGCTATACGATTCGACAGATTTCCCCTCTCCCTTTTTCACAACCAGGTATTGCAATTTGCCATCTTCTAGAACAACCATCCCTTCTTTTGTCCGATTGCTCGCAAGAAACTCAGCCGCCTCCTCAAGGTTTTTGGAAGAGGCTTTTGCAAGCGATTTTTCTTGCAAGCAGGACAAAGCCTCAATGCACTCTTCTTCGCTCATAGGAGACTTTTTTCCTTTCGAAGATTCCTGCATCCCGCGAACTAAAGCGTCAATATCTAGGGGAAGGCCTAGCGACTGAAGATTCTTCCCAATCAAATGGCCCATCGCCTCAGAAATTTTTGCGAGTTCCTCATTTTCTTCTCCGCACAAGGAACTTGCAAAAATCGAAATGAAAAATAAGTTTTTACCGAGATTCATGAAAAAGTTCTCCCATCACTTGCATGAATTGAGCAAATGGAATTTCCCTTTGTTCTCTTGTCTTCAGATTTTTCCACTGCAATACATCGCGCTGCAATTCTTGATCTCCAATAATTGCAACATAAGGCGCATTGGATTTCACTGCATTTTGCATTGCCGTCTGCATTTTTTTTGCATGGAATTCGACTTCTGCCGGAATGTGATGATGGCGGCAGAGAGTTGCCAAAGAAAAACATTTCTCCCGCGCCGCATCCCCCATCGGGATGAAATAAACCCAAGGATGCAAAGGAGGCGGCATCTCTACTTTTTGCCCTAAAGCGACCTGTAAAACGCGCTCTAGCCCCGTGCCAAAGCCGACGCTTGGCAAATCAGGCCCATCGAAGGTTGCGAGCAATCCATCGTAACGGCCTCCGGCGCCAATTGTATTTTGAGCGCCTAAATTATCCGTTAAAAACTCAAATACCGTTTTATTATAGTAATCAAGGCCGCGAACAATTTTATCGTCGATCGCATAGGGAATGTGGATTAAATCGAGAAGACGGCAAAGCTCCTGAAAATGGTGCTTTGCGCTCGGAGTCAAATAATGGAGAATCGAAGGAGCCCCTTTGACAATTTCTTTATCTTTGGGGTCTTTAGAATCGAGAATGCGGAGAGGATTTTTTTCAAATCGAACCTGGCTATCCGCTGAGAGATCATTCAAAAAAGGGCGCAAATAATCCATTAAAGCAGAGCGGAATAAGAGCCTGGATTCGGGATCTCCGACCGTATTCAAATGGACTTTGAGCGATTGAATCCCAAGTCTCTTATATACCTGAAATAGGAGATCGATGACTTCTGCGTCTTGTTCGGGACCTGCGACTCCCACCGCCTCAACGCCAAACTGATGGTGCTGCCGATATCTTCCCGATTGAGGCCTTTCATAGCGGAACATGGGGCCTATATAAAATAATTTATGAACGCTGCCGGCCTGGGCTAGATGATTTTCAATCAAAGAGCGCATCACAGAAGAAGTTCCTTCCGGGCGAAGACTGATCATGCGGCCACCCTTATCCTGAAAAGTAAACATTTCTTTTGTGACAATGTCGGAAGTTTCGCCGACCCCGCGGTCGAACAGCTCGGAGCGCTCGTAAATCGGGGTGCGGATTTCTAAATAGCCATACTCGCGCGCGGTTTTCCGGCAAATTTCTTCAACCCACTGCCAGAGATGGGATAAGCGCCAAGATTCTTCAGCGCCATAAGGAAGGATATCAAACGTCCCTTTGGGGATCTGTACTTTCACCATAACAACGCATTATATGCGCTTGTTTGATATTTTCACCGCCAAAAAATTCTTCCAGAATAAAAGGTTGACATGAGAGGCCCTAGATCGATAGGCTTTATACCAAAACAAATTGAACAATCGGCATACCCTCCGACCCAGTCAAAATATTTTGTTGATAGAAGGGATTGCTAAATTAAAATTTGAGTCCATGTGAGCGTTCTTAATTTTTTTAAACCAGCCCCTCATGTCGCAGAAATTGAAGACGCCGATCTGATAAAAAATAAGTATAAATACTGGCGCCTGAGAACGTTTTACGCAATGTATATCGGGTATGCTTTCTATTACTTCACGAGGAAAAGCTTTACCTTTGCTATGCCGGCGCTCCAGATGGAGCTGGGGCTTAGCAAATTTGAATTGGGGATGCTGGGAAGTATTTTGAGCCTTTCGTACGGCGCAAGTAAATTTTTAAGCGGAATCCTGGGGGATAAATCGAATCCTCGCTACTTCATGTCGATCGGGCTTATTCTCACAGGGATTTTCAATCTTTTCTTTGGAATGTCGTCGACTCTTTGGGTCTTTGCTGTATTTTGGGGATTGAACGGCTGGTTTCAAGGGTGGGGCTGGCCCGGCTGCGCAAAACTCCTAACCCACTGGTATTCGCAATCGGAAAGGGGCCGTTGGTGGAGCGTGTGGAGCACTTCGCATAATTTAGGAGGAGCCCTAATACCCCTTGTTGCGGCCGCATGCGCAGAATACTGGGGCTGGCGCTTTGCTATGTACGTTCCTGGGGTGATCTGTATCCTGTCCGGATTTTTCCTCATGAACCGACTGCGCGATACGCCGCAATCGCTCGGACTGCCCCCCATTGAAAAATTCCGCAATGATTACCCGAACGACAAGACCAAAGAAGCGAAAGAAAAAGAGCTGTCTGTCAAAGAAATTCTTTTTAAATACGTGCTTCAAAATAAGTTTATCTGGATTCTTGCCTTTGCCCAATTTTTTAACGGCGTCATTCGGACGGCCGTGAACGATTGGAGCATGCTCTATCTGATCGAAGTGAAAAACTACACCTCTTTAGAAGCGGGCTTTTGCGTTTGCTGGTTTGAAATCGGCGGATTTTTAGGGATGCTTGCAGCGGGATGGGCTTCGGATCTTTTCTTTAACGGAAGAAGGAACCCAATCAACTCCATTTTTACGGCGGCCATTCTCGGCATCCTTTTCCTCTTTAAAATGGCCGTGCTTCCATGGCCAATCCTCGATGCAATTATCCTATTTCTTTTTGGCTTTTTCATCTTTGGCCCGCAAATGTTAATCGGGCTTTCTGCAGCGGAGCTATCGCATAAAAAAGCGGCAGCGACAGCCACGGGATTCGCCGGATGCTTTGCATATCTCGGGGCGGCAGCTGCGGGTGGCCCACTTGGCGCCCTTGTAAAAACAAACGGGTGGGACAGTTATATCATCACTCTTTTCGTATGCGCTTTCCTCGGCGCCCTGATCGTCCTCCCGCTTTGGTGGATTAAAACGCGCGATATCAAAGAACAAGCCCCCGTCAAAGCGTA
>CAYOMT010000072.1:0-7085 GCA_964405125.1 uncultured bacterium
CGGGAACCGAGTCCCGTAAACACCCAGGCTTTGTGAGAGATCTGCTGAAGGATCGGTTGGTGGCCTTCTTTTGGCGCAACCCTTTTCCCCACCCGCCTTTCGAGAATTTTAAACTCTTTTGCCGGAGGATAGAAAAGAGCCACTTTTTCCAATAACTCGATCGCTTTTTTCGGATCCGGCTCTTCTGTGTGCTCATAAGTTGAGCCTACCTGGCAAAGAGAAGGATCCTCCATCAAAGTGATATACCCTTGGGAAGCCAAACTAAAAGGGAGAGGATGGTTCCACTTGCAAACTAAAGACTGGCCAATGGCTGAGCGCAAAGGGAGATTTCGGCATTCTTCTAACATCGGCGTTTGCGCTCCCGTTGCAAAAACAACGCCATCGAATTGAGAGCGGTGCGAAAACTTCTCTTGAATCAAGACAGCGCCTCTATTTTTGCAAGCAAGCCAAAGCCCTTTTAAGTAAAGACGGGAAAATACGGTAATCCCTTCCTCAATCCAAAGTCCTTTTGTAGGAGGCATCCCTAACAATGCAATCTCTTTCCAAATGGCTTCGCAATTGCGTTGGAAATCGTGTTTTTGGCTCTCTGTGATCGCAGGGCGGAAAATACCGGTATAGCTTGCAACGGGAGAAGACAAGGCCGATTCCGCCACTTTCAATAATCCGCGCGTCGCCTCCATCCCTTCTCTTGCCATCCAAGAGGGGGAAGCTGTTTTCCCGGGAAATGGGTGCAAGAGACCTGTCGAGACACCCGACGCGCCCCCTCCAATTCCCAAAGGATCGAATAATGTGACTTCATAGCCTTTTTGCAAGGAGTGCCATGCAGTAGAAAGCCCTGCAAGCCCGGCGCCAACAACCGCAATCCGCTTCACTCTTTCCCCGCCGCTTGCAAAAGAGCATAACTTTCCGAGGAAAAATTAAAAAAGAAGACAACGGCCGGAGTGATCAAAGCGGCAAAAGGGAGCATGACAAAAAACCACTCCATCGCCATGGAAAGAGAATGGTTCGACGAGAAAAAACTCGTATTTGTAAGAAAGGCAGAAAGAGAAAGAAGACTCGACACAAAAAGAAGAGGGAAAATCCCAATAAAAAATAAAATAACCGCGCTAAAAATCTGTTTTTTTAAAGGATTAAAGACGCGCCGAATCAACATCCCCTTGCGCATGGCAAGAACATTGGCAGCTGGAGCTACAAAAAATAAGAGGCCTAAATTCAGAAGGCAAAGCAAAAGCGAGCCAAAAATTAAAATGAAGGGACCAAATGAGAAAACGACGCTAAAAAATTCGCCAAAACCCGGAATTTCTTTCAAAAGGAAAAACACTCCGAGGAAAACCCAAAATAATAAATAGACCAAAAGAGGGGGCACCGAAAAATAAGAAATCCCAATGATTAAATCCATCGAGCTATGAATCAAACGGCGCATATTGACCGCCATTTGCTTGGATTCGGCGTAATAGACCCGCGATAAAATCACACCCAAAGCAAGCAAAATACCCGAGGAGAGAAAAATCGGAAGAAACCCGAGACACAAAGAAAGCCAAGGAGTCGCATCCAAACTCAACGCATGGCAAAATACAGAGAGAATTCCGCATAAAACAAGAGTGGGAAATGTAAGAAACATCCTGCGGCGGGAAAAAGAAAAATAAAAGGCTCGATGAAAAGATCTTTCTAGCTCTATCCAAGTCATGAAAAAATTATATCAGAGTCTTAAAATAATCGGTAGCTCGGATCAAAGCATCGAGAATCCCGGTTTCGCTCGCCGAATGGCCGGCATCCGGGATGATCTCCAATTTGGCCTCGGGCCATGCTTTGTGCAGTTCCCAAGCCGACTCAAACGGACAAACCATATCATATCTGCCCTGGATAATCACAGCCGGAATATGGCGTATTTTATCTACATTTTCGAGAAGAAAATGATCTGTCTTAAAAAAACAATTATTTAAGAAATAATGGCATTCGACGCGAGCCAAGGCATCTGCATGAAAATCCTCTGTAAATTCTGCAAATAAAATGGGGTCGAAAATAAGCCGAAGATTGACGCTTTCCCAAATCGTCCAAGCTCTCGCAGCTTTTTTACGCAAGAAAGGATCTTTTGAAGTCAAAAGCCGATAATAGGCGCGAATCATATCGCCTCTTTCTTCTCTCGGGACGGGATCAATATATTTTTCCCACTCGTCTGTAAAAATATGGTGCGCGCCAAATTGATAGAACCAGTGGAGTTCTTTTTTTCTTCCTAAAAATATACCTCTGAGAATCAATGCCTTCACTTTTTCCGGGTGCGTCTCAGCGTAAGCAAGAGCCAGTGTACTTCCCCAAGAGCCTCCAAAAACAATCCACTCTTGAATTTCTAAAAACAAACGCAATTTTTCAATATCTGAGACAAGATCCCACGTCGTATTCTCTTCAAGCGTTGCATGGGGCCTACTTTTCCCGCATCCCCTCTGATCAAAGAGGACAATCCGATAAAACGCCGGATCGAAATAAGATCTATGCCCGGCATTTGTTCCCGATCCGGGGCCGCCATGCAAAAAAAGGATGGGGCTCCCTTCCGAATTGCCGCTTTCTTCCCAATATAAAGAATGAATGGGGCTCACATCTAAAAAACCAGTTCTATACGGCTCTATCGGAGGATATTTTGTTCTCATAGGCGATGTCTATAAAGATAAGAAGGGCGAACAATCGGAGTCCCTTTGCCTCCTCTTGCATGCACCCGTTCATAGACGATTTGGATCGCAATGCCAACGCAGCGGGCAAGGCCGAATAAGACGGTATAATATTTAGGATAAGGGAATCCTGCGGCAGTTAACATCACACCTGTAATCGCGTCAATATTTGGATGAGGATCGGCGATTTTAGGATTTTCTTGCAAGATGCGGGAACCTTCCGTGCGGAGCATCTCTGCAATTTTCACAAGAGGATGATTTCCAAAATGCTTTTGGCAATATTGATAGCACACAGCGGCTCTTGGATCTTCTATGCGCAATACAGCATGGCCAAAACCGACAATTACCTCGTGATTTTCCAATTTTTTCAAAATCAGATCTGCCACATCTTGCCTTGTCGCCTCCGGCCCCAAATGGTGTAAAATGCCTTCCACAAATTCCAAACACTCTTGATTTGCCTTGCCGTGGCGCGGTCCAGCGAGAGCTGTCATGGCAGCGGCTAAAGATCCGTACATATTTTCAAGCCCCGACGCAACGGCCTTGCCTACAAATGTGGAGAGATTGCCTCCGCCGTGATCAAAACTCAAAACATTGAATAAACGGAGGACTTGAATGAATTCCTTGCTTTTTTCTTCGGGCTGGCAAAGCATGTGGGCAAAATTCTCCATATACCCCAGCTCTTTTTTCGGAGACGGAGTTTTTCCCCACCCGGCATGGCTATTGATCATGACGGCGGCAATCTCTGGAATTTTTGCAATGATGTTGAGACAATCCTCTCGATAATCGCCGGTGGATTCATACATGCCCGCAATCAAAATGGCTGCCGCAAATACATCCATTGGATGGCCTATCTTGGGCAAAGATTGAATATGCTCAATTGTCTCTTTTTTGCAGCCCGATCTTCCTTGCATCTCGCGATAGAATTGAGCTACCTGATCTTTTGTCCCCATCTCTCCGTAGTAGAGAAGATAAATCACTTCTTCGGGATCTCGAAAAGCGAGTTCAGATACAGGCCTTCCAATGTACGACAACCCTTTTTGCGGATCGACATGCGAGGTGACGCAATATCCAACAGGATATCCTCTGAGCCCTGTTTCTAAGTGATCTTTCGTGATTTCAAATAGCACTCCATCGCGCATAACTCCCCCCTATAAAAAATGTCGAACCAAGTCTCTTTCTTCCATCAGTTCTTTTTGCGTGAGAGCTATTTTTTCTTGCAAGAACAAATCCATATGAAGCCCCGATACAATCTCAAGATCGCCTTTCCCCTTGGATCTGCAAGGAAAAGAAAAAACAAGATTCTCTCTAATGCCATAGGGATTTCCTGTCGAATAGATAGAAGAGGAAAACCAATCTCCCGGATCTGTGGGAATGAATAAAGACCGCATGCTATCCAAAATTGCATTGGCAGCAGAAGCGGCTGACGATTTTCCTCTCGCCAAAATCACATCCGCCCCTCTTTTTTGAATGCATGACACAAATTCTTCTTCGAGCCATTTTCGATCTGAAATCACATCTAAAACGGGGCGTCCCTTAATTTTTGCATGAAGAAAATCGGGCACCTGCGTTGTAGAATGGTTGCCCCAAATTGCGACATTCGTCACATCGGCAAATTGGGCATCCCCTTTTTTTGCAAGTTGGAAAATCGCCCGATTTTGATCGAGGCGAGTCATGGCGTGAAACTGCTCTTTTGGAATATCTTTCGCGTGGTGCATGAGAATTAAGCAATTGGTGTTGCAGGGATTTCCTACAACAAGGACCCGAACATCTCGGCTTGCCGCCTGATTCAAGGCCTTTCCTTGACCGACAAAAATCTTCCCGTTGTCTGCCAAGAGATCTTTTCTTTCCATGCCGGGCCCGCGCGGCTTGGCTCCGACCAAGAGAGCATAATGAACGCCCTCAAAAATTTCTAAAGGATCCGAGCCTATTTTGATTTCTTTAAGAAGAGGGAAAACACAATCTTCTAGTTCCATAGCAAGCCCTTTTAGAGAAGGAAGGGCCTCGGGAACATCTAAAAGATGAAGCGAGATCGGTTGATGAGGGCCAAACAGCGCCCCGCTTGCAATCCGAAAAATCAAACTGTAGGCAATCTGCCCTGCCGCACCTGTAATCGCAATCCGCTTCATGACACCCCACATTGGATGGAATGAATTAAATCAAAAATTACATATTTAGGATAGGACAGCTTTCGCGCGGATCAACTATTCGGATTACATAAGGAAGATTGGTCAAAATGCTTTCTCGCATTTTCCATGCAATATTCCATGAACCTGTTGCTGGCGGCAACTGAAAGGAAAATAGTCGGAGTCAAAGCGCTCGCTCCCACAGTAAGTCCGCTCAATAAGAAAAGATGCTCCCCTAAAGTCGAAGGAACTCGGCTCTTTTCAATTGTCTTAAACCCGAGAAAAGTCAGAGTCCAAAGACTCCCAACTGAGAAAATAATAGGAATTCCAACTCCGGCTGCGGCCCAAGCGCTTCCCTTGCAAAGACTGCCTAATGCCAAATTTTTTTTTGACATCTCGTCAATGACATTAAAGGAACGACCGCTGCCCACTAAATCGGGAGACTTGCTCTCACTATTCAATGAATAATAATCACTTACGCCAGAATCAACGATTTCTTTCACAGACATAATCTCACTCAGTTCCTTTTAAGTTCTGATTAATTTTATCACAAAAAATAAATAACAACAACAATTTACTGTAAAAAAAATAATTTATCATTATGATATAAATTAAAATTTTTAAATTTGGGCGCCAGGAAATTTCCAAAAAGAAACAAGACCATACTTGCAGGGATAACGGGGTTTATCATCCATAATCGAGAGACCTTCCGAGGCAAAACCGCCGACAACGACTCTCTTTGACATAGACCCCTCTACTGATACTGAATTTCCACAGCGCGTAAAGATCCAACCGTCCTCTACGGATTGTCTGGGAAGCAATCTCTCCCCTGTCATTACATGGCGTAAAAAGAGAGCCGCAACCACGTCTAAAAGTTGAGGAATTCTTAATCCACGCTTGTAATCTGGGTGAAGGACGATCCGTTTAAACTGATCCATGAAGCTCCGATCTCTACTACTTCCCTCGATAATATCTTTTCCCATAAAAACCCAACAAGGAGCGCTTGTTTTTTTATCTCCATATTGGGTTTTAATTTCATCGGGAAAGTGGAGGTATTTGCTCGGATTTCCGCCGCTCTCTTCCTTGGGTTCTTCGACAAGCTTTCCAAGATGATTTAACGTCAGGGGATTTCCATCAACAGCTGTAGGCAAGTAAAAGAGAAAATGGGTATCTTTTACTTTCTTCCCGGGAGAGAAAGAATCCGGACCTTCAAGAACCTCATAGATCTTGAGAGGCAATGGAATCCTCTCGACTTTACCAAAATAGCGCTCCCATTTGGCTGCGCCAAAACCGTCTAGCCGTATATATGCGCGCAGCTTCTCTGCTTTATGAAAAAGGGACCATGACAACAAACATCCGGAAACAGCTTCAGCTACTTTATCCATTTGATTTTGCTCGTACTCAGAAAGATATGAATATACTTCGCGAAATATCTCTCTGTCGCATCTCAAAAATTTAGAGTAAGGACTTCTCCCTGAAGCCAGATCTAATCCGCAATTAGAAGTAGGAATTGACGCCATTGTATAAATCCTTATCGTTTAATTTTTAATATATTAATTATAAACTATACAATATTTCACTACAACACAAAACCATTTACTCCAATGGCTGTGCTGAAATAACATATATAAAAATATTTTTAAATCGAACATTATAAATTTTATAAAAAAATAATAATTTTAATTGAATTTATGTAAAAAAACCAATATAATATACTTATTATGAATAAAATTTACAGTTCTGCATTTCCTAGAATAAACGCTAGCACCCAACCCATCTCGATAAACATAAATTCTAATCCTGTTCTATGTATGCATGAGACAGGCAGCGCCCCAACACTAGTGCTCGATCCAACCTATGTAAAATTGGTCATTGACCCTAACTCTTGGTGTCAAAAAGGAAAAGGAAGAAGGGACGACAAAGACCGGGTAGCTGTAGCCGAAGCAATCAGAAAATGTTACGCTTCAAAAACAACCCATTTTGGGGTGTCCTGCTTCGCAGACCTCACAAGTCTCCCACAAGAGATCGGCAACCTACCCCAGCTTACATCTCTTGATGTATCATGCTTCCAAAGCCTCACGAGTCTCCCACGAGAGATCGGCAACTTAACCCAACTTGAGTCTCTTAAGGTATCATCCTGCCCCATCACGAGCCTCCCACAAGAGATCAGCAACCTAACCCAGCTTAAGTCTCTTAACGTAGCATACTGCCCCATCACGAGCCTCCCTCGAGAAATCGGCAACCTAACCCAACTTGAGTCTCTTAAGGTATCATCCTGCCCCATCACGAGCCTCCCACA
>CAYOMT010000073.1:0-6917 GCA_964405125.1 uncultured bacterium
AGTGGGAGACATCGGCAATATGGACCCCGAGATGGTAGTGCCCTTTTTCATCTTGCGTCAAACTAATCGCATCGTCGTAATCGCGCGCCGTATCGGGATCGATCGTGACGCACTCCCATTTTGTGAGATCGCGCCTTTTTTCCATATCGTCTTGGGAGACGATTTTCCCATAGACTTTGGCTTCGGCAAGAGCCTCTTTTGAAAATCCATCCGGGAGATTGAACTCTTCAATTGCGGCTTGGATGTCGATGGAAGGATCGGAAATGTGGCCGATGTGCCGATCGAGAGAAGCTTCTACATGCTCGCGTTCGGCATTCCAGTTCAATACTTTGCAGATGATCCGATCGCCTTCTCTCAAGGGCTTTTCGGAGGAAACGAGAATCTGTTTATCGAGGCCGAGAAGAGGGGAGAACGCGATATAAATTTCAGCTCCGGATCTATTTTCTTTTTTCCCCAGAATCGTTCCGGCTAAATGGGTGCGGCTCCGCTTTAAGATGGCGACGACAATCCCTTCCGGACCTTTTGCGGAAACAACCGGGTTGATTTCGACTTCGACAGTGTCTCCATCGACCGCATCGAGAACCGAGTGTTTGGGGATAAAAATATCGGGACCCGTGGTATTTTTGACAAAGCCAAACCCTTTTTTGTGGTGGACGCTGATGGTTCCTGTGACGAGATTGGATCTATTCGGGCGAGTATATTTCCCGTTTTGGTGCTTTAGTTTTTTTTCATCGACGAGCTGACTGAGCACTTTTTTGAAAAGATCGCGGTGGATTTCGGCGATGTTGAGCTGGTGGATTAAATCTTCCGCGGTCGAAGGGGAGAACCTCTTTCCTTCGACGAATTGGAGGAGGGTGAGAGTCAGATTTCGGGCAATTTTTTCTAGTTTCGGCGGGGTTTTGCGAGGCCCTCTTTTTCTATTTGGATTCATCTCTCGCCATCATAGAGAACAAAGAGAATTTGCACAAGAAGTTCTTCTTTTCCTGAGAACCTATCTTAATAAAATTTTTCGTCGAATTTTTGGATTATTTTGGCCGATTTTCGATTGTTTTTCGGAGGGGTCATATACGGAGGTTGATATTACCCCCCGAAAAACAATCGAAAATCGGCTGAATGTTCGAATTTACATAAATTCAGATATTTTGAATTCTGAATTTAAGAGAAAATAGATATATCTCTGTAGTCCTTGGAAAGGTCGTGACTATGAGTGGGGAGGACTTATTTCTTGAGATACAGTCGTTTAAAACATATGTTTTAGACGACTGTAGTATTTTGTTTTTAATATCCGTGGGAAGAGCCGCAGCCGCAGGCTGATTTCACATTCGGATTAGAGACTTTGAAACCTGCGCCCTGAAGCCCGTCGACGAAATCGATGACAGAGCCCATGAGACGGCTGACAGATTTATTGTGAATATGGATTTGGATCCCTTGCGATTCGATCACAAGATCCTCAGGTTTTGCTTTTTCAGAAAAGTCGAGGAAAAACTCGAATCCGCTGCATCCGGCCGCTTTTTCGCCAAATCTAAGGCCCCAGCCCGCTTTGCCTTCTTCTTCTAAGATATTCAAGAATTTCTGCGCGGCTTTCGGAGTGAGCGAGATCGTCGATAAATCTTCTTTTTCTGCGAGAATCGCATTCAACCTGCCAATCAGACTGTCGATCTCCTCTAAACTCATCCCATGGCTCATCATGCCCGCTTCCACGGTTTCCCAAGTAGATGCGGAACAGCCTACGCAATGAAGGCCTGAATTGGTCATTTCTTGGGCTAGTTTTTGGCTTTTGTGAGGAAACTGTTTAAAAATGTCCTCAATGGTCATGTCGCGGTGAATTTGCTGATTCATATCGGGTATCCCTAATTAAAATTTTAACTTTACTTGGCCGCATTTTATCTTGCACTGGCAAGCGAGCCTTTCTTTGTCCAATTCGCCGAGAAAGTCGGCTTCTGCCTGGTTGAATTCGGAGAGATTCTCCATCCCTTCGATCACTTCGACCACGCATGTCCCGCAAACCCCTTCTGTGCAGGCAAAGGGGACTCCTGCCTCTTCGCAGGCTTCCGTAATAGGGGACCCATCGGGTAGGTCGAATTCTTCTCGGGTTTCGTCAAAAATAATCTTTGCCATAGAGGTCCGGTTGAGTTTCTCACCCTCCCAATAGGGGGGTGAGCCAAGATTTTACCCGGTTCTCTGAAAAAAGACAAAATGTTTATTCAGAGGCGGCGCGGGCCGTTTCGCTGAGAAGCTCTTCCGCTGTTTCTTTGAGGGTCGCGATCCCTTCCGGAAAGCCGCAATTAATCAGAAGTGTATTAAGATAAGAGAGTTCCGTCTCTAAATGGTCGATTCGGCTCTCCATGGCAGCAATGATGCTGTGAGAATTTTTTTTCATAGATACCTCGATTTATTACCTTATTATTACTCTTTATAACTGCATTATACATGAATATGGTTAAATGCATCAATTATTATGAATTATTTATTAGTTATTGATATTTATTGTCTTGTTTGTTTATAATATTATTAAACAATTAATAAAAAAATAATAAGGAGTAATAATTATGAGTACAATTCCACTTTCTGTTGTGATGAATGAGATGAGGTATGAGTTAAAGGAGGCTTTAACACCTTCTAGTTTCGGACCTCAACCCAAAACGATGGGTCCTCTGGATCGTCTGATTGCTGCTGTAAAAGAGGCTTTTGCTTCATTTAAGGAAAAATTTAAATCATCGACGCCAAGAGTTTCTTCGGATGCGTTAGTTTTTGAAGATACTGTTTCAATTCAGCAACCCACCCTAGAAGAGCGAATTGCAGCTTCTCAGCGCAACGTCAAAAGTCTTCAGAAGCGCGTAAACAACTTAACAAAAGAAGTTCAAAATACTTTTGTTAAAATTCAGAATGAAAAAAATGCTTTGCAAAATATGCGTTTTCAGCAAACAGAGTCAATTCAAAGAAATGACATAGAAGATGATTTTGCAAAAGAATTGGCAGCATTATCTCTTGCCGAGAAAGAGTCGAGAGTGGCTGCGTTGACAAAGGCCATGGCTCGAGAAGAGTCTACAGAGTCTTTGGTTAGAGGAGATGTATCGGCTGAAGAAGGCAATGCATTTGAAGCTCTTCAAAAAGAATTTATTCAGAAAGAATTTGAAATTGCGAAAAAGGACTTATTGTCTGCTACAAATCGGGTAAATACGTTAGGAGCAAAGCTTTTAGCCTTGTCTCCTCCTGCTACTACTGCAGAAGCGCCAAAAAAAGGCTTGAGCCGAGCATTTAAGATGGCTCTTGCTGCAATGGTTGTTTCGACAGTAGCTTACGGTGTTGCGACGAAGTATTCTTCAAAGATTGAAGAAAACCTTAGCAAGATTTTAAAGCCGGAACAAATGAATCTTGTGAAGACATATGCAACACAATTGCAAGCCAAAATGTCATCGGGTCAAAAAATCTCGATGGAGGCTGTGAATGCTTTTGTAGATCAGCTCAAGATGAAAGCGGAACAAGCAAATCAGCTCGCTTCTGTTTATGGCCCAGCAATTAAAGAGTATGGCTTAACGAAGTTTGCTGCATTGAAGTCAATTGACTTGAGTCTCGTCAAAGAATTTGGCGCGAAAGTGGTAAGTCAAGTAGAGGCTTCGCTTTCTACAACAGCGGAAAAAATGAAGACTGATGGCCAGGAAGTGCTTCTAAAGGCCCGTTTTTTTGGCGAAGGGTTGACAACTGCTGCAAAGACAACTGGAAACGTTGTTGCTGACAGCATTCGAAAAAATCCTCGTAAAGCCGCAGGATTTGCTGCAGGGATTCCTTTAGTTGGTTCTGCAGTGATCGCAGGGAGCCTCTTGAGAAAGAAGTTTGCCCAGCCGATGCCTGCTAATCCATTAGATGATGAGACAGTTTTCTCATCTTAAGGGATAAAATTGAGCCTCGTTTTAAGGCTTAAAAAAGCCGCTCTCGCAAGAGTGCGGCTTTTTTTTATGTCGAAAGTAAAGAGGAAAGACCTGTTAAGACATCGCGCAAAACCTCTAGCGGCTTTTGGCTTGCGTTGAATCTAGAGATAATTTCCTTAGGATAATGGGAAAGGAGCTTCATGGTGTCTTTCTTATAGACCTCCATGCGCGTTCTCAGGACTTTGGAGTCCAGATCATCCGTCCTTTTTTCAATGAGCGCCCTTCTTTGAATCCGTTTGATCAATCTTTCTATATCTTCGACTTCGAGTACGATGATTTGTTCGATGTGAATATATTTTTTGAGTAAATCAGCTTGTCGGATTGTCCGAGGAAGGCCGTCGAGAAGGAGGAGCTGCTGGGTCGGAAAGTATCGATTGGTCGCAATGAGGCCATGGACAAAGTGGTGCCAGATTTGAATCGTAATCTCATCGGGAAGGAGCAATCCCTGGCTTGCATAGCTATGATACAGCTTCCCCGCCGGCGATTCGGGCGATAGACCCCGAAAAATGTCCCCGGACGAGAGGTGGAAGTGGTTGCCCGCGCTACTGAGGAATTTGCCAAGAGTCCCTTTTCCAGACCCCGGAGGGCCAAAAAGAAGCACCGCTCGGAACGGCTCAGTGTGGTGGGGGATCAGTTCTTCTGCATTCATAATCCTTAATAGTTAACCGGTTTTTCATAGGATGTCAAGTATTTTTTTTATATTAAATTAAGATTATTTTTATATATTATTTATAACCGAATTTGTGTTATAATAGTTTTATTAAAAAGAGAATAATATGAGTAATACAATCAATCTTATTTCAAGTTCTCGGGAGTGTTTTGCGGGTTCTTTGGCTCGTGGGGAAGAGTCTCGGGTCATTCATTCTCTTTGTTCTAAGGCCTTGAAGACGGAAGGCGTTATCTTAGAAAAAACAATTCAAAAGACAGAAGCGATCCATGCTCAGTTTGTGAAAATGCGGGTGGACAAGGCGGAGAGTCCTTCGTTGATTGATCGAGTGAGCGTCCATTTGGAGCGTTTATGGGGAGCGACGGATGGGGTCTCTACTCTGAGGAATATCGTTGGGTTGGTCGCACCTGCTGCGACGAGTTTATTTGGGGCGATTGCGATTTTAGGGGGAACCCTTCTTTCTACAAGCGGGGCTGTGCTCATGCTTGTGAAGGCGGATGCACTAGCCCAAGCGATTTTACATAAAAGCCGGGAAAAAATCGTTCTTGCATTTGCAGATCTTGCGGCTGGATTCAGCGCTTTTTTGACGGGGTTATTTTTCGTGATGGAATGGGCTGCGACTTTTTCAAAACAGGTAGTGACAGCAGCGGTCGCTGGAGCTGCTTTGCCGATTGCCGCGATGTGTTTATACATTGTGAGCTTGGCTTCTTCGATTTACAAAGTATATGTGGGAAATAAATTTCAATCCGAATTGAATGCAGTCTTGGGCGAAGGCAGTGCAAAAGAGCTTTCGGAAACACTGAAGTGGTTACGGCAAAACACGCAGCTATCGCAAAAAGAGATTGAACAGCACGAAGAAAAAGCAAGCGGGGATGAGAAGAATTTTGCAGAGCGCGTGAAAACGCATTTGCACAATAAATGGGATGAGTTTGCTTTGCGCGCGCGGGGAGAAGTCTTTGAATTCATGAAAGATTCATTGGAGATAGGCGCTTTGGATGATTTAATCGATCGATTGGATCGCGGCGATTTGATTGCATTTACGGAAGCCGAAGGTTTGATTCGCGGGATTCAAGAGAAAAATAAAGAAGGATTGAAGTGGAGCAAAATTGGGATTTTTAGCAACACCATAGGTCTTATTGGAATGATCACTTACTTAGTGTTTGCAAGCTATATCGCATCTGCCGTCGCCTCTGCCTTTTTTGCAGTGGCTGCAGGGATTGCCATTTTTGCCGATTCTTCGACTGTACGGGCTTGGGTGGGAAAATTTGTTTTTTGGGTGAAAGAAAAAGGGAAGGAAGAAGACCTTTCTACAGCCGCCGCCAGCTTAAATCCCGCTTCTTCATTTGCTCTGATAGATGCGATTGTACTGCAAGCAAAGCGTGTTGCTGCGTTCCTCGATCAGGCGAGAAAAAAAGGGGAGGATTGTTCTGAATCTGAAAAACAGGTAGAAAAGGAAAGATGCACAACTCCTGTATTGCCGACTTCCTCAGCTACCTTAGATCCGAACGGGGCCTCTCTTCCCACACCCTCTCCGCTTATGGGAGAGACCTTGCCGCTTTCTCAAGCTTCGTAAGCAATCGGGATTGGGCTTCTATTTCTTCCGAAGACATTTTGTCATTTTTAGCAAGTCTTCAAGCAAGACATTTTGCTTCTTCTTCTATTTGCCGCATGCTTGTGGCAATTAAAGTGTTTTTCCGGTTTTTAAAAAGAGAAAGGGTCATTTCTTTGGATTTGGCGTGTTATTTTGAGACGCCCAAAATTTGGCAATTGATTCCGGAAGTTTTGCAAGTAGAAGAGGTGGATTTGCTCTTGTCCCAGCCAAAAGACACCGATCGATTGGGGTCGCGGGATAAAGCGATTCTAGAGCTTCTTTATGCGACGGGAATGAGGGTTTCCGAGCTTTGCGGACTTTGTTTAAACGATCTTTCCGATACCTTTGTTAGAGTGCGGGGCAAAGGGAAAAAAGAGAGGATCATTCCCGTTGGGAAAAAAGCGATTGCCGCAGTCGATCATTATCTTCTCCATTATCGCGGAGAGTGCCCCGATGAAAATAGCCCTTTATTTGTTTCTGCAAAAGGCACTCGCATCGACCGGATTGCGGTCTGGAAGAGGGTTAAAATGTATGCTGAAAAAGCAGGGATTTCTAAATCGATTTCTCCCCACACGCTGCGCCACTCCTTTGCGACACATCTTTTGGAAGGGGGGGCTGATTTGCGTTTAATTCAAGATATGCTGGGACACGAAGATATAGGAACTACCGATCGCTACACCCATGTCACGGGAGGGCGGCTTCGCAACGCCTTCAAAACATTCCATCCAAG
>CAYOMT010000074.1:0-2352 GCA_964405125.1 uncultured bacterium
GTATTTGAAAAATACTTTTGAGTTTAGTAATGTGCCTTTTTATGCTCAAATCCGCTAAAAATTTGAGTTGATAGGTATCTTCTAAAGGTTTTTTTGTGAAGTGTCCATTTTGCCATCACGAGGAGTCGAAAGTCACAGATTCGCGAAATCCGGCGGAAACCAACGCCATTCGCAGGCGTCGGGAATGTTGCCAGTGTATGCGAAGATTTACGACTTTTGAAACCATCGATTTGAGTTTGCAGGTGAAAAAAAGAGATGGCACATTTGAAGATTTTCAACAGGAGAAGCTGATCCGGGGATTGGATGCTGCATGTCTTCACACCCGAGTGAGCCACGAACAGGTGTGCGCCCTTTCGTATAAGGTCAAATCGGATTTGATGGCGAAAGGAATCCGGGAAATTCCAAGCAGAGAATTGGGCGATCTTGTGATGCACCATTTACAAAAACTCGATGTTGTTGCTTATATTCGATTTGCTTGTGTGTATAAACGGTTTAAAGATATTCGAGAGCTCGTAGAGGCCATTCAACTGATTGTCCCTGAAGGAGCTCTCAAAGAACCAGAAAATGAGGAATCTATTCATGCCGCTGAAGAAAAATGAAATTGCCCATTTCAAGAGCCGTCTTGAAGAAATGCGTGCAAAAATTATGCGCCTTCTCGAAGGAGCAAAAAAAGAGGTGACCGCACCTGATGAATCCAAGGGATATTCGCAGCATTCTGCCGACGAGGGAACGGATGATTTTGTAAAGAATGTCAATCTGGAAGTCACGAGTAAAGAGTTCAATATGCTGCGGCAAATCGATCATGCTTTGGAAAAAATCAAAGAAGGGACGTATGGGATTTGCGATATTTCCGGCGATGAAATTCCGATTCCGCGGCTAGAGGCGATTCCGTATGCTTCGATGACAGTGAAAGCCCAAGAGCAATTTGAAAAGGGTCTTCTGTGAAGGGGTGGATCTTCTTTTCCCTTTTTATTTTGGATGTCGTATCCAAAATGCTTGCGATGCATTGGGTAGCTCCTCTTCAATGGGGGAGTTATCCTTTTGGGGGCGTTCCCCTGTTTTCCGATTTTTTGGGGATCTCTTTTTCTCTCAACACGATTGTCAATACAGGGGCTGCGTGGGGTCTTTTTGCAGGGTATCCCGGTCTTTTATTTGGGTTTCGGGTGGTTCTTGTTTTAGGGTTGGGGATTTATCTTTATCTTTTCCATCGTCCCATGATTAGGATGGCTTCTCTTTGGCTTGTTGCCGTGGGCGCCATTGGAAATGCGGTGGATTATCTTTTGTATGGACACGTGATTGATTTTTTTCACTTCGTATTTTGGGGCTATTCCTTCCCTATTTTTAACATGGCAGATGCTTACATTACTCTCGGCGTGGCAGGAATGTTATTTACTTCGCGAAAAAAAGGAAAAATTTCGATTATATGACGCTGCGCATTTCGACACCGGCAGAAGAGGGGGTCTACCAGGCTTCTAAGTTTCTAAAATATCAAATCCTTCTCGATCCGGTGGAATTGGAGTCTTTATTTAAAGCCCTTGGCGATTTTTGGATTTTTCCCATGACCGGAATTGTCGACGGAAAGCCGATTTGCCCCGATTTTTTTATCGCTGAATATGGCCGGTGGATTGAGGGTCTTAAAAAGGGGATTGTTCCGACCTCTGAACAATTTAGGCGGATTTTGGCCTGTGTTTTCACGGAGGATTTAGACTCTCTTTGGCTCCAGAAAGTAGCAGAGGATAAGTTTTTAACGAAAATAGAAAAGCCGGTTGTCCAGGTGCAGGCCCATTTCTTTTCCTATTCTCCAGTTGATGCCGTATTTCGTCCGATGTCGATGGGGAAGGAGAGTGTTTTTTGGGGTTTTCAATTTTCATTTCCGCAGATCTACCAAGATCCAAAGACGATGGAGCTTCGTTCTGTCGGAGAGGGGGTCTTATTTCGTAAAATCCAGCTTTGGATCAGAGAATTTTCTCGGGCCACTCCCTTTTTAGTAGGTAGAAAGAAGACAAATTCGCCCATTCGCTTGGGGAAAGAGTGTTTTTCTTGGATTCACTTGCATCCGCAGCTTATACAGCAGCAGATTTCAGTTTTTTCTCTATAGTTTGTATCGCTTTATTGAGAGAGCATCGTTTCTTAGGATTGATATTCAGCATTTTCATAAGGAGCGCTTTGATGTCTTCCGGAACATTTTTAAGATTTTTGATTGCTGTATCGATTGTTTCTTGTTTTATTTCCGAAGTTTCTTTAACGGTCAAAGATTTTAAAAACTCAGGCATAAGAGAGTCTTTGGTCCCTTCGAATAAACTATAGAAAGTCAAGCCAAGCGCCCAGATATCGTCTTCTACTGTCGCATGA
>CAYOMT010000074.1:2452-6911 GCA_964405125.1 uncultured bacterium
TAAACTATAGAAAGTCAAGCCAAGCGCCCAGATATCGTCTTCTACTGTCGCATGATATGATCTAGAGAGCATCGCTTTTAACTTTTCAGGAGAGTTGTATAGATGAGTTCCTCCTATGCGAGTTTGTTCGGCTAAGGTCTTTGGGCATGCAAGCCCTAAGTCTGCTATTTTAGCTCTCGGCTGTATTTCCCCTGTTTTTGTAATGTCTGTATATACAAAGATATTTTCAGGTTTAATATCGCGGTGCAAATATCCTTTTTGATGGATTTCTGAAAGACCTTTTGCCATGTCTGAGGCCAATAAAAGCTTTTGCTGGGTCGTCCAGTTTGTTTTGTCCTTTTTCTGGATGTGGTACAGGTCTCCTTGATTGCAATATTCTAATACCATGTAAGCTTTTCTTATGGGCTTGCCGGCGAGGGTGTTTTCTAGTTCTCCGGGAGAGGTGATGTAAGATGTATGTAATTTAACGACGTGCGAAGAATCTTTTAGCGCATTCATCGTGTTGATTTCACATTGAGAGGGAAATGTAATTGTGTTGATGAATCTTGAGACGGCAACTACATGGATATTTCCTGTAGATAAATTGATTGCAAACTTCGCTTTTTTAAATGCTCCCGCCCCTAAAATGCGATCCTTTTTGTTTGTTGCTCTTGTGAGAAGTAAATAGTTTTGGTTTTGAGGTCCTAAGAGAAGGGTTCTTTCGCACTGGCTGAGTTTTCGTCGAATGAGTTTTGTTTCTGTTTGAGGATGTTGTTCTACGTAATTGAGAATTTTTTCGATCTCATCTTTTGTTATTTGCCCCTTTGTCCTTTCTTGAATCATGGAAATTAGCATTTCCTGAGAAAAAGAGTCTCTTTTAGGCGTCGGTAAAAGGGGAGTGTTTTCCTTTGGGGTGACCCTCTCATCGGAGTCTGTTTCAAAGGAGGCGGATAGCTTCTCTTTGAACTTTTCTGTAGGATCTACTTTTTTGGCTGCATTGGGAAGGAGTTTCCATAAGATTTTTTTCTGCTCAGAGGTATGGCTCAGTCGTTTTTTAAGACTATTTTTATTGACCCATATTTGGGATTCTTTTCCCTCGGCATTTCGGATCGTACATTGGATATAAAAAAACTTCTGCAGCCAAGAAACTTTCTCGGCTGTTGCAATGCAGGTCTTGAGATCAATGGATTGAAATGCCCTTGCCCGGGGTAAATCGGTCAAAACAAGTCTTTTCACTTTCCTTGTTCCAAGGCTTTCCCCGAAGGAGGAGGAGGAGACGCGAGGCGCTCCTGTAGCTTCTTCTCTAATGTATCCGTTAATAATTGGAGTGTTTATTTCTTTTTTATCTATTTTCATAATATTATAGTTTTAGCCTATATATATTATAGCACTTAATATAATTAATTTGCAACTTCTTTGGTTTTTATGTAAGTGCTTTACTATTAAGTAGATATATATTTGTCGAAATCAATTGCCATTCCATGAGAAACTGTTGGGGTCGTTTTTAAGGAAATATGGATTCGTATCAATTGCTAGATAGCGGGAATGGGCAGAAATGGGAGCAATTTGGCCCTTTTATTCTTTGCCGCCCGTGTCCTCAGGCTGTGTGGCGCCCCCAAAAGGAAATTGAGGCAGACGCGGTTTTTTCTCGAGAAAATGGGAATCGATGGACTTTTCGGACAAAATTGCCCCGCGAGTGGGATATTTTAGTGAGGGGCGTCCGAATGAAGATTTCTCTCACCGATTTTGGCCATTTGGGCATTTTCCCTGAGCATGCCGCTTTATGGGATTGGATGCGGCCTTTGCTTGAGAAAGGGGATCGGGTTTTGAACTTGTTTGCCTATTCGGGCGGAGCGACGCTTGCGGCAGCGCAGGAAGGGGTTGAAGTATGCCATCTGGATGCGTCGAAGGGGATGGTGGATTGGGCGAGGCAAAATGCGGCTTTGAATCATCTGGAAGAAAGGCCCATTCGATGGATTGTCGACGACGCTTTAAAATTTTTGCGCCGAGAAGAGAAAAGAGGCAGCAGATATTCGGGGATTATTTTGGATCCGCCGACGTTTGGCCGGGGCGGACAGGGAGAAATTTTTAAAATTGAAGAGGAGATTATCCCTCTACTCGAGCTTTGTAAGAATGTATTATCCGATCTACCGAAATTTGTGATTTTTTCTTGCCATACGCCGGGTTTTACACCGGTTGTTCTCGAGCATCTTTTGACGCAAATATTTGGGAAAAAAGTCGAATCAGGAGAAATGCTTTTGACTTCTCCTTCCGCTCTTTCGATTCCAAGCGGCGCTTTTGCAAGGATTCTTTATGACTAAGATTATGAGTCTGCAAAATGGAAAAATCAAGGCCGCAGCCGCATTGCGCGATCGGAGAGACCGAGAAAAAACGGGTCTTTTTTTAATCGAGGGTTACCGCGAATTGAAGCGGGCGATTGATGCGGGATTTAAGATCAAGACGCTCTTTATTTGCCCGGAACTATTTCTTGGAGAAAATGAGGGGGCTTTGATCCGATCTTCAGGAGCGGAAGTTCTAGAGTGCAGCCGCGAGGTATTTGCGAAGATTTCTTATCGCGATCGTCCCGACGGACTTCTTGCTGTAGCTCCGCAGACTCATTTGAATTTTTCGGATGTAGTTTTGAAAAAGAATCCTTTTTTTCTCGTCGCGGAAAGTATTGAAAAGCCGGGGAATTTAGGGACGATTCTCCGCTCATCCGATGCGGCAGGCGTCGATGCGGTGATTGTTTGCGATCCCACGACTGATATCCATAATCCAAATGTGGTTCGCTCGAGCATTGGGACGTTATTTACCGTGCCGGTTTTAGAAGCAAGCGGCGAGGAAACCCTTTCCTTTTTAAAACAAAATAAAATTGCGCTTGTCGCTGCAACGCCCCACGCAAAACAGGAATTTACGGAAGTGGATTTGACTGTTCCTCTTGCAATTGTTGTCGGAACTGAGCAATATGGGTTATCGGAAAATTGGATGCGTCAAGCCGATATTGCGGTGCGCATTCCGATGTGCGGGGTGGCAGACTCTTTGAATGTTGCCTCCGCTACAACCCTTTTATTATATGAAGTCCTTAGACAACGTCGAAATCATATTCAGCGATAATCATGTTTTGATTGCATCGAAGCCGGCAGGTCTTTTGACGCAGCCCGACGATTCTCGAGATGAGAGTCTGGAAGGCTTTGTCAAGGCGTGGGTGAAAAAAGAATATCACAAAGAAGGGGCTGTTTTCCTCCACTGCATCCATCGATTGGACCGTCCTGTCAGCGGCCTTGTCATTTTTGCAAGAACAAGCAAGGCCTTAAGCCGACTGAACGAGCAGTCGCGAGGGATGGAAATCCAGCGTGTCTATGAAGCAGAGGTAGAAGGGATCTTGCGGGAGAAAACAGGGAGGCTCGACCATTACCTCATCCACGGAGATCATCGGGCCATTGTTTCTAAAGAAGGCGCGGAAGGGGCAAAGCATGCAAGGCTCTTTTATGAAGCGCTTCGCTATGCATCCGATTCGACGTTTGTCCGCATTGAATTAGAGACAGGCCGTTATCATCAGATTCGCGCTCAGTTTGGCGCTATTTCTCATCCGATTCAGGGAGATAAAAAGTATGGAAGCAAAAGAGGAGATGGAAAGGTGATCCGCTTGCACTGCGCAAAAATCTCTTTTGCCCACCCCGTGACAAAGGAGACTCTTATTTTCGATTCTCCGCCACATTTTTCATGAGACTCCGATATATGCGTTCGCAGTTTTCTTCTTGGAAGCGAAGCGAATCGATTCGATCGTTCATGAATTCAATCGCCTCTTGTAGATCCTCGTCTGTTCTGACAATTCTGAGTTCGGATTCCACTTCGGGCAATTGGGCCGAGAGTTCCTCGTCTGAAAATTGATCTCCGAGGTTGACAAGTTCGAAGCCCAACTGCTTTTTGAGGGGAGTGATTTTCCCTTGCAAATCAGCGATTTTCTTAATGAGATTTTTTTCTTCTTTCAGATGAGAATCAAGCCGATCCCACGCAGCTTCGACCCTTTTTTCAAATGGGGTTCTATATTTGATAGCAAAGAAGGCAAGGCTTCCTAAAATCCCTACCCCGAGAGATGCGCCGAAAATAAGTTTGTTTGCCATATATTCCTGTGTCTAATTCTACCATAGATAGGATTAAAAATAAAGTTATATTTAAAATCGGTTTAATTAAAGTGGTGTATTGTATTAAATATAGTTTTATATTATAATAAATATTAAATTAAAGGTTTTTTATGACGCAACAGGTTTCTTCTTTTTTTCACCCTTTTTTTGTTTCTTCCGGCGATTTGTTAGAGCTGCAGAGGGAGAGGCTCCTGCCTGCGTTTCGAAAGTGCTGCGATGTCATCAATGAGGTGGGGCAGTATCTAAGTACGCCGGATCTGATTTCTATGTCTTGTACATGCAAAGATTGGAACAACTTTTTAGTGCATCATGAAGTGGATGGAGTGCAAATTGGA
>CAYOMT010000075.1:0-6811 GCA_964405125.1 uncultured bacterium
GTCACCGGCATCGAAGAGGAAAGAAGACTTTTCTATGTCGGCATCACAAGAGCTCGCAAAAAATTGATCCTAAGCATGTCGAGAGCCAGGATGCGCACGGGAAAAGCGGAGCCGACAAATCCGTCCCGTTTTCTTTTTGAAATCCCAAAACACCTGCTCCAAGCCAAGCCGCATAAACTATGAAAAACCAGCCTAAGACAATCATTCTTCGCCACGCCCGCGAAAATCTCAAAAAATGTTCCCTTACAGGACTTGAAAACAGAAGAGATTGCCGATTTTTTACTTATCCGAAAGAGCCTCTTCCCGATATTTCCTCTTATATTCTCCTCAAAGTAGGAGCGCCTCCCCTTTCCAAAGAAGATCAAAATAGGGGCCTTTTCCTCATCGATGGAACCTGGCGTCTTGCGAGCGTCATGGAAGCGCAAATCCCCATTCAGATGAAAGAATCGATGATCGAAAGAAGCCTTCCCGACCATTTTCGGACAGCCTATCCAAGGCGCCAAACAGAATGCCCCGATCCAGAAAAAGGGCTTTCTTCTTTAGAAGCCCTTTATATCGCCTTATTTATTTTGGAAAGGCCTTTGGAAGGGCTGCTCGATCGCTATTATTGGAAGGATCTTTTTTTTCAGAAGAATCCAGAACTGCGCTCAAAAGACCTTTGTTAAGCGCTTTTTGATAGCACTTGTAGCAAGTTGGAAAATATTTTTCTTCCGCGCCAAGATCAACACTTGGTCCTTCATGCGTCGCTCTTCCGTTGACATGCTTGAGATTCATGATCGATTTCCGGTTGCAATAATGGCACGTTGCCTTCACTTCCTCAATCGAATCGGCAAGCTCCATCAACCGACGGGATCCTTCAAAAAGATACGATTTAAAATCGGTGCGCAAACCATAGCAAAGAACCGGAATATCAAAATCCATGGTAATACGGCGGAATTCCTCAATCACTTTTGCAGATAAAAACTGCGCTTCGTCCACGAGAATGCAATCGATTCCCCGATAATCGATCCTAGATACAGAATCGAGATCCTGAATCAAGATATCGGCCTGCATTTCAAGCCCCGCCCGCGATTTAATCTTCTCTTTGCCAAAACGGGTATCCATCTCGGGCTTCATCAACAAGATTTTTTTCCCTTGGTCGCGGTAATTATGCGCAACAGCAAGTAAATTCAACGTCTTTGCACTCCCTACAGTTCCATGGCGAAAATAAAGCTTAGCCATAAGCCTCCTAAAATATTCACCAGAGTACTCATTTAGGGGCTTTTCTTTCTATCAAAAGGAGAAGAGCAATCAGAAAAAACCCAATTGCGCTCAATAAAGGAAATACCAAACTAAATCCCGTATGGGAGCAAGGAGTGCCCCATCTGCAAACTTTTACTTTTTGAAAAAGGGAAATATAGGGCTGCAAAAAATGAAAAACAGCCACGGCCGCGCCTAAAAATACTATGGGCAAAGCGTAATTGACGATGAACACATCCTTTCGATATGCAGCCATTCCCAAAAGGATCACTAAAGGGAAAAGGGCGACTCTTTGATACCAGCAAAGAGGGCAAGGAGGATTTCCCAAAACTTCCCCGTAAAAAACACTCAAACAAAATCCAATCAAAGAAATCAGCCACGCAAAATACAAAGCATGCTTCTGAAGAAATCGAAAAAATGAAATCCACATTATTTTGCCCTCTCCACTCGATTCACAGACTTCACCACATCTTGAAAAGAATCGGTCGGCGTTTCAATTCCATTGACAAAGAGGGTCGGGGTCCCAAAATCATCCCCCATCACATTTTTTGCAAGGGTCAGATTTCGATCGATCTCTGCATAATACATATGGGTATCTATACTCTCGGATAGCTGATCTAAATCAATCCCCCCCACCTTGGCTGCAGCCTGTAAAATCTCCTCTTTCCCCGAAGCTTTCACGTGAAGAAGTTCTAAAATAAACGGAAGAAATCGATCCGAGGCTATTTTATATACAGCAAGAGCTGCATTCGAAAGGGGCTTGGACGACTCGCCAAAAGCAATCAAAATCAATACAAGCCGCGCCTTTCCGGATTCGACATATCGCGAGGCTATTTGAGGGAAAACCTCCTCTGTAAAAACCCGGCAATTGGCGCAGCGCAAATCTTCAAAAACCACCATCTCGATGGAACCCGATCCTATCGTCGGCTGGCCCGTCGTATCGATCTCCACCGGATCAGGGAAACGGATATTTTTATACAAAAAGGCGCCCGAAATAAAAAAAACAGCCAAGGCCGCCGTTAGAAGGACAATTTTTTTTCTCCACTCCATAACTCAATGGTCTATATACATTAAATTTCATTCAATACAATTTCTTATCACCGAACGTTTTATTGGAATACGTATGTTGACTTTTTACCTCTTCTTCGACTAATTTTAAGAGGATTTTTAACAGGAAATACCCAACTGAATTCTAATTTAGAACCTAAAATTTACTCTCTTGAAGAACATAAAATCGGCGCCGATCAAATCGATCCGCAAGCCTTTTACGTCATCCACAAGCTCCGCGAGGCCGGCTATAAAGCCTATTTGGTCGGCGGAGGCGTCAGAGACCTTCTTCTCAAGCAAAAGCCCAAAGATTTCGATATTTCGACCTCCGCAAAGCCGGAGGAAATCCGATCCCTCTTCAGAAATGCCATCTTAATTGGCCGAAGATTCCGCCTCGCCCACATCCGTTTTGGGAAAAAAATCATCGAAGTCTCCACTTTTCGAGCCGGAGAAACAGAAGCTGCCGACTTGATTGTCCGAGATAACGTCTGGGGATCCGAAGAAGAGGATGTTTTACGAAGAGATTTCACGATCAACGGTCTTTTTTACGATCCTGAAACTGAAGAAGTAATTGACTATGTCGATGGATATCAAGACATTGAAAAAAGAATTTTGCGAACCATCGGGAAACCCGAAATCCGATTCAGCCAAGATCCTGTCCGGATGATCCGCCTGATTAAATTTTGCGCCCGCTTTAATTTTGAAATTGAAGCCCCCACGTTCGAAGCGCTTCTTCGATGTAAAAAAGAAATTTTAAAAAGCTCTTCTGCGCGCGTTTTAGAAGAACTCCTTCGGATGCTAGAATCGGGATCGGCAAAAACTTTTTTCCATCTCCTCCATCAATACGGGATGCTCCACTCTCTCCTCCCGGAACTGGCCCATTATTTAGAGATCCATCCCGAGACTTCTCTTTTTTCTTTACTCGATGAGATCGACTCTTCGATCAAAAAGGAGGGAGGCTCTTTCGATCGCTCTCTTCTTCTATCGACCTTGATCTTTCCTGTTTTTGACGAATATATGCAAGCGAGGGTCAAATCCCACACAAAACTGCCTCATCTTGGCCAAATTGCAGAATCGGCAAACCACGTCATCGAGTGCATTTTCAGCCCTTTTTTCACCCTTCCAAGAAGAACTAAGAGCATTGTCGCCTTTCTCATGACATCTCAATACCGATTTATTCCGCTGGACGGGCGGCAACTGAAAAAACCAAAGGCGCCAAACGATCCTTTTTTCTCTGTGGCCCTCCATCTTCTGAAAATCCGCTCGGCAGTCCATGGGGAGCTGCTGCCTCATTATACCTTCTGGACAGAAGCTTCTTTTGATTCCCACCTACAAAGAGAGGCTTTTGAAGTCAGTTCTATCGAAGAAACGCCAAGACGTCCCCGAAGACGAAGGAGAAGACCTTTCCGTGAAACCTAATTGCTGCGCTCTTCACGTACATCCCGATATCACGCTATACCATTCAGGTCCTCCGCTCGATCTTGGACCCCTCCCTTCTTTCTTTTATTTTTCTCTTTCCGGAACGGACTCTCTTTGCCTAGATCCTTTCAATCAGCCCGTCCAATTTCTCCAAGGGCAAATGATCCGCGTTTTTTCAATGACCCTGCCCGGCCATGAAAATGGTCTTCCCGCGACAGAGGCGATCCAGCTCTGGGCGGAAGATTATGCGCATAAAAAAGACCCCATTAATGAATTTCTCAAATCCTTTGACAAAGCACTTGATTTTGCCATCGAAAACCAATTTGTCAACCCTGAAAAAATGGCTGTAGGAGGCCTTTCTCGAGGAGGATTTATTGCCCTCCATGCGGCGGCGCGAGAGCCTAGACTCAAATATGTCGTTGCATTCGCCCCGATTACAGAGCTTCACAAAGTGAAAGAATTTGCCCCCCTTCAAGACGATCCCAAAGTCCGATCTCTGGATGCAATCCACTTAAGCCCGGCTTTAAGCCATACGCACATCCGCATCCATATTGGAAATAGAGATACCTTGGTGAGCACTCCCTCGAGTTTCGAATTTGCGATGTCCGTTGTCGAAGAGGCGCATAAAAAAAACTTGCGCTCTGCAAAAATGGAATATTTTCTCCACCCTTCCATTGGACATAAAGGCCACGGAACGCCTCCTGAAATATTCCGCCAGGGAGCCGATTGGATCGCATCGTCTCTCAAATAGATCTTTTTTTTGTGGCGGGAGAGCCCAGCGCCGATTTGCATGGCGCTAAACTCATTGAAGAGCTTCTCAAAACAAATCCAAAGCTCCGGATTGCCGCTGTCGCCGGGCCTTGCATGAGAAAGCTCCCCATCCAAACGCTTTTTCCCATGGAAAATCTCCAAGTGATGGGATTTGTCGATGTCCTTTTTGCCCTGCCGAAGATCCTCAGCCAATTTTTTTCCTTGCGCAACACCCTCTTACAACTGAAGCCAAAAGCGGTGATCTTCATCGACTACCCGGGCTTTAACCTAAGACTTGCAAAATCTTTGCGCAAAAAACAATTTCCCGGGAAATTGATCCACTATATTTGTCCGACTGTTTGGGCCTGGGGGGAAAAAAGAATTCCGCTCATGGAACAAAATCTCGATCTTTTACTCACTTTGTTCCCTTTTGAAAAAAAATGCTTTTTAAATCCCCGTCTTGCGGTGGAGCATGTAGGCCATCCTCTTGTAAGCGCAATCCCACAGCAAAGTGCAGAGAGAAAAAAAATTCTCGCCCTCTTTCCCGGAAGCAGAAGCCATGAAATCGAAAGAAATCTCCCTTTGCAACTAGCTGTTGCGAAAAAAATTCAAAAAGAAGACCCTTCCACTGAAATTGCCATCTCCATTTCATCTTCCGACAAAAAAAAACAAATCGAAGCGCTCATACAAAACTTCCCTTGCCAGCTTATCCCGCCGGAAAAACACTACGAACTCATGGGAAAAGCCCATGTTGCGATGGCAACTTCGGGAACCGTGACTTTGGAATTGGCGCTTCACGAAACTGCCACAGTTGTGAACTACGCAATTAGACCGATCGATCTTTTCCTGGCGCAAAAAATCTTTCAGATTCGACTTCCCTTCTATTGCATCGTCAATATCATAGGGGGAAAAGAAATTTTTCCTGAATTTTTTGGGTCTTATCTCACAGAAAAAGCGCTTTATGAATCGATAAAAAAACTATGGGAAAATCCGGAACCTGCCCAAGAAAGCTGCAAAGAAATACGAGCTCTCTTAACTGAAAAAAATGCAAGTCGGGAAGCAGCTTATCATATCACGAAGATCCTGCAATGAATCCGGTCGTCCACGCATTTTGAAAATTAAACCCACCCGTGACTCCGTCAATATCGAGGATTTCTCCTGCGAAAAATAATCCCGGACAAATTTTACTTTCCATCGTCTTAAAATGGATCTCCTTCAAATCGACGCCGCCGCATGTGACAAATTCTTCCTTATTCGTCGTCTTGCCATGGACAGCATAAATATCGGCATGGATTTTCTTCGCAAGTACATCGATCTGTTTTAAAGAAATATCATTGAGCCTTTCTAAATATGCATCCCCTAAAATCGAAAGAAATGTTTTCCAGAAATTTTTAGGAAATAGAAAAGGATTTTCAGACAAAAGGGTTTTATGCGGGTAGGCTTGTTTTAAAAGTTGCAATTTCTTTCGCGTCTCTTCGAAAGATCGATCGGGAATCCAATCGATCGATATCTCGACGCAATAGTTTTTTTCAAATAACTCGCGGGCTGCCCACGCAGATAATTTTAAAACAGCAGGGCCGCTGAACCCAAAATGGGTGATTAAAAGAGGGCCTGTTTGAGAAAATGGCGTTTGACAAATCGCTATTTTCACTTTTTCAAAAGAAACGCCGCTTAATTCTTCGAGAGGACTTTTTGGGATATTGAATGTAAAAAGAGAAGGAACCGGGGGCTGAATCGAATGTCCCAATTTTTCTGCCCAAGAAAATCCGTCTTTAGAACTGCCTGTGGCCAAAATCAATTTTTTTGCAATCAAAGATTCCTTGTCTTTTCTTTGAATGACAAATTCTTCTCCCCGTTTTTCGATCGATACAATATTTTGACGCAGTAAAATTTCAACGCCTAATTTTTGCGCTTCTTCCATCAGACAGTCGATGATGGTTTCTGAAGAATCGGTCGTAGGAAACATTCTCCCGTCGCCTTCCGTCTTCAACTTCACTCCCCGAGACTCAAACCAGTCTACCGTGTCTCTCGGTTGAAATCGATGGAATGGGCCGAGTAATTCTTTTTGGCCGCGAGGATAATTTTTTGATAATAAGAGAGGATCGAAACAAGCGTGCGTGACATTGCAGCGTCCGCCTCCTGAAATACGGACCTTCGCAAGAAGGACTGCCGTTTTTTCTAAAATCGCGACGCGTCCTCCGTGAATTTTCGCATGAATAGCTGCAAAAAATCCGGCGGCGCCGCCTCCAATCACAATGGCATCGTAAATCATAATGTTTTCACAAATAAAAAAACCCTGACTAGATTTCTCTAATCAGGGTTGGAATAAAAAACTGGCAGCTACCTACTCTTCCTA
>CAYOMT010000076.1:0-1526 GCA_964405125.1 uncultured bacterium
ACAAAGTGCTTCGCGGCGCGAAAAAATTGATGATGGAGACGGGAAGAGAGCCGACGCCGGAAGAGCTCGCAAAAGAGCTCGGCCTCACTCCGGAGCGGGTCCGAGAAATTTACAAAATTGCGCAGCATCCGATTTCCTTGCAAGCCGAAGTGGGAGATGGGGGCGAGAGCCAATTTGGGGATTTCCTCGAAGATACAGCCATCGAATCTCCGGCCGAAGCGACGGGATATGCCATTTTGAAAGACAAAATGGGCGAAGTTCTGTCCACTTTGACAGATCGGGAGAGAACTGTTTTGATCGAGCGATTTGGTCTTTTAGATGGAAAACCCAAAACGCTGGAAGAAGTGGGCGTTCGTTTTAAAGTGACGCGCGAGAGGGTTCGCCAGATTGAAGCCAAAGCGCTGCGCAAGATGCGCCATCCCACAAGAGCCAAGCAGTTGCAGGCCTTTTTAGACCTCTTGGAATCTGAATAATATAGACAAGTAATGTATCGATTTCTTATAGAAGAGATCGATGCGAAGATTTGTAAAAATTATTTTATGGGCGATCCTGATTGTAGGGATCCTCGCTTTGTCGATTCAGTATATTGCCACGCATAATATCCCTGTTTTAAATCCGAAAGGCGCGATTGGACTCCAGCAGCGCCATCTTCTTGTCGTATGCTCCCTTTTGATGTGCATTGTCGTGATTCCTGTTTTGATCATGATGTTTGTCTTTGCTTGGAGATACCGCGAAGGGAATACAAAGTCGAAATATGCGCCCGAGTGGGGGCATAGTATCTTGGCCGAGTGTGTTTGGTGGGGCGTTCCCTTTGTGATCATCGTGGTTCTCGCCGTGATTACTTGGAGATCGACGCACGAACTCAATCCATTCAAGCCGATTGTGAATGGACACAAGCCGCTTGTCATTCAGGCGGTGGCTTTGGATTGGAAATGGCTCTTTATTTATCCGGAAGAGGGGATTGCGACGGTGAATTTGATTCAGTTTCCGGAGCAAACGCCGCTCAATTTTGAGATTTCTGCCGACGCTCCCATGAACTCTTTTTGGATTCCTCAGCTAGGCGGCCAAATCTATGCCATGCCGGGAATGCGAACCAAACTCCATCTCATTGCGAATGAAACGGGCGATTTTAGAGGAGCCTCTGCCAATATTAGCGGGAAAGGGTTTGCGGGGATGTCGTTTAAAGCCATCTCTTCGACGGAAGAGGACTTTCAAGCTTGGGTCCAAGAAGTGAGAGAATCTCCGAATCGCCTCACGCAAGAGGAATATACGCAACTCGCGCTTCCGAGTGAATACGATCCTGTGATTTATTACTCCGATGTGGAATATGGGCTATTTGACAAGATCGTAATGAAATTTATGCACTAGGAAAATATGTTTGGAAGACTAACCTTAGAGGCTTTAAAGCACGATTGGATTGAGTATTTGGCCGGAGTCTCGATGGGTCTTGGCGCTCTTTTCGTCCTTTGTCTCATTACATATTTAGGACGTTGGAAGTGGCTTTGGAAAGAGTGGCTCACTTCGGT
>CAYOMT010000076.1:1626-4857 GCA_964405125.1 uncultured bacterium
CCCTTTTTGAATTCATTGAGTTTTTGGCTTTTTTCATCGGGGGCGATGTTTGTTCTTGTCTCGCTTGTAGTGGGCGTATTTGCAGGAACGGGATGGTCGGCCTATCCGCCTCTTTCCGGGCTCAAGTACAATCCCGGCGTCGGGGTCGATTATTGGCTTTGGAGCGTCCAGATCTCGGGGGCGGGGAGTTTGCTGACAGGCATTAACTTTCTCGTCACGATTTTGAAGATGCGATGCCCCGGGATGAGTTTGATGAAAATGCCTGTTTTTGTTTGGGCGGCCCTCGCTACGATGATTCTCGTTGTTTTTGCTTTCCCTGTATTGACGGCGACAGTGGCCATGCTTTCAACCGACCGTTTGCTCGATACGCATATTTTCACAAGCGAGCTCGGCGGCAATCCGATGATGTATGTCAATCTCTTTTGGGCCTGGGGCCATCCGGAAGTATATATTCTTGTTTTGCCTGCTTTCGGGATTTTTTCAGAAATTGTCCCTGTATTTTCTAAAAAGAAGCTCTTTGGCTATGCGACGATGGTATGGGCGATTATCGCAATCACCTTCCTTTCCTTCATTGTTTGGCTCCACCATTTTTTTACGATGGGAGCCGGACCCAATGTCAATGCGTTTTTTGGGATCATGACGATGATTATCGCCGTTCCAACGGGGGTAAAAGTGTTCAATTGGCTATTTACAATGGTTCGAGGAAGGGTCCGTTTTACAACTCCCATGCTTTGGTTCATGGCCTTTATCTTCACCTTTACTTTGGGCGGGATGACAGGCGTTCTGATGTCGATTCCCGGCGTTGATTTTCAAGTGCATAACAGCCTTTTTCTCATCGCCCACTTCCATTCGACAATCATTGGGGGCGTTGTATTTGGCTTTTTTGCGGGATATACCTACTGGTTTCCCAAATTTATGGGTTTTACTCTCGATGAAAGCTGGGGAAGAAGAGCGTTTTGGTGCTGGTTTATCGGCTTTTGCCTCGCATTCATTCCGTTGTACTTACTCGGATTTATGGGCGCGACAAGACGTTTGAATCACTATGAAGTTTTAGGATGGAAGCCCCTTTTTCTCGTCGCCATTTTGGGGGCTTTGATTATTTCTCTCGGCGTTCTTTTCCAGGTCATTCAAGTCCTTGTCAGCATTCGAAATAAAGAGAAAAATAGAGATATAACCGGTGATCCTTGGAATGGAAGGACTTTGGAGTGGATGACCCCCTCTCCGCCTCCTTTCTATAATTTTGCCCATATTCCCGTCGTTCACGACCGAGATCCGTTTTGGGTTCTGAAACAATCGGGAGAGGGCAATTTAGAAAAACTTCCCTACGAAGATATCCACATGCCTAAAAATACGGCGATCGGCCTTTATATCGGCGTTTTGAGTTTCTTCTTAGGTTTTGGCTTCATTTGGTATATGTTTTGGCTTTCGGCTTTGAGCGCCTTAGGCATTGTGATTTGTTTGATTGCAAAGCTGTATCAGAAAGAAACAGATTATTATGTTCCCGCGCATGTTGTAGAAGAAATAGAAAGGAAGGCCCGTGGATAGTCATTCGCACGATCATTCTTCAAAAACGATTTTTGGATTTTGGATCTATCTTTTGACCGATTTTGTTCTTTTCGCAACGATTTTGGCGGCCTATTTTGTCTTGTATAAAAAGATGGAGGGAGATCTTCTGCCTCTTTCATTTACGTTGATGCAGACGCTTCTTTTGCTTGTCTGCAGTTTGACAAGCGGCCTTGGGAATATTGCGGCTCATTTGCAAAACAAGAAGGAGACGATTGTCCTTTTTCTTTTCACATTTTTTTTCGGCTTTATTTTTCTTTGGATGGAAGGCGCGGGGTTTTCTCTTCTGATCCAAGAGGGGAAGGGGTGGCAGGCAAATGCTTTTTTATCGGCCTATTTCACGCTGCTTGGCACGCATGGATTGCATGTTGTCTTTGCCCTTTTGTGGATTTTGGTCTTATTGCCTCCTGTTTTTCTCCATGGAATCACTCCGGTAAGCCTGCAGAGATTGACTTGTCTAAGGATGTTTTGGCAGTTTTTAAGCGTGATTTGGATTGGAATATTTACGATGGTGTACCTGATGGGGGTTTCGTAATATGATGGCTACGAGCGTAAAATCTGTCGTCATTGGATTTTTAGTTTCCGTCCTTTTGACATTGATTGCCTATTGGATTGCAGCAGGGCATTTTCTAAGGCCTTGGTTATTTTTGCCGGCCATTGCGGGTTTAGGCACCCTGCAAACTTTTGTGCAGCTCGTCTGTTTTCTTCATCTGGGGATCGAAGAAAAGCCGAGATGGAATTTAGCGATGTTCTGTTTCATGCTCCTCGTTGTCGTGGTTGTGATTGGAGGATCTCTTTGGATTATCACAAACTTAGATTACCGGATGATGCCCTGATGATTCCTGCATATACATTTTCTGTTCGTTCCTATTCGCTTTTGACAAAGCCGGGGATTATGCTCGGGAATGCAATCACGGTTGCCGGCGGATTTTTTTTGGCGGCAAAGGGCAATTTTTCTTTGCTTCTTTTTTTACAAACGGTGATCGGTCTTTCTTTGCTCATTGGCTCTTCTTGCGTTGTCAATAATTACATCGATAGAGCTGCCGACGCAAAAATGGCGCGCACAAAACATCGGGCCCTTGCAAACGGGATGATTCCTCCAAAACGGGCTCTTTTATTTTCATCCGTTCTAGGGATTTCGGGCGTAGCTTTCCTTTTTTTCTTTACGAATCCATTGACTTTGTCTATCGCTCTTTTTGGTTTTTTTGTGTATGTGGTCTTGTATAGTTTTTCGAAATACTATTCGATGCACGGGACATTGATTGGCAGCGTTGCAGGGGCTGTTCCTCCCGTTGTCGGCTATACGGCTGTGCAAAATCAACTGGATATGGGATCGTGGATTTTATTCGCCCTTTTGGTCGTTTGGCAAATGCCCCATTTTTTTGCGATTGCGATCTTTCGGCAAAATGATTACTTGGCCGCGGGGATTCCCGTGATGCCTCTTGTCAAAGGCGTTCTTTCGACGAAAAAGCAAATGCTTTTCTACGCGATTGTTTTTTTGTTTATAGCGCCTCTTCTCACCGTATTTGGATACGCCGGATATGGGTATTTTATTCTTGCAGGATTGCTTGGCTTGGGCTGGATCCGATTGTCCTTGCAAGGCTTTCACGACGGGGTAAATGACTTAAAATGGGCGCGCAAGATGTTTGCTTATTCGCTTGTTGTGAT
>CAYOMT010000076.1:4957-6809 GCA_964405125.1 uncultured bacterium
GGAAACAGAAATCTGTCCACAGTCTCTTAAGAAATTCTATTTCAAATAATTTATTCACTAAAGTACTATACACCGCAAAGTTCAATCGACGATAAAATACGGAGACGGGTGATGAGACGATGTTTGTTGTTTTTTTGTGTTCTATTTTCTGAAGCATTGCAAGCACAGTCTGTAGTTAACGAAGATCGGCTAGAGGCCTTTTACGATGAGTTTGTTTGCGAGGAAAAGAATATCACTGCCGAGGTGCATCTCACGGACGTATGCACAGGATTGTCTCCGACTCCAAGTCCTCCGGGGCCTCCTCCTCCGCCACCGCCGCCACCCCCGCCGCCGCCACCTCCTCCTTCGTGCGGTTCATTGCAGACGAAGCCTCCGTTTATTTCGTTTACTCCGAATAATCCGGGGCTGACGTCTTTCCCTATTCTCCTCGTGAACAACACAGGACAGCCCGATAGCGATGTTTATTTTATTATTTATGGCCAAAATGCGAGCGCCCAACTTGCGTTTGTAAGTTTTGGAGCTCAGCCGGGTCCATTTAATTTTAATGCGGGCAATGCGACTCTTGTTGTGCCTACTGGACTGAATACGCCCCCTGCTTCAACTTATTCTTATAAATTTTCCGATGTCCCTCTGGTGGATGGGGTGAAGGTTGTCTACATCCCATATCTAGTGAGCGGAGAAATATTTTTTTCTATAGGAAGTTCTTTGCCTCTTTTTGTTAGCGCAAATAACATTGCAGCGCCTCAATTTGGCAATAGCGCGGATCCAACTTATAATATTGTATACGGGCAGGCGGAGATCACATTTATTTCCATTGCAAATCAGGTCACTCTAGATTTGTCATCGGTCAATTTCTATGGCTTATCTATGTATCTTGATTTGTACACAAATAATCCCGATCCTGGCCTCCCTAATATTGAATCTGCGGGCATTTATCAATCTAGGCATTATACCTTATGCACTATACAAAATTCTTTTAACCAAGCGGCATCGGCTACTTTATCGCAGTGGAATGGCCTTGTTCAGACAAATGGATCTACAATTCTGCGCATTTTAGCTCCTGGATATTCAATGGGCAGCCAATTTCCGCCAACATCTACATTCGATGTAAATTATTTAGATAATAATGCATATGGATACAATTGGGCCAACGATGTTTGGACGGGTTCCAGCGCGTATTATAAAAATAATACATTGACCATTACGCTTGGCAATGGAACCACTTATGTTGGACAAGTAAATAGTTCCAATGATTTTGTGTTTGCAACAACGGGGGGAGATACGATTTCTGTTCCTTGGATTAACACAGGGCTCACAACAACGGAAGCGATTTGGAATGTGAAGGCTACTTTGCCGGGTCTAGTTGCTACAAATCCGAATGATGTAGTTGAGTTTACAAAGATTTTTGCCTCTGGATTGTTTTCCGGAATACTTCCCGGCGTGGTCAATAAGTTAAGTAATGCCGGGCCTCCGAGTTCCGTAATTCCTCAATACTATTATAATTCCCCCTATTTGACGCCTCCGGGCGATACCACGGGACCTTGGACTGATTTGTATAGTTTAGGGATTTTGGGGGATACCTGTACTTCAGGGAATACGATCTATACATACCCGTATTCAGATTATTTATACTCGAATGATGCTCCCGGACCGGGCTGTCCTAACTTGAGCAGCGTAGCTCCTGCGCTTCGTCTCATGGCGGGTCCTCCTCCAGGAAATGGGAACCCTTATGCGATCTTTTATTTGGGCCCTTATTCGGATAATTGATTCTCTGTGAAGGAACGCTTAGTTTGAGCGTTATTTTGGTATAAATCGGGTTGAACACACCCGATTTACGATCTTAGATTTGGCC
>CAYOMT010000077.1:0-6785 GCA_964405125.1 uncultured bacterium
TGTTTGCGGGGAGGATCCAGCGGCTCCGGAATTTCCTCCATTGCCCGCAAAAGGTTTGCCTCCTCCGCCTGCGCCCCCGCCGCCGGCACCATTGCCCCCGGAATTTGTTCCAGCCGCAGGGGGAACCCCATTGCCGCCAAATCCTCCGCCGCCGCCACCGCCTCCGTTTCCAGCAGCCCCAGCTCCGCCATTTCCTCCAACCGCAGAATTGCCGGTAAAAGATATGCCGCTGATGGTCAAACTCGCTCCATCATGCACATAAAGACCTCCTCCTCCGCCTGGACCTCCGCCTCCACCCCCATCGCCGGTTCCTCCAGCTCCTCCGATGGAACTCGTATTCATCAGAGTAAAACCTTGGATTGAAATTTGGGTGCCTGAAGCGACTGAAAAAGCTTGAAAAGCGTTGCCTCCCACGATCGTTACCGGGCCTGCCGTCCCTCCCATAATAGTCAAACCGTTCTGCGTAATAGCGGGGAGAGGCTTTGTCAACGTAAGGGTATGGGTAGGCGCCATCAAAGTGCAATCGATGACGTCATTAGGAGCCGAAATCAAAATAGCATTGGGAAGCGTGCCCATCATTGTCTCGTCGTCGGAATTTGAATTCACGCTACGATTGGTGGCTTCGAGAGAGAGGGAAAAAGAAAGAAAAATGAGTAAATTTCTAATTTTGTTCACAATAGTCGCCGAGAGAACTTCATCCCATTGACAGCGCGGAAACCCCGTCCTTTAGGGCTGGGAGGAAGCGCTGCTCCTTATTTAAAGTTGAAAATAAAATACATTGAAGACATTCTTTTACGCCATGAAAAGGACGATTAGCATACGGCTTGAGATTTCCCCCGAGCAACACCAAAACCTCTTGGAAATGCAAAAAGCTTATCTTTCGGTCTGTAATGCGATTGTCCCTTCTGTTATCAAACATCGCTGTTGGAATCGGGTTGCCTTGCATCAGCTCGTCTACTCCAAAATAAGAGCGAGTTCTTCTCTGGGATCGCAAATGGTTTGCAATGCGATTTTTACGGTTTGCAAAGCCTATAGAAATAAAACCATCTTTAAAGAAGAAGCAATCCCCCATGTCCAATTCCGAAAAGATCGGAGCATCCATTTCGACAAACGAACCTATTCTTTGAAGGGAGGAAAACTGTCCCTGTATACTTTGGATAAGCGGATCACTGTTTCGATGAAAATGGGAGAGTTTCAAAAAGAATATTTTTCTAAAGGGGTACCTAAAGAAGGGGAATTGATCCATAGAAAAGGAAGATGGTACTTCAACCTTGTCTTGGATCTTCCAGAATCTCAACGGGTCGTCAACAATTCTTTGCTTGCCGTAGATCTGGGAGAGAATGTAATCGCTGCGACAAGCAGCGGAAAGCTTTTTGGCGGAGGCAAGATCCGCTTTGAAAGAGATCAATATCTTGCAAAACGTCGAAATCTTCAGTCCAACGGTTCTCAATCGGCAAAACAACTGCTTAAGAAAATCTCCGGCAAAGAAGCACGGCGTATGAAACAAATCAACCACGAAGTGAGCAAAAAAATTATCAAGGAGGCAATGGAGCGAGCAGCGGGAACGATCGTACTGGAAGATCTTAAAAATATTCGCAAACGGGTCAAAACCGGAAAAAAAGTGAGAACTCGTTTGCACAGATGGAGTTTTTACCAGTTGCAAACGATGATCGAATACAAAGCGGAATCTTCCGGCCTTACTGTAATCTATGTCAATCCTGCTTATAGCAGCCAAGAATGCTCCCATTGTGGTTGTTTAGGTGTTCGTCAAAAACACCTATTTAAATGTTCTTGTGGAAACCAACAGCACAGCGACTTGAATGCAAGCCGCAATCTCTGTAGGTTTGCGCAGCCTATCGGCCGCGCAACGTGCGCTGTAAACCGCACGCAGGTGGCAGTTAAATACTGACCATAAAGCCTTCGCCTTTAGGTGAGGGTTGTTTACATCTTGGATACTAAAAAAAAAATCTAGAGTCAACTAATTAACACCATGGTAAAAATTTGAGTGCATTGTGAGCCTATCCGCAATATATAATAAAAAATCTGGGGAGCTTTTGAGCCCTTTTCACGCTTTTTCTCTCCGGAATATTGTGAAATATTACGTCGGGAAAAATCGCAATAATCATCTCAAAATCTCTACCCAGCTTTTTCATCCTATATTGCGGATAGACTCATATGTGGAATCTTTTGCCTTTTATTTTTTTTAGTTTTGCCCTTCTTAGTTTGTGGGTGCGGCGCGATCCTAAAATTTGGGGAATCCTTTTAGCAATTAGTTTCGCGGATGCATTGATTACAGGAATATTGGATTGGGTCGCTCTAATCGTTATTCTCGGATGGGCTGCGCTTTGGGTTGGCTACGACAAACGAGATAAAATATTTACGCGCATTGCCCTTGTCGCCTCTCTTACAGTCCTTAGTTTTGGATTTAAATTTCATCTTTATCCTGGATTTCATTCTTTGCATCTGGGTTCCCGCTTCTACCTGGGATTGGATTCGCCGCTCGTTGGGTTTTTCCCTCTCGCTTTGCTAGTCCCTTTGTCTGCAACGAGAAAAGAATGGAAGGAGGCTCTTTTTAAAGGACTTTGGCTGATCGTTATAGGAATCGGCGCGATGGCGATTGCAGCAGTGATGAGCGGCGCTGTGCGCTGGGAATTTAAAATCCCCTCATTTCCTGCTGAACGCTACTTAGGCAATCTCATTTTGACAGCAATTCCAGAAGAAGGTTTTTATCGCGGTTTTTTGCAAAAGCAATTGTGCGTATTTTTTCGAAATGGGACTAAAGGAAAATGTGCGGCTCTTCTTATCTCTTCATCGGTTTTCACTTTGGCCCATCTCTATTGGAGTCCCGATTTAGCCACATTCGGATTCGTATTTATCGCAGGGTTGCTTTATGGAGGGGTCTATCTCCTTACAGATAGAATCGAAAGTTCGATTCTCTGCCATTTTCTTCTCAATTTCATTCACATGACGTTTTTCAGTTATCATGCGACGTAAAGCTGATTCTAGCAGAGAAAAAAATCCAAGCTTGTTGTAGGATCTATGATCTTCTAAACCGAGGCAATTCTTCTTAAATATTCCAAATTCTTTGTTGATTCTTAGATTTCCTAGATTAAATGTTGAGTCCGCATCTTTTTATAAAGAATGCAAAACTCTGGTCGGTTTAACAAAATATAAAAGACTCGCTAAAAGAGAAGAAGCTCCGGCACTGGCTGATTGTTTAACTGCTGCCAGCTATATTTTCAAGAAAGCGGGAACTGATTTGCCGCTCGATTGGATAGGCAACATGCCCAGGCTTTTGAAAAATCGAGGCTGGTCGGTACAGAAAATTTCGAAAGAGGAATTAAAGCCCGGAGATCTCTTATTTTTAGGGAAAGGGCGGAGCCTGGTTTCGCACTTGGCGATCGCATTGAATCAAGAGGAGGTTTTTCACACTAGTTGGGAAGCGAAGGGGGGGGCGATTGAAAAAATTGAAAATGTATTTTTTAGATATTCCCAACCGCAGGAGATGCCGATTTTACTCTCCTATGTCGATCCGAGAACGCTTAGGGATTCACCATTTGGAAGTCTTTGATTTGCAGCTGAATGCTGGCTTTATTCAAGAAGAGATTGATATGAGGAGTGAAAGCGATCCGAAGAAGGATATTTTTGCGCCGTATTTCGTCTTTTCTGTCAGCCAGTCCAAATGCAATTCCTTCCAACATCCGGTCCCCTTGTTCTAGAAAAAGCTTTAGATGGTATTTTCCGACGACTTTAGGAGGCCAAAGCTGCATGGCATCGCAATAGAGAATAGGCGGGGGATTTTCATTTCCGAACGGCTCGAGGAGGTTCAACGATTCCATGAAATCGAAAGTGAGCTCGTTGAAGTTGATTTTTGCATCTAGATAAAGCTTAGGAACTACATCCTGCGCTTTTAGAATTTGGTCAGCGGCCGCTAAGAAACGCTGTTTGAAGAGAGGGATGTTCTCCTGCTTGATCGTAAGTCCTGCCGCATAATCATGGCCTCCGAAATTGATCAAGAGCTCTTCATTTTGTTTCAATACCGGAAGGAGGGGAAATTCGGGAATTGTGCGTATGGAACCTTTTCCGACTCCATCTTCAATGGAAATGATTAGTGTCGGGCGATTATATTGTTTGGCGATTCGGGCGCAAATGATTGCAATAATTCCCGGATGCCATTTTTCCGAATAGAGGAATATCGCCTTGTCTTGCAGAATTTCGGGATGTTGGAAAATATATTCTTCAATGTCAACCGAGGCTTCCCTCTCGATTTTTTGTCTTTCTAAATTATGCAGATCGAGCTCCTTAGCCAGTTTTTCCGCAGCTTCGCTGTTTCGGAGGAGGAGTAGTTCAACGCCTTTGAGCGGGTCGGCGATTCTTCCCAGGCTATTTAAACGGGGCGCTACTTTAGAAGCGATATCTACGGGAGAGAGATCTCCGGATTGCATTTCGCTCACTTCAAAAAGTTTAGCGATCCCGACTCTCTTCATTTTGCGCATTTGTTTCAGTCCATACCTCACAAGAATCCGATTTTCCCCTTTCAGCGCGCCCATATCGGCAATTGTTCCTAAAGCAACTAGATCTAGATAATTCTTTAAATCGACTTTAGCAGCGCCGATTTCTTCGTTTTCTATAAGATAATTCGTAAGTGCGTGAGCTAATTTGAAAGCGACACCCACCCCGGTCAAATCGCGGTTGGGATAGGTACTATTGATGAGTTTGGGATTTAAAGTCGCAATGCAATGAGGGATTTTAGAGGTGGGTTCATGATGGTCAGTGACGATTACGTCGATTCCTTGCCGAACGACCTCTTCAATTTCTTTTGCTGCCGTAATCCCGCAGTCGACCGTGATCAGAAGAGAACATCGGTTTTTAATGGCAGTTTGAAGAGCCCCGCCTAATAGGCTTTTTTTTTGCTTTTCCCGATTGGAAATATCAAAAAAAACTTTGCCTCCAATGCCTCTTAAGAAATCGGTAAGGAGGGCCGCTGCGGTCATTCCATCTACGTCATTGTCTCCGTATACCAAAATCGATTGATTTTGTTGGATTGCCGCGATAATCCGCTCCACGGCTTTGTTCATGTCGGGAAAAAGATCGGGGTCGAACAAATTGGGCAGTTTTGCGTAGAGGAATTCGTGAATTTCTTCAATCGTTTTAAAACCTCTAGAAATCAAAATTTGCGCAGTTACCGGATGAATATTAAATTCAGAAATGATGGTCTGAAAAAGAGCCGAATTTTTATCGGGGTAAATCCAGATTGGACCATGCGATTGTGTTGCGGCATGCATGTTTTTTTACCCTGAAACTATTTTTTTGGAGTCTATAGATCCTCCTGATTTTTAAAAAGCACCTTAGCAATTTGGACCAATTTGGGCCCGATTGGACCTTAGCTTGAGAAATAGGATCAGACGCCGCTTATCCTACGGCGCCTGAAAGTCTCTTGCTTGCACGTCTAAGATTGCTGGGCCAATCCTCGCTCTTCTCTACCATGAAAGAACAACATCAATGGCGAGGCGATATACCAAGAAGATAGAGTTCCGAAGAAGACTCCGATAACCATTACCAAAGCGAAGCTAAATATCGAAGACCCACCAAGCACTACCAACGCGATCAAAACTAAAAGAGTCGTGCCTGAAGTGATCGACGTACGGCCTAAAGTAATATTGATCGCGTTGTTTACTATATCGGCCAGATTTCTTCCTCTTGATAGTTTCATCTCTTCTCTAACCCTGTCAAATATAATAATCGTATCGTTGAGCGAGTATCCGACAATTGTCATGATTGCAGCTACCGTATTGAGATCGATCTGTAGAGGAACCCCGACCGCATGCAGCAATCCCATAAGTCCGAGCGTGATCAAAATATCATGGAGAAGGCAGAGGATCGCCGCCGCAGCAAACTTGTATTCAAAACGGAAGGCTATATAAATAAAAATTGCAATGAGCGAAATCAGAAGTCCGATCATTGCGTTATTTCGCATCGTATCTGACATTTGACCGCTCATCGAGGTCCAGTTTGCATCCAAATGCTCCAAAGAGCGGGGAGAAAGCGAAAGGCCTTCGGATTGAAGAGCTTGAACAACCCATTCGATTCGGGGATTTTTTTCAAAAGGATAAGATATGTCAGTCCGTTCATTTTCCAAAGGCATGTCGTAAAACGGCTTTCCGCTTTGTTCCATGCTGGTTCCAAATAGAATCCGAAGATGGTTGGAAGGATTGAGTTCCCGAATTTGGAAATCTCGATCCGTGGCTCCTTTTCGAATCAAGGCCTGTTCGACTGCATGGACAAAATTGATGTTTCCTGGAGATGTTTTCTGCTTTTCTTCCATTTCAACATTGAGGGAAAAACCGCCGGTAAAATCCATTCCGAATATAGTCGACCGGTAGGCAAAAACAAGATATCCACCTGCCAAAATCAGAATAGCGGCAATAGAAAACGCGAGCTTCGAACGCTTCAAGAAATCAATCCCTTTAGCCCGGATCCAGCTTGTTCCAATTTGAAGCACTTTGTTTTTCGGATTTTGGGCCCATGCCGTGAAATAAAAACGGGTCATGAACAAAGCGGTAAATAGGGAGGAGACAATGCCAATGATCAAAGTGAGGGCAAAGCCTTTGATAGGACCTGCGTCGAAATTTAAAAGTATCAGCGCTGCGATGATGGTAGTGACATTTGAGTCTATAATCGCGCTATAAGCTTTTTTATAACCCGCGGCGATCGCAGAGGCAATCTTTCCAGAGAGGGCGAATTCTTCTTTAATTCTTTCAAAGACAAGAACATTCGCGTCTACA
>CAYOMT010000078.1:0-6751 GCA_964405125.1 uncultured bacterium
CATGGGAAACGAATAGTTGTATTTCGAGATATCGAGATTGCGTCAGTGTGCAGCAACATTTCGATCGTTCAAACGGGGTTCAACCTTCTACGGAATATGAAATATGTCATATTGTATCTTGCTCAAGCGCTATTATCAAAAATGCACAAACGAAGTTCCTCATGGGCGCTGCATTCATTGCGGGGGCGGCCTTTTATGGTGTGGTGTCTTTGACTAAACGCATTATCGATCGGATCGATTGGATCAGGTGAAAATTTACATTAACATCAATTGAATGCGGCGAGGATCATGAAATATTATATAGCGACTTCGACAACAAGATCTGATATTCACAACCGGGTTAGGGATGATCTGAAAAAATTTGGACATGAGATCGCATACGATTGGACCTCGCATGGCAGTGTGAGAGAGACGAGCCCAGCCAGGCTTCGAGAGGTAGCTCATGCCGAATTTCTAGGGATCCTCGATTCGGACTTCGTCCTCATTCTTCTTCCTGGAGGCAAAGGGACCCATGCTGAGTTGGGTTTTTCCATCGCCAGTAAAAAGCAAGTATTTGTCCATAGCGAAGATCCGGCCTCTTTTGAAATAGGGCCGCAGGTCTGCGCTTTTTACCACCATGCCGATGTGATCCGATTGACGTGCCCGATTGCAAATTTGGCGCAAAAGGTGCAATCTCTAATTGGATCTTCGAATGCTCTAGAACTTTCGGTTTTGTAAACAGGAGATTTTTATGACTAAAGAAATTGTAAAGCACCGTAAAGATGAAAGAAAAAAACCTGCGTTGACACCTAAAGAAAAAAAGGCGAAGAAGCAGGAAAAAAAACAGCAGAAGCAAAATAAAATATAGTGATTTTTTAGCCGCAGCGCGAAATGGAGATTAGGAGGAGAAGAGCCAAATAGCTCCTTGCTATTCTTTATCAAATATTGTATGATTTCCGCACAAATCTTAATCAATGGTGGGATATGGCGGCGATTGCTAATGAAGTCAAAAATGGGCCCAAAAATGAGGCCAAAAATGAGGCCAAAAATGAGGCCAAAAATGAGGCCAAAAATGAGGAAAGTGCCCTTAGAACCGAACTACATGCGGCAAATCAACTAACTCAAAGAGAGGGTCGGCGCCAACAGTGGAATAAAGATTTTGAATCCCACTATTGCGGGATTGCGGATACGATTGCGGAATCGATTACAGCTTCCGTCTTGAAAAGAATCGGAGACCGCCTTGAAGACCCTTTTAAAATCGTACCTACGTCCGCTTATCCTTTGAAAACAGCTTTTGCCTTTGATATCAGTTGGGCTAAAAATGTTTCTCAGATTCAATCGCTGGCTAAAGACAAGGCCGACTTGGAACCGTTCAAAGAGTGGTTTTCTGTTTTCGGCGAGACAAAAAGAGCTCAACTCGAGACTAATAAAAAATTGGAATGTGACGTTGAATTCGAAGAAATGTCCTCCAGCTCTCTATTCTCTCATTCGGCTCTCATCACTGATAGAGAATATTTTGAAGAACGGATGTCTAAAATAGGCCATCGGCTTGAAAAAAAAGTGGGCGAACAATTAGCGATGGTGGGATCTCGGTCCGAAAATAGAGATTTTCGATTTAAAGTGGAATGGTATCGAAAAGCGGAAAAAACTTTCGGCTCATTTTCTGGTTATGGAGATAATAAGCTCTATGTCTCTACATGGATTGAGTCAAAAGGAGCCAATAAATAATGCCAGCTATTTCAAATACATTGACTAGCACTCAGATTGATTTAGGTTTGTCGGCGATTGCCGCTGCATCTTTTTTTGTTCCCTTTTCTGAATCGGGAAATTATCTCATTCAAGGCGTTATAGGATTTGCTCTGGCCAATTTAGCCGATCGATCTTTGCGTTGGCTTTTATTAGACAAGTCAAAACACCAACAATCAAATGAGCGCCTTCTGCATGGAATCGCCTTTGCAGTGATCGAAGAAGCATTGTATTCGGGTATTTTGGCCAGTCAAAAAATGGCATGGCTGATCCCCCGGTTTTTAACCTCTTGGGCTCTCGGATCCACGGCTGCCCGGACTTTTGAGCCGTTGGAGGAAAAACAAAATACCGGAATTTCTCGCGACCATAAACGGGGTTTTTGGTGGGCGCTAATCAGGGAAGCCGCATTAATGGGCGCTCCAATACAATATTCAACGCCTTTGTTGCTCGCTGCCGACAGCGTTATTTTTGGCCTTATCGAAGTATGTCCAAATAAAGAGTCGCGTCCTTTGCCGAGATATAGTAAGGAATGGATATATAAAAGTGTTTCCGGCGCGGCTTTTCGAGCTATCGGGAATATTTTTGCATTGCACGCTGGCATGGCTTCGGCGGTCGTGCAGCACGTTCTCTTTAATATTTCCAGAGCTTATCCAGAAAAATATCCCTCCCGGATCTCTTCGTAAAATTTCATTTTTCTGCTCGAAGCTGATTTAAGTTCAGGTTCTTAGGGTTGACATCAAAAATTTTTGTCCTAAAATGGTCACCCTTTTGAAAAAGGGAATTCCAATGGATAGGTTTTGTCGCAAAGTCAGTGCAGGCTTGATTTTCTTCTTTATCTCAATATTTTCTGTGCAAAAGGGGAACGGGGAAAATCTAGTATTTCCCGATTTCAAGATCTCGATGCTGAGAGAAACCAGCAATAAAGATCGATTCATGAATAGAAAAAAGCTCTATGAATCAGCGAATCCGAAGTACGTGAAGTTATTCGAAGACAATTATCTAAGGAATATTCAAGCCGTATTGAATGATCGGAATGATTTTTATCGGATTCCCCCGATCGTCCATCAAATTTGGCTGGGAAGCAAAGTTCCCGCAAAATACCGCGATTGGATGGAATCGTGGATGAAGATACGCGGGTGGGAATATAAACTTTGGACCGACGAAGAGGTCAAAAAAATTCAGATGTATAATCAGGATCTCTATAATCGATCTGAGAATTGGGGAGAAAAGGCAGACATCCTTCGCCTCGAAATCCTCTTTCAATACGGCGGATTGTACGTCGACACCGATTTCGAATGCATTCAACCGGAACAGTTCGATGAATTGCATAAATGTTTCGATTTCTATATTGGGTTCGAGCCGCTCGAACACGGAATTGTCGGAAAGTTCAATATGTTTAAGATGTGCAATGCAATCATAGCCGCAATACCCGGGCATCCTCTAATCAAAGATCTGATCATAAACATGAAAGCCAACTTTCTAGCTTATCGGGCTCATACAGGCCCCATAGGGACAACAGGCCCCAGTTATATTACACGGATTATTTGCGAATATTTGGAAAGCAATGTGGATACTTTTAGGAATATGTATTTTCCATCCACTGTTTTTTATCCCTTTTCAGTCATCGATGTGGAGCGCTACTGCTCAAACGCGGACGACGCATTGCCAATTTTTCCAGAAACATTAGGCATTCATTACTGGAATATGAGCTGGGTGAAGTGCGATCCGAAAATAAATCAATATAAAGACAAAAATACAAAGCTGCCTAAGTTGGAGATAAAAAATGGTAGATGGTAAGCCCTATTTCAGAAAAATAATAACTGGTTTTCTAGGTGCTTTTTTAACAATCTTTGCAATCAGTCCTGCGTATGCATTGGAAATGGATCAAAAAGGAAAAATTCCCCCTTTTGCACTCCTAACCGTTCCCAAATCGGGATCCCACATGATCATCAAGGCTTTGCATCTCTTGACCGGGGGCATTTCTGTTTGGCATACGCGATTTCCCTCTTTCCATTATATACCCATTGAAGAGGGGTTTCTTTACACACACCTATGTATTTCTCCTCAGCTTGAAAGCGATTATTCCGCTCTTCCCAAACTCAAGAAAATTATCAACATCCGCGATATAAGAGACGTCTGCGTTTCCATCGTGCATCAAATTCAGAAATCGCCATGGCCTGGGATGAACGCGCAGCAAAGAGAGGCTTTTTTGAAATCCACCTTCGATGAGCAGCTTCTTTTTGTGATTGATTTTGACTATGACGTGAATGAAGTCTCAAGCGCGGCGCCAAATTCCCTGCAAGTCTCCGTTTTAAAACTCGCAGAACAAGCTGAGCGATTTGCGAGGGAAAGCAATAATCTTGTATGCAAATATGAGAATTTAGTCGGAATGATGGGCGGCGGTTCAGAAAAAGATCAGATTGAGGAATTAAGGCGTATCGCTGAATTTCTAGAAATTCCCATATCCGAAGCGGCTCTTTATGAAATTTCATGGCAGCTCTATGGAGACGAGGTCAATCCATTTGGGAAAGAGGGCTTCAAAAACTATCATAGTACCTTCCACAATGGAAAAATCGGCGCCTGGAAAACCGCATTTAAAACAGAACACAAAATAGCTTTTAAAAAGAAGCTGGGAAAAATGCTAATCTCTTTAGGCTATGAATCAGACGACGATTGGTAACTTATTTTTTCTCCGTCGAACAGGAGCTTTTTCCGAGAAAGTGGTAGAGCACGCACCAACTGGAAAAAGCTTCATAAAATACGAAGAGCGCGGCTAGAAGAGAGACCCAGCTTCTCTGCCAATAAGCAAAAATTAGAAGGGCTATCGCGATCCCTAGACGGATCAGTCGATCCTGCATACCGATATTTTTTTTCAAGTTTTTACTCCTTGCAGCTTGAGAGACATTCTCTGAATTAACCATGTCAACCTCCTGGGTCTTGCCGCGATCTTTTGTTTGTTGAAGAGATGCCTATACAACTTCCAGTATATGTCACCTCTGCAAGCAAACAAAATCTCATCGACAATACCTCAGGATCTTGCAGATGCTTAATTCAGAGAATGTCTCTTAGACATTAAAATCTTATATCGCCTGAGACTGTAATCGCTTCTTCATCGATCAGTCTTGCCTCTAAATTGAGCATAAAATATTTGCCATTAGAAAGTGCGCAGCCTAACACTAGGCCTACAGGATTGTCGTTTTTAAAATGGTTGTTTCCAGAACCATTGCTGGAAATGGCCGTAGAAAAATGAGTGAGATTAGTCCGCGCGGATGAATACTTCGCTCCGATATAAGGGGTGAATAAGTCAATCTTATAAGAGATATCGAGATTGATCTGCCATTCGTTCCATCGCAAATGCCCCCCGGACACATCGACATTGACGCCATCGCTCGTGAGCCATTCAGGCGAATATTGCGCAGATGAATAACGCCCTCCAAGACCCAAACAAGTATTTCCCCATTCAAAAAAGATTCCCCTAGCCCCTACAGCCCAAAGAAAATCATTGTCCGTTTGTATTTCGATGCGATGGATGCTGTCGTCCATATCGGTGAATCGCCAATCAGCCTTTGTATTTGATGAACCGAAAACGCCATATACATCGATCCGATCGAGAAAATTCAGCGTGATAGTTCCTGAATTGGTATTTTGTTTATAAGAGTCGACCCGCTTGCAATTATTTTCCTGCTCCATTCGCCCGTTTGTGACAAAATCGCCTTCGTATCCGGCTCTCACATCGATCCAACTATCTCGAGAGATGAAAAAACCGTCTTCGATCAATTGCGGAGCCGAAGTATTTCCCACAGGCGCGGCATAAATGATAGAAGATAGACTCATCATCAGGATGACAAACAGAAGGAATTGATCTTTGAAACGGGAATCAAAGCGCATGAATTGAATCAAATTTGCAGATCTAAAGAGATATATTCATAATTAGATACCACATCCGCAGAAATAAGAGAAAAGATTTTCTCCCTCCAAATTCCCAGAAAAAACTCCTTCCCCAGCAAAACTCTGCTTGCTATGCTCCGCCGTTTTTTTAATCGAGGACTCCCATGACAGCAGAAATTAGCGAATTCGACAATGACCCATCTTTCTCCAGCCTAGCAAATTGGGCTTTGGCAACTTCCGTCTGGAACGGACGACAAATCGATTGGACGGAAGCCTCTGATTTCCATAAGGAAATACAAAACCGCGTTTTGGAACTTCTTCCTTCTTTATCACTTCAATTCGCCTGGATAGGCAGCCGCGATGAACGATCATATTTAGCCAACGAAATTCAGGATCTTCAAAGCGGAAGGATCCTCCAAACGGGTTTTACCAAATCTGCCAACAAATTCTGGCAAGGCCACAAAACGGAAATCCTTCTCGGAGCCGCGATCGTCGCCGGATTAACCACTATCGCCATCATTGCCGCTTGTTCCGCCGGCGCCGCCACTGCTGCAGCTCTAGGAACCGCGATCGATTCTTTCAACAAGCTAGATCCCTCTCCTCCTGCGCCCCAAAAACCCCCTACTCCCGTTTCTTCTCAAAACGAGCCAAAACAGCCGCCCCAAATCGTCTTCTCGGAAAAAGGAGTCTCGCTCAATGACCGTTTCTCCAGCTACGCCGATATTTTGCAAAATAAATCTTCTTCAAAGAACCATTGGATTGCCGATTTTTTTCAAACAACAGGAAGAGGAATGATGGAAGAGCCCGACACTCCGCTTCCAACTTACCGGCCCTCCTCTATCTTTTCCACGATCGGTCCAAAACAATCCCACTGCCGGATCGCCGGCATCAATGGGATCAATACCGAATGGGAAGAGGCTGCCTCCCATGCCCACTACATATCTACATTAGCCTCCGGCCAAGGCGTCGATTGGGTCCATAACCAATCCCATGGCGCCTCCATCGACCTGCTCGAAGTATTTACCTTAAATTACCTCGGATGCTCGCCCAATACCTCCGACTTTCTCCGCTCCAACTGGACCGCCTTCCACAAAGAAAAAAAAGCACGGCCGCAGGCAAAATACCTCCAATTCTGCCA
>CAYOMT010000079.1:0-6642 GCA_964405125.1 uncultured bacterium
ACTTGCTTATGCAAATCAAGATCATGCCAATCTGGAATTGGCTTTTGGGGTAGTCTTAATTAATATTCTTCAAAATACCTCTTATTCCGAAAGATATTATGAGGATGGTTAGATAATTTCTTCTTGAAAGGGGGATGTTTTTCCACCTACTCACGCCCCAAGTAATCAGTGCGGCATCAATAAGTAATCCGACGAGGGGAGAATTTAAGATTTTTTCAATTGTTTCTAGAATTTGTTCCTGCATTATTTATCCCGCCGTTAAAAAATCCACCATATTAATCCGGTATTCGGTAGAGATTCAAGATCTTCTTGAGAGTTTCCGCATTTTGTCGATGAGCGGCTCGAAGTTTAGCATCTCTTCGATCGAGGGTTTAAAGCGGTAGGTCCAATTTGTCGGAAGAACCGTCCCCGGGACGTTGATTCTTTCGTCTTCCGGATTTTGGGAAACAAGTTCCGGGAAAAGAGCGAGATATTCTTGCAAGAGATTGATGTGGAAATAGCTTTTTGAAGCGTGCGCATCGCAAAGAAGTTCAAACCTTTTTTCTTCTGAGAGCTTTGGATCGTAAATCCAGTCTTTTTGTTTTGCAAATAGACCCGCTTCTTCCGGCGCATTTTTCCACCACATCGCCAGTGTTTCCGAATCGTGGGTCGATACAGTAGTGAGGCTCAAAGGTTCGTATTCATCTATCGGAATGAATTCTTTTCCATCGTGCCATCTTCTTTGCCACCTGACGACTTTCGTCCCGCAAATGCCGAATTCTTTCAGTGTGCGGGGCACTTCGGGCGGAATGGTTCCCAGATCTTCTGCGATCGGAAGAAGCTGCGAGGCTTCGATCATCATCGAGAGGATTTCGCGCCCTAAACTTTCCCAATCGCCAGGATCTAGTGGAATAAAATGTCCTGAAATCGCTTCTTTATCTTTGTCAATTGCCCAAATGCGGAAAAATCCGACGACGTGATCGATCCGGTAGATATGGTATAGGCGGCTTGCGATAGAAAGTCTTTGTCTCCACCAGGAGAAATTTTCCTTGCGCATTGCTTCCCAATTAAAAATGGGAAATTCCCATTTTTGCCCGAGGCGATTGTAATAATCGGGCGGCGCTCCCGCGACAAGATCGTGGAAAAAAAGGTGCTTATTTTTCCATACATCAGCGCTATTTGAGTTGAGAAGAATCGGGATATCTCCTTGGAGAAAACACCCTTTTTCTGAAGCGTATCTCTTGACCTTTTCCATTTGCGAAAAACAGTGGTACTGAAGAAAAAGATAGAATCTCGCGTCCAAGTTTGAAGTTTCTTGCCAGGTGCTCCAATGCGTATTTTGATATTGGTTGCTTTTCGCTTTAAATTCCGCGTAAGGATTTAGCCAGCTGCGATGTTCTTTAATGAAATTCTGGTAGGAAGATTCCTTTTCAAGCCCTGCAAACGCCTTTTGGAAATAAAGGTATAGCCAAGCCATTTTCTTTTGTTTGATTTCAGGGATAGCTACCCTTTTTGATTGGTTCCACTCTAGACTCTCGAAGAGGGGGATCTCGGCGTTTGGCAAGGCGCTGAGACTTAGATAGATAGGATCAAGAGCGCAGGATGAAATAAGATTATAAGGGCTTGTATCGCCTCCTGTGTCGTTGATGGGGAGGAGTTGGATTGTGTCGAATCCGATTTTTTTACAAAAGTCGATGAGGAGAAGGAGGTCGAGAAACTCTCCGATGCCGGAGCTTTTTTGGGATCTTAGAGAGGAAAGGGGGAGGGCGATTCCGTGATGGGGTCCAAATCCGATGGACTTCCAGTGGGAATCTGTTTTCATCTTGGGAATCCAAATGGGGTTTTTAAGGTTGGGATAGAGGGGCTTGTTTCTCCTCTTTGGATCGATTTATGCCACAGTTCTCCCCATTCGAAAAAAGAACCGAAGAGGCCGGCGAGCCTTTCCCCATTTAAAATGTGTACTGGATAGGTTTGGTGCAAAGTCAGGTGGTTTGTCATCGCAAAGTAGCCAAAAACGCCAGGTCTCGGATCGGGAAGGGCATTTGCCTTGAGCGCTTCTGCAAGGACATTTTCTCGGAATTTTCCCGGAGGAAGGTCGATGATTTTTGTGAATAGGAAAAGGTTTTCTTGGGTGTCACTGAGTTCCAATTGAATGAAAAGAGGGGGAAGTTCAATGGTACAGGCGTTGTATTTATCGGGAGAAAGAGAAAGCCCTAAAATTTTTCCAAGTTCCGATAAGAGTTCTGAAAATCGATCGGTCATGATTTTTTTTTCTTCTTCTTTTTTTCTTCTTCTTCTTTTTTTTCTAATTTTTCGTCCAATTCTTCGAGAGTATCGACAAATGCTTTGGCAAGATCGTTTTTGTGTTGCGGCGTTCGATAATATTTAGGCGAGATTTGTCTTAGCGCGTCATACATCTGGGAATAGATGATGATTTGCGCCGCGATTTCCTCGGCAATGCCGAGCATTTTTGCCGTTTGGATGATTTTTTCGGGACTGACGAATCTTTCAGCCAGCATTTTTACGAGGAGCCGCGCGAGGGTTTCAAAATTCACTTGCTGCGGGCGCACCAGATTTTTGGATTGAAAGAGGTCGTTGATGAGTTTAGATCTCGATTGGAAAAATCGAAAAATTCCCAAAATGCCTTGGAGAGATCTTGTTTCTTCAATCAAGCGCGCAAGATTGACCGGATCGATAGAAGGTCCTTTGGATCGAAGATCGCCTCCGAGCGAATGGAGGAGGAATGCGATCACCGATTTGAGTTTATTATAGGGGAATTTTTGGGAAAGTTCATCAAAGAGTTTGAGGGGATCCCGCGGATTTCCCGTCACATCTCGGTACATATCCCGGAGCGATGTCGGGCTTCCTAAGCCCTCTTTAGAAAATTCGCGCGCCCAGATTCCTATATTGCGCCCTGCTTTGACTTGTCTTGCGTAGTCTTGGTTGAGCAGTTCTTTGGTTTTTTTCAGCATCTCTAGCATTTCGGGCAATGCCGTTTCGATGAGAAAATCGAGAGCTTCGTCTGCAAGAGCCGGATCGGGATAGATGGAAAATACTTTTTTAAGAGTTTCTTCCGGCGTATCGCTTGAAGAGAGGAGGCTTCGCAAAATGGCGAGGGTGCGGCTTTGGAGTTCTGGATTATTCTTTTGGAAGCGAGAGGCGGTTTCCTCTGAGGATTCGACGCCTACAATGTGCTCTTCTTCGGGATTGTCTACTTGTTCTTTGTTTTGCTGCGATTTTAATTTGTCGAGTTCGCGGAATCGCTGCGCTTGCTGCATCGGATTGAAGAGCGTGTTTTCTACATATTGCGAGAGATTTCCCTCGCTTTCAACAGCTTTTGCGCCGGCCTGGCGCGCTTCTTGCTGAATGAGGCGCACGGCTTGGTTGCCAACGGGAAGGATTGGGGAAATATTGGGGTCTCCCATAACTTAAGTCAGTTGGACTCTCCCTAATGGCTGAATTCTAATTTCCGAGACAATTTCTTGGAAAGAAACGACCGGAATATCCGGGAACTCTCCTTCGATCAATTTTCGAGCGAATCTGCGGACGTCGATGGCGGTGAGAAGAACAGGAGGCTGCCCTCCGGGAGGGGTTGGTTGGACGGTTGTGCGCAGCGCGTGGAGGATGAGTTGCACCGAATCGGGATCGAGTGCGAGATACGAGCCTGCCGAGGTTTGCTTGATCGCGCCTCGGATCATATCTTCGATTTCAGGGTCTAGCAAGTAGACGGAAAGAACCGATTGGCCGAGAGAATATTTGTAGCTGATGTATCGTTTGAGCGAAGATCTTACATATTCGGTGAGAAGGATGGTGTCTTTTTCGGTTTGGGCCCATTCGCTGAGAGCTTCCAACACAGTCCGGATGTCTTTGATCGAGATTTGTTCTTGAACGAGTCTCCGGAGAATTTCTGTGAGTTTTTGCAAAGGGACAAGACGGGTGACTTCCTTGATGAGATCGGGGAACGATTTTTCGACAAATTCGAGAATCGCTCTCACTTCTTGGATGCCGATGAATTCGCTTGCGTACTGGCGATAGAATTTGGAAAGATGGAGAATCACGACTTCCAAACCTGTCCAGAAGCGGATAGAGGCTCTTTGTAAAATTTCTTGATATTTTTCATCGACCCACAAGGCGGGCATTCCTAAACTTCCCTGCGATACGATAAAAGGGATGTTGTATCTTCGGAGCATTTCTTCAGATTCGTTTGTCAAAAGATGTTTCAAAATGATTTTCCCTCGGAGGATGGGGACTTCGTTCAAATGGATGGCGTATTCATTTTTTTCAAGAGCGTGGGCATCTGTTCTTACGTGTACGCCGGGAAAGCGGACGCCCAAATCTTGATAGAGCGAGTGGCGCATTTTAGGGATCATTTGGTCGATGAAGGTGAGCCCTTGTTTATCTTTGCGCAAAAGAACCGATATGGAAGAGCCGATTGCTAAAACAACGGGGAGGGTGAGTGCAAATTCTTCCGCGCCGCCGGAGGATATGGAATGTCCGGAGACTTCTGTGTCTACAGCCGAGATTCCTGCTGCGGCTTTCGCGGCAACCCGTTTTGAATTTTTTAGAAAAACATATCCAATGCCGCCCACGATGCCGGCCAATGTGAGAAATGGCCATGCGGGAAAGCTTGGAATCAAGGACATAAGGGCTAAGATCGAGCCGGAAATGGCGAGGGCTTTTGGCTGGCTTAGCAATTGCTCCGAGATATCTTTCCCAAGGTTTGCGTCCTTTCTTTCGCTCGATACGCGCGTTGTTACGATACCTGCTGCAATCGCAATCATCAAAGAAGGAATTTGGGAGACAAGACCATCCCCGATGGAAAGGAGCGTATAGATTTTAGCTGCCTGGGCAGCGGTCATGTGGTGCTGCGTGACGCCTATGATCAGACCCCCGATGACGTTGATGACGGCAATGACAATCCCGGCAATGGCATCCCCTTTGACGAATTTCATCGCGCCGTCCATGGCTCCATAAAGCTGACTTTCTTTATTTAGCCCTAAACGCAATTCTCTAGCTTGCTGCTGATCGATGATGCCGGCTCTTAAGTCGGCGTCGATCGACATCTGTTTTCCCGGCATCGCATCCAAAGTGAAACGGGCGGCGACTTCAGCGACCCTTTCAGCCCCTTTTGTAACGACGATGAATTGGACAATTGTAATGATGAGGAAGACAACGCCTCCCACGACGTAGTTGCCTCCGACGACGAAAGTTCCGAATGCATGGATGATTCTTCCGGCGTTGTGGTGGAGGAGGATCTGTCTTGTGGAGGAGATATTGACGCCGAGGCGGTAGAGCGTTGTGATCAAAAGCAGCGATGGGAAAATAGAGAGGTGCACTGCTTTTTGGATGTAAAGAGAGACAAAGAGAAGGGAAATCGATACGGCGAGGTTTACGGAAATGAGGAGGTCGATGACATTCGGGGGAACGGGGAAAATGAGCATCATGATGATGGCGACAATGATGGCGGCGAGCATCAGGTCGCTAGAGCGGGATGCAAGGCTAAGAGCTCTCGGCCCTCCTAAAGTGTGATAGATTTTTTCGAGGGTTTTATTCACTATTGTTTACCTACTTAAATAACTCTGTATTGATATCTGGATTATTTTCCAAGGAGTCAATCCATTTTAGGATTTCTGCGACGGCTTGGTAGCTATCCTCCGGAACATAATCGGCGATTTTCCCTTTCGTGTACAGAGCTCTTGCTAAATCTACATTTCGCATGATTGGGATTTTGTTTTCGACACCTATTTTAATAATTTGTTCGGCAATCTGGCCCACCCCCATGGTTAAAATGATGGGAGCCGGCTCTTCTTCGGGGTTATATTTAATCGCGACGGCAATGTGGGTTGGGTTTGTGATGATTGCGCGCGCGCGTCTAGCTGACGAAGGGCCTTCTTGGTAGGCGATTTCCCTTTGGAGCTGCCGTCTTTGTCCTTTGATGAGGGGGTCTCCTTCGGTGTCTTTGTATTCTTGTTTGATCTCGAATTTTTCCATCATCATTTCTTTTGCGAAATTCTTTTTTTGGAACGCTAAGTCAAAAAGGGCAATAAAGAGGAAAAAGAGTCCAACTTGGATGGCTGCTTTGACAAGAAAATCGTGGACAATGGCAGCGCTGCCGGGAATAGGAAGAAGGACGGAGGAAATGATCTGCGGAAGCATGTTCATGATGAGGAAATAGATGATGAGGCTTGCTCCTGTGATTTTAAAGATCGATTTGAGCAGTTCGATCAAGACCTTGAGTTTGAATTTTTGCTTGATCCCTTCAATCGGATTGAGTTTTTTTAAATTGAATTTCATGGCCTCGAAGGAAAAAACGGGGCCTACGACCAAAAAACTGACGATGATGCCAACAATGCAAACAAAGAGCATGATCGGGAAGCTGCAGTTCATGATGACGTGGAGAGCGGATAAAAAATAGGAGGGCATTTTGCTTTCAAAATCTTCTTGGGCGTTGGCAACGCCGCGGAATATGGAGATTGTGAAAGGGCCGATTTGATTGAAAAAATAAGACATGAAGATGAGCGTTGAGCTAATCGAAACAATGAATGTGAACGCGGCGGGGAGATCTTGGATTTTTGCGACTTGCCCTTTTTTTCGGGCGTCTTTTAGTTTTTTTGGTGTCGCCTTTTCGGTTTTTTCCGCCATACGAGGCCAAGTCTAATCAAG
>CAYOMT010000080.1:0-4852 GCA_964405125.1 uncultured bacterium
GGTCTTGAAAAATATGCCTCCCGGATCGCCGCCGCCTTTGCAACGCTCGGAGCGAAAGTCTCCATCTTGACAACAGGCCCCACAAAGCCCTCATCCAACGCAAGCATCTCTTTTTATCCTTTTAAAACTCTTCCCTGGCCTTCTTTTTTGCGCATGGAGCAATTTGATCGGCAGACAGCTTCTTGGATTGAAAAAGAAAAACCGGATCTCATCTTCGGGATGGATCGCAACCGCTTCCAAACCCATTTTAGGGCGGGAAATGGAGTGCACATTTCCTATCTCAAAAGCCGAATACTCACAGAAGGGAGATTCAAACATTGGATGTGTCTTATGAATCCGATGCACCGTAAAATTCTCGAACTTGAAAAATCTGCCTTCGAAAATCCGAGATTACAGAAAATCATCGCCAATTCGCACATGGTAAAAAAAGAGCTTCTTGAATATTACAAAATCGATCCGAAAAAAATCGAAGTCATTCACAACGGAGTGGAGTGGAAAGAGATGGAAATCCCGTTTTCCAAAAGGGAAGAGGGGAAAAGAGAAATCGCAAAAAAACTCCATCTCGATCCCGACTGTTTTCATTTTCTCTTCATCGGAAATGGATATCTTCGCAAAGGACTCAATGTTTTACTCGAAGCCCTTTCCCGGATGAAAACTCGCCCCTTCCACCTCTCTATCGTCGGCAAAGACAACCAAATCGAAACCTTCCAAGCCAAAGCCATTCAGCTCGGCTTGCAAAACAAAGTCCGATTTTTCGGATCCATCCAGGATATCACCCCCTTTTACCAACTATCCGATGCGCTCGTCATCCCTTCGTTTTACGATCCGTTTGCCAATGTCACAATTGAAGCTCTTGCCATGGGCTTATTTATTGTCTCGTCAAAGCATAATGGGGGGCATGAAATTCTGACGGAAAATAATGGGGTTCTCATAGAGGATCTTTTGGAAATCGATTCTTTAAAAAATGCCTTAGAAACTTGTCTAAGCCATCCCAAAACTAGAGATAGCGCGCTCAAGATCCGCAATAGCGTCGCCCATCTAGACTTTTCCAAACAACTCGATCAACTCATGAAAGCCTGTGAATAAAGAGACCCTCCATTACATTCTCATTCGGACGGCCACCTTTCCCTTCAGCCTCATGCCCTATTCTTGGATCCACTGGATTGGGAAAAAATTAGGGAATATCGCCTTTTATTGCATGCGGGATTACCGAAAAAGAACTTTAAGCAATTTAGCTCTTGCAACAGATCTTGCCTTCACAAAAAAAGAGCTCATTGCAACGGCAAAAAAATCATTTCAAAATTTAGCCATCAACTGCCTTGAGTATGCAAGGCTTGCGAGAGAAACCGACTTTTCCAAAGTGATTGAATGCGAAAATCCGGAAGTTGCAAATCAGCTCTACCTTGAGGAAAAGGGAATTATTTTCTTTTGCGGCCATCAGTCGAATTGGGAGGTTCTCTTTTTAGATGGAACCACGAGAATGCGCGGTATGGCCATTGGAAAATCGATTAAAAATAAGCGCCTTTATCAATGGATTGTTTCCATTCGAGAAAAAAACGGGGGGAAAATCATTTCGCCGCACAATGCGGTCCGAGAGGGTTTCCGCGCTTTAAAAAAAGGTATTTTCCTCGGCATTGTGGGCGATCAAGGGATGCCGGATAGCGGATATTCGTTCCCCTTCCTCGGAAGACGGGCCTGGACGTCGACGGCTCCAGCGCTTCTTGCCTATAAAACCGGAAGCCCCATTATTTTTGCTTCGACTCAAAGGCTCAAAGGCAAATACAAAATCCATTACTCGGATCCCATTTGGCCCGATCTTTCAAAGCCTTTAGAAGAAGCCGTCACTTCGATGATGGACCAAGCGTTATCCTTAATGCAAGAGAGCATCAAAAAATATCCCGGCGAGTGGCTCTGGCAGCACAACCGATGGAAACAGCAAACGCTAAAAACACTCTATAAACGGTTTCGCCAAGACTGCATCTGCATCATTCTTCCTCAAGATCCACTCCATCTCAATGAACTCATCCCCCACCTTCCCACTTTGAAAATGATTTATCCTTCCAATTTCCTCTCTTTGCTCGCTCCCGACTCCTGCCGAAACGTGCCTCTCATGGAAGTCGATGAAATCATTTATTATTCGGACCTAAAACAAACTCTTCTCGAGGATTACCGCTTCAAACTCGTTTTCAACTTTACCGGATATAAACCGATCCTTCGCCATTACGAGCGTTTTAGCGTGTTTGAAATTCTCGATTTAGCCACTTTAAAAAAATTAGCCGATCCCCACTTGCCGCTGGATCTAAAAAATAATTTATCGGAAATTTTTAAACGATCTCTCTGCAGGCCTGGATCATTGTAAATTTGAGTTTTATGGAAAGATTTTATCTTTTAGAAGAGTTCTTCACAGGATCTACAGTCCTCATTCGAGGCAATGAACACCACCATTTGACAAGAGTTGTTCGCGCGGAAGAAGGCGACGAAATGGAACTTGTCAATGGTCTGGGAAGCCTTGCTAAAGGCAAAATTGAAAAAATTGGCAAAGAACAAACTTCCCTCCATATTTTGCATACGCAAAAAACAATCCCGCCAAAAGTTCAAGTGCTCCTAGGAATCCCCTTCATGCGTCCTTCAAAATTAGAATGGGTCTTAGAAAAGGGAACAGAGCTTGGCGTAGATGCTTTTTATTTCTATCCGGCAGATAAATCGACGCAGGAGTCTTTTTCAGAACATCAATTGGAAAGGATGAGAACCATCACAATTTCTGCTCTCAAACAATCAAAACGGCTCTATCTGCCCCATCTTGAAATTCTTCCTCATCTAAGCTCTTTACTCATCAAAGAAGGAGAAATCTATTTCGGGGATATACGCCCATCACATTCAAAACTTGATTGGAAATGTCTTTCCAACGTCCTTTTCATCACAGGTCCGGAGAGCGGTTTTTCCAAAGAAGAGCTCGTATTGTTGGATGGAAAGGGGATGGGTTCTTCCATCAGCTCCCATGTCCTAAGATCGGAAACAGCGCCCATTGCAGCAGCAAGCATCCTCTGTTTCAATCGATTTTGTAAATAAGACCTTTCTTAGGATCTAAGGTGACCTCTTCTCCCGGCTCTAAGGCTGTGAGAGCGCCATCTGCTCTTGTGATAATCGGGATATTCAAATTCTTTGCCAGGGCGATCGCATATTTCTCGGATGCCGTATCGCTGATCCAATTTTGCAAAATGACGCCACGAGCTTCTTTCAAAAGAGGCATGAAGGTATCATCGCAGTGGGAAAGGACGACGAGCTTGTCCTTGACTAAGTGAGAAGAGGTCCCTTCGGGCGAGAGGAGATGAAATACCTTGCCTTTTGTCTTTGGGCCAAATCCAATCGATCCGCGAACAAGAACATCCCCAATGCTTTCGACAATCATCATATTCGTCGTCCCCTTCTTTCCGAAAGGAACTCCCGAAGTCACAACCACGACATCCCCAAACTCGATGAGCCCGTGCGATAGGGCATATTCGCTTGCGATCGCAAAAGCCGCCTTAGGATCTTTGCAGTCGGGGCAAAAAACAGGCATGACGCCAAAGCTCAAAGCGAGTTGGTGATAATGCTTTTCACTCGATGTCACCGCAATCACGGGCATTTTTGGACGAAATCGAGAGACCAAACGGGCGGTAGCGCCGCTTGTTGTCAAAGCAAAAATCGCCTTTGCATTTGCGCTATATGCCGTTTTTACAGCAGCCAATGCGACAGAAGAGGAAATATCTCGATAGTCGCGCAGTGAATTCTGGTCAAAAAATTTCTCGTAATCAAAATCAGATTCAGCCTCTTTGGCAATCTTTTTCATCAAAGAGACCGCTTCAATCGGATATTTTCCGACAGCCGTTTCTGCAGAAAGCATCACCGCTGAAGTACAATCGTATACCGCATTGGCCACATCCGAGACTTCGGCTCGGGTGGGACGTGGATTTCCAATCATCGACTCGAGCATTTGCGTAGCCGTAATGACCGGCTTCGAAGCTTGATAGCATTTGCGGATCATCATTTTTTGCAAACCGGGAATTCTCGCGAGATCCACTTCAACGCCCAGATCTCCGCGCGCCACCATGATTCCATCTGCAGATTGCACAATCCGATCGAAATTCTCAAGACCTTGCGTGCTTTCGATTTTCGCAATGACCGGCATATGCGGAGATCCTTGCTCGGCTAAATATTCTTTAATCGAAAGAATATGATGCGCCGAACGGATAAAGGAAGCGGCGACAAAATCGACATCGTGTTTGCATCCGAATTTTAGATCTTCGAGATCGGATTCCGTCATCGCAGGAAGAGGCAAAATAGCGCCAGGGATATTGATCCCTTTCCCGCTTTTTAAAACGCCCGGATTTTGGATCTCTACCCTCACTTCTTTGGAAGAAGCCTCGACCACTTTGCCTATGATATACCCATCGTCAAAGAGGATCGTCATCCCAATGTGGAGCGCCTCCATCACAACCGCCGGATGGAAAGGGATTGCATCGGGAGATCCATCTCCTTTCTCAACGAGCCGAATTCTTTGTCCTGCCTTTAAAACCAGCGCATCGTTTTGGACTTTATCGACGCGGATTTTCGGCCCTTTCATATCGAGCATCAAGGCAAGGGGCTGCTTTTTCTCTTTTCTCGCTTTTTTAAGAAGGGAAATATTTCGCTCGTGCTCCTCATGAGTGCCGTGGCTGAAATTAAGGCGGGCGACATTCATCCCGGAATCAATGAGCGCCACCATTTTCTCATAAGAGGAAACAGCCGGGCCAATTGTGCAAACAATTTTTGTACGAGTAAACATATATCCCAGAAATACACGATCCCTTATTCTACTGCAAGTATGGCTTTA
>CAYOMT010000080.1:4952-6590 GCA_964405125.1 uncultured bacterium
AGAAGTTTCTTATGCTGTGCGCGGGATTGACTTTGAAGTATTTTCTGGAGAAATCCTCGGAATTGTCGGCGAAAGCGGGTGCGGAAAAACTTCAGCAGTCCAAGCCATCGCAGGACTTATCTCCAAAGCAAAGATTGAAGGAAATGCCTACTTTGAAGGGATCGATCTCATTTCCGAAAGTAGCAAAGTATTGGGATCGAAAATCGGCCTTATTTTTCAAGATCCGATGACGAGCCTAAATCCCACGATGAAAATCTCTACCCAGATTGCAGAAGGGATGATCTATCACAAAAAAGCAAATAAAAAAGAAGCTTTTGCAAAAGCTTTAGATCTTTTAAAACTCGTTGGGATTTCCGATCCGAAAGCAAAAGCCGAACAATATCCTCATGAACTCAGCGGAGGGCAAAGGCAAAGGGTTGCCATCGCAATTGCTCTTGCCTGCAATCCCCGTCTTTTAATTGCCGATGAGCCAACAACTGCCCTCGATGCCGCAACCCAAGCGCAAATCATCGATCTCATCCGAGAAATTCAAAAAGAGTTCCAAATGAGCGTGATTTTGATTTCGCACGATCTAGAAATTGTGAGGAAAATCTGCGATCGGATTCTCGTTTTTTATGCAGGAAAAATCGTCGAGCAAGGAGAAGCCAAAGATATTTTTCAAAACCCGCGCCATCCATACACTCAAATGCTTCTCAATGCCAGACCTAAAATGGATCACCCGAAATCAGAGCCGCTTAGAGTCATTGAAGGAAAGGCCCCGTCTTTAACAAAACCCATTCACGGCTGCCCTTTTGCATCGCGCTGCCCGGATAAAATGGCAATTTGCGAAAAATCCCCTCCTTTTTTTGGATCCGCCGCTTGCTGGAAAAATCTATCCTTCACAGGGATGATATGATTGAAATCAAGCATCTATCCAAGCTATTTTTATTAAAAAAACAACCGATATTTGCAGTGAAAGATGTTTCTTTTTCCATTGAAAAAGGAAAGGTTTTGGGACTGATCGGAGAAAGCGGCTCGGGGAAATCTACTCTTGCCAAAATGATTCTTCGCCTCATTCCGTCTACATCGGGGAAAATTTTTTTTGAAAACGGGGAAATCACACATAAACAAAGCCTCGATTTATGCCGAAGGATGCAAATCGTCTTTCAAGATCCCTACTCCTCGCTCAATCCTAGACTCAATATCGAACAGATTCTGAAAGAACCGACAAAGATCCACTCCCTTCCCGATCGGGTCGATGAACTCCTTCATCTCGTGGGAATTCCTTCTCATGCGAAAAAACGATACCCTCATGAATTTAGCGGAGGGGAAAGACAAAGAATCGCAATTGCAAGAGCTCTTTCCTTAAACCCTCGATTTCTCGTCTGCGACGAGCCGATTTCCTCGCTCGATATCTCGATCCAAGCGCAGATTGTCAATCTCCTCGTGAAACTCAAAAATGAACTCGGACTCACCCTTCTTTTTATCTCTCACGACCTTGCCATTGTCCGCTATCTTTCCGATCAAGTGGCTGTCATGAAACAAGGAATGATTGTAGACATCGGAGAAACAGAAGATGTGTATGCGCGGCTTTCAACCTCGGCAAATCAAGTTTTGCAAAAAATGACGCGGCAAGGAGCTTTTTCGAGAAACTTTTCC
>CAYOMT010000081.1:0-6458 GCA_964405125.1 uncultured bacterium
GCCGTGGCTTCGATGCTTTATCTCGATTATGGACGGAAAGTAGGCGAGTGGATTCCCAATCCCGATGGAAGCAACTATAATTTAGAGGCAATTGAGTTCCTAAAACATTTGAATGCCATTGTTCATCAGCGAGTTCCCGGATGCATCATGATTGCCGAAGAGTCGTCTTCTTATACGGGAGTGACTCATTTTGAGGGACTTGGGTTTGATCTCAAATGGAATATGGGATGGATGAATGATACGCTCCGGTATTTTGGGAGAGATCCGATTTATCGGAAATATCATCAGAACGAATTGACGTTTAGTTTGCTCTATGTTTTTTCTGAACATTTTATGTCTGTTTTATCGCATGACGAAGTGGTGCACGGGAAGGGGAGTTTGATTGGGAAAATGCCGGGTCCCGATTGGCAGAAATTTGCAGGCGTCCGTCTTTTTTATAGCTATATGTTGGGCCATCCGGGAAAAAAACTTCTTTTCATGGGATCTGAATTGGGGCAGTGGTCGGAGTGGAATTGCATGCAGGAACTCGAGTGGCATCTTCTCAAATATCCATTGCACGAAGGGCTGCAGCGGATGATTTCAGATTTAAATTTTTTATATTTGAAATACAGTCAGTTTTGGGAAAAGGATTTTGATTGGAGCGGGTATGAATGGGTTGATTTTTCGGATGCAGACCATAGCGTGATTTCTTATTTGCGCTATTCGAGCGAGAAAAATCCTCTTTTTTTTGTCCATCATTTCTCTCCGGATTTTTGTTCCGATTATCGCATTCCTCTTCCGAATGTGAAAAAAATGGTCGAGATTTTTAGTACCGATGAGAGAAAATATGGAGGGTCGGGTCAGTTAAATGGCGAGATTCGCAAGGATGAACAGGGGATATGGATTCGTCTAGCTCCACTTGCCACGATGATTTTTGAGGTGGAATGTGCAAAGTATAAAAACGTTTAAGGAATATCAAAAGCTTGTCTTAGAATTAATTGAGCACGATCGCCACTACTATGATGAAACAAATCCCGTAATCTCTGATTTTGAATATGATAGGCTCATGCTCCTTGTGCGAGAGTATGAAAAGGAGCATCCGGGGGATATTCTGGCCAATTCTCCGGCGCAAAGAGTCGCCGAAGCGCCAACTATCGGATTCCAGCAAAAAGCGCACATGATGCCCATGATGTCCCTTGCAAATACATATTCGGAAGAGGAAGTGGGAGATTTTTTAAAGAGAGTTTATAAGCTGCTGGAGAGAAACGATGTTGCCTTTTGCTCTGAATTGAAAATGGATGGGACGGCGATTTCTTTGCGCTATAAAAAGGGCAAGCTTTTCCATGCTTTAACGCGCGGCAATGGAAAGATGGGCGATGATGTGACCGCGAATATCAAAACAATTCCAACGGTCCCCTTAGAGCTTTTAGGGGATGATTTTCCCGACGATTTTGAGGTGCGCGGCGAAGTGTATTTGACTCTTGCGGCATTTGATCAGATCAATTGCGAAAGAGAAGAAGCTGGACTCGAAACATTTGCAAATCCTCGGAACGCCGCTGCGGGTTCTTTAAAATTGCTGCACCCAAGCGAGGTGGCAAAAAGAAAGCTTCATATTGTCTGCTATGGAATGGCGGAAGGACAAGCTCCTGTCAAATCGCAAGAAAAGCTCCATCATTTGCTGAAGAAATGGGGGCTTCCCGTGGCTGATTTTCGGCATATTCACGTGGATCAAGATTTAAAAGGGATTCTCCATTTTGCTGAAGAAATTCATGCGATAAGAAAATCATTGCCTTTTGAAATTGACGGGATTGTCGTGAAAGTGAATGACCTTTCTTTGCACCAGGTGTTGGGCTCTACAGGAAAAACACCTCGATTTGCCGTGGCTTATAAATTTGCTCCAGAGCAGGTTTCTACGAAAATTCTCGATATCACTGTACAGGTGGGCAGATCCGGTATTTTGACTCCGGTCGCCGAGCTCGAGCCTGTTTTTCTTGCGGGAAGCACCATTTCAAGAGCGACGCTTCACAACCAAGAGGAAGTGGCTCGTAAAGACATTCGGATTGGAGATGTTGTCGTCATTGAAAAAGGGGGCGATGTCATTCCTAAGGTCGTGGAAGTGGATCTTGCGAAAAGACAAAGTCAAACTAAACCATGGCATATGCCGAAATGTTGCCCTATTTGTAAAACGGATGTGGTTCATAGAGATGGCGAGGTGGCTGTCCGTTGTCCAAACCCGTCCTGTTATGGACAAAGAACGAGAAAAATAGCTTATTTTGCTTCAAAGCATGCCATGGATATTGAGCACATGGGAGAAAAAGTGGTACAGCAGCTTGTCGAAAAGGGGCTTGTGAGCAGAGTGTCCGATATTTATCTTTTAACGGAATCAGATCTTTCTAAGCTGGATGGTTTTAAAGAAAAATCAATCCAAAATCTTTTGGAAAGCATTGAACGCTCTCGGAAATGTCCCTTGTCGCGCTTGATTATGGGCCTTGGCATTCCGTATGTGGGCATAGAAACGGCGGAGGCGTTGGCAGCGGAGGCGCGCGATGTCGCTACTTTGCTGGAGATGAAGGAAGAAGAGCTTAATTCGATTGAGGGGATTGGAGATAAAACCGCATCTGCCATTTATGCATTCTTTCAAGATCCGGAAAATCGCGCGGAGATTGCCAGCTTGCTTGCTCACGGCATCCATCCTCAAAAAATGAAAGCCAAAATGACGGGTCATATTTTTTCAGGGAAGATCTTCGTTTTGACCGGGGCTTTGGAACGCTATTCAAGAGATGAGGCGGCAGCGCTGATCAAAGAAAGAGGGGGGAAAGTCTCCGGTTCGGTGAGCAAGAATACCGATTACGTCCTCGCGGGGAGCGACCCCGGTTCTAAATATACCAAGGCAAAAGAGCTTGGTATATCGATTTTGTCTGAGGAGCAATTCCAAAGAATGTGCGAAATGTAAAACTTGGATCAATCGTACTTTTTATTCAATGCCTTCTCCACATAAGGTTTTGTTAGATGAAGAGCTGCTGTCCCCTGTAAGAGGGAGGAAGCAAGTTCACCGGGAGTTTTCTTTCCTGTATGATTCTCGGCTTGGGATTTGCTTTCAAAGAAAATGATCGCCTTCGTTGTCATCTCAGCATAACGAGAAGATCCTAAATATTTTTTTGCCGTTTGAGACAGGATATTGCTGTGGAAAAGGGAGGCGACGTTGGCAGATAATTTAGCCAGATCGTAACAAGCAATGGCTTCGAGGGTATGGAGGAGAATGACGGGCCCATGGAAAAGGAAGAATCCTCCGGAGAGCAGCGGATTGAAATGCATAAAGACGGATACCGCAGAAAGGGCGCAGCCTGCCCCAAAAAATGCTTGAGACGTTCTTGCCGCTACATGGAGTGCATCCCGCGCAGGTTTTTCTGCGAAGAATTGTTGTATTGTGTCGCTATAAGTAACAGATCGTGTGAGCCGCAACATAATTTCCCTTTTGTAAGGTGGATTTTGAAACGGCAGGTATTTTAATCAAAAAATAAATTGGTTAGCAAGTTTTTTTTGAAAGGGACAGTTTATTGGATCATTCCCAAAGATGTTTTGACGGGCTCTCCAATGAGAGTTTCAAAACTATAGCTATGAATCTTCACGCTCTGGAGCGTCCCAATGAGTGTTTCCGGCCCCTCAAAAATTACCTTTTTCCAGCATCGAGTGCGCCCTTTGAGCATCTTCCCGTCTTTGTTGAAGCGCTCGACGAGAACTTCTTGGGTCGTTCCGAGCATCTCTTGCCGGATTTCGTTGCCAATGGTGTCTTGCAGATCGAGAAGACGCTGCAATCGATCTTGCTTAACTTCTTCGGGAATGTCGTCTTTCCAGCGCATTGCCGGAGTCCCTTTCCTCTGGCTATAGGCATAGAAAAATCCAACCGAATAGCGGATTTTTCGGATGGCGTCCAGAGTTTCTTGGAATTCTTCCTCGGTTTCTGTCGGGAAGCCAACGATCATATCTGTGCCGAGGGAAACATTGGGAACGATCTGGCGGAGCTGCTCCACCTTTTCAAAGTACTGTTCCTTTGTGTAGATTCGATGCATTTTTTTAAGAATGCGGTTGGATCCGGCCTGAATGGGGAAGTGGACAAATTCGCAAAGGGAAGGGAGGTCCCTTACGGCGTACATGAGATCCAATGTGATGTCTACCGGATGCGAGGTGATGAAACGGACCCTTTGCATTCCGGGAATTTTGTCGATTCTGTAGAGAAGATCGTGGAAAAGGCAGTTCCATTCGGGCTGGTCTTTGCCGTAGCTATTTACGTTCTGTCCTAGGAGGGTGATTTCCTTATAGCCGCTGTCTATGAGTTGTTTGCACTCTTCGAGAATGCTTTCCGGAGGGCGGGATACCTCTCCGCCCCGCGTGTAGGGGACGACGCAATAGGTGCAGAATTTATCGCAGCCGCGGATGATCGATACAAAGGCTTTGATGGGGTGGTCGCGCTTGGCTGCTAAATAATCTAAATTTTCTTCGAATCGATCTTCTGTTTTATAGACTTGTTTTTGGGTATAGAGGACTTCGTCGAGAACGGTTCCAAGGTCGGTGATGTTATTGGTTCCGACTACGAAGTCGAGGTGGGGGAATTTGCGAAATAGCGAATCTTTTTTTGCCATCGCCATACAGCCGGTGACGCCGATGATATGCTTTTTTTTACCCCGCCCGAGCTGGCCCAGCTTCCCCATGACCTTTCTTTCTGCTAAATCCCGGATGGAACAGGTGTTGTAAATGAGAAGGTCGGCATTTTCTTCATCATCGAGGAGGGAAAGGCCCCGTTTTTCAAGCTGTCCCTGCATGATTTGGGTGTCCAGCTCGTTCATTTGACAGCCGTATGTGCGGATAAAATAAGTTTTTGGTTCTCGTAGAATCATAATGGGTAGGAAGTATAGCCGAAAAAGTTTTCGTTTCGCAAGAGATAAGAGTTTGCCTGCGATTTCAGTTTCTGTCGATTTTAGGGTTCTTTTGAGTCGATTTTAGATTCAAATTCAGGTGCCGTTGCGGTTCCAGCGCTAGATATACCCGAATTTGAATCTAAAATCGACCAAAATAACCTCTAAAAGCGACGAAACCTGGAATCGCAGACAAACTCCAAGAGAATATTTTAAAAGAATATGAAAAAACTCTTTCGGAAAATAGGAGAAATGGGATATCCTCCTGATTTCGTTTTAGCTTAAAAGGTTTCTAACCATGAATTTCAAACAAAAGACCTCTATTTTAACAAAGGCCCAAGCGCTCAGTTCTCGGAAATGCTTCCTGTTCGATGCTGAGGGAAAAAACCTCGGTCGTCTTTCCTCGGAAGTAGCGAAAGTGCTGCGAGGGAAACACCGCCCTGACTTTACTTCGAATGTCGATTGCGGAGACACAGTTGTGATTATCAACGCTGAAAAAGTCGCTGTGACGGGAATGAAAGAAGCGCGCAAGATCTATAAACGCTACACTGGGTTCATAGGGGGCTTGAGAGAAGTTCCTTTAGGAACGATGAGAGCTCGCCGCCCTGCTTATATTTTAAAGCGAGCGATTGAGGGCATGATGCCTAAAACTCGTTTGGGCGGCCAACAAGTAAAAAAGCTCCGTATTTTCGTAGGGCCTGATCATACAATGCAAGCTCAAAACCCAACCCCTGTTAATATTTAAGGATTTGTACAATGCAGAAAGAGAAAGAGACGATTGGAATTGGTCGCAGAAAAACTTCTGTTTCCTCCGTGCGCCTTAGAAGAGGGACGGGGATCATTGATGTCAATGGCCGTGGATTTGAAGAGTATTTTCCATTGCAGCTTCAGCGCGATTTGATTCTTGCTCCAGTGACTAAATTTTCTGATCCAGCTAAAGTGGATCTCGTGATTCGAGTGAAAGGCGGCGGTCTTGAGGCTCAAGCCATCGCAACCCGTTTAGGGATCAGCAGAGCTCTCGTCGAAAGCGATGAAAGCGTCCGTCCCGAATTGAACCAGCTCGGATTTCTAACTCGCGATTCCCGCAAGAAAGAGCGTAAAAAATACGGCCATAAGAAAGCCCGTAAACGCTTCCAATTCTCTAAACGATAATTCTTGTTTTTATATTTTTATAAGCGATGATAGATACTTATCAGCATTTATCATCGCTTGCTCTTTATTATGCACTCTTGTTAGTAGTTAAAATATAAGAGGGTATAATATGGAAGGCAAAGTTGTTTCTGCATCTGCCATTATCGATCAAGTCGTAGAAGTTTTCCCGAATGATTTAAATCCCCACGGAACGTTATTTGGGGGGCGGGCATTGCAAATAGCCGATAATCTAGCGGCGATTGTTTGCAAGCGGCATTCCGGCTCTGTTTGCGTGACTTTAGGCATTGATTCTGTTCGATTTATTCATCCGGCTCATCGGGGCGATATATTGATTTGCAGATCTTCTGTGAATCGAGCGTGGAATACTTCTTTGGAAGTGGGTGTAAAAATTGTGTCTGAAGATTTTAGGACTTT
>CAYOMT010000082.1:0-3405 GCA_964405125.1 uncultured bacterium
TTACGAATCCATCAGGTGGGGATCGTTTGTAAGAGAGGGGAGAAGATCGGCGATATTGGGAGTCCATTCGATCCCCCGCGTATAAACGAGGTGGGAGGCTAGATAGCAGGCGATGATTGCCTTTTTATGGATCTCCGGCATGGCGAGGATTCTTTTTGGATAGCGCTCTCGTAAAAGAGGCGGGCAATAGAGAAATAGAGCTTTAATCAACGGATCGCTTGTTTTTTGCGGCAGATCTATTTCCAAAAGATAATCTAGAAGCTGGTATTTAAAGAGATTGATTTTCTCCGAGATCTTATCTGAGATTTCAGTCAGGTATTGCCCCGTTTCTTTATGCGTCTCAAGTAAGAGCTTTGCCTCATTTAAAGAAGCTTTTCCAATCAGTTCGAGAACTTGCGCTACGTATTCTTTTTTTTCTTTCAAAAATTCTTCTTCGCTAAGACAAAGACCGGCCAGAACTTCAAAAGAAGAGCAGATCACGCCCCCTTTATTGCACGAGCTATCTTTGAGATCGAGCAGGCCTAACTTTTCAAGGCTTCGTCTCGCTCCCGGCGTCAAGTATAGATTCGCCCCCTCGACAATGGCCTGCGAAGTCGGTTTTCCCTGTTCATCGAGATAGGTTTGGTAATTATTTTCATTCAATGTTCGGGGCCTTCCTCCTCCCGGAACAAAAACATTTGTTTTCACTTGGTGGACATTGTTCCGAAAGAGGTGATTCATTTCGCTCCCGGAAAGCCACTCTTCTACGACCTTTCCCTCTTTTTTTCGAAGAAGAAGCGTTTGCCGAGAAAGGGCGCTCAACTTTTCTTGGCTGCGCAAATCGAGGAGAAATCCTCCTTCGGAAAGAAGCTTTGCAGGATAATTGCGGATCGGAAGGCTTTCTTGAAAAAGTTTTTCCATCTCGCGAAGATCCAATCCATTCGGATCGAAAATTGTTCCCGATACATCGGTGAGAGCTAAGAGTTTGGCTGTCTTTGGATAGTATTTATAGAGATTTAAGATCTCATTTCCTGCAACATCCCCATCCGGCCCCCCTGAAATTTTGATTGTGAAGGGATCTTTTTCGGGATTGATTCCGAGAAACAGAAGCGTTTGATGCAAGTAGACGTGCAGGCCAAACGAAGTAACCCCATATTCTTTATGGTTAATCCCCGCCCCCGGCTTGCTCGACATGAAGGATCTGCCTACTTTGTAATTTTGCTCCACTGCATAGTTTGCAATCCAAACAATCATTTCATTGAGCATATTTTCATCCGGGCCAAGATAGATATATTCCGGCTTTCGGTAGTAGTCCACAATCGATTTAGAGCGCAGCACCCCTTCTTCATCGCAGTTAATGAGCGTCATAAAGCTTTCTATAAACGCTCTTTGCGAGCCAAAAAGAAAGGCTTTTTTATGTTCGCTTTGAAAGAGTTTGCACCGCTCTTCAATCACGGCGGGATCAAGGGAGGATTCTTCCAATTCAGTTTTGTAGATTTCGAGCTCTTTGGCAAAGACATCGAAAGGTTTGAGGAGGATGGCTGTTTTGGCTCCTCCTTCAGGAATGTCTTTGTTTTTTTTCTGCTGTGTATAGGCGAGATTGTAGGCTTCTGAAAAAATGTTGTTTCTCTCGAGGAAATGCTGTTCCCATTTTTCAGGAGTCACGGTTCTCACGCCTCCGCGGGAAAGATCTTTAAATCGGATGTTAAATCCTAAAAAATGCATGCCCCGAATGAAAAAAATACCAAACGGAAGTTCCGGGAATTTATCTTTTCTCTCGTAGGGGACAAAATCGAGATATTTCGGATCGAGTCTAAAGCTAAAGGCGCTTTTATTATGGCGGTAAAAGTTGGTTTTGAGCGTGTGCTTGATGAACGAAAGTGTTTGTTTGAGGATATTTTTGCGCTTTGCATCATTGATGGCATGTCCCGTGTCGAGATGTTCAATCAGGCGGGAGATTTCCTCTTCTTTCGCTGCGTAGGCTTTCAGATTGTGGGTTTGGGGATGGAATTTGGCCTCAAAGGCCTTGCAAAGGGATATTGTGAGTTCCGGATGGCGGCACAGTCCTTCTACGATGGCATCAAATGTATAGATATTTGGATCTGCGTACACAAGAGTTTGATGGACGAAGCTAATGAAACTGCGGACTAAATGTCCTTCATTCCCTGTGATGAGGCGGGGCTGGACAAATGTCGTCGCAACGGCATCTTCCGCTTCAAAGTATTTGAGAAGGCAAATTTCGCGCAGTAAATCGTCGATATCGGTTTCTTCCCAGGCCGACCCTCCTTGCATTCCATGCAACCCCAAAGAGAGAATTAAAATATTATCCGTTTTATAAGGATTGATGTAAGTGCAGGTCACTCTTTTTAGAGCGAGTTTGTGCGCATGAATGATCCGGGCCAGCCGATAGAGGAATCCCGATTTTGGAACATTGCGCCAGGCTAGCATGATTTGGAGAGAGGGCGCTTTCGACGTTTTCCAATTTTCATTTTTGCGCACTTCGTATTGGCATTGGTCCCGTTCTTTTGCCCGAAAAAACATTTCCAAAGCGATATTTAGCCTTTCGCTTGTCATCGATCTGAGAAATCGAGAATTGAGTCCTTGGAGCATGGTGTCAAATTCGTCTGTATGCAGATCGGGGTTGTATTTTTTCGCAAGAGAAAAGAGGCCTTCTTTTTGTTCCGCCGTGAGTTTTTCCGGCGGATGAGGATCTCTTAAGTGGAGAATTGCAATCCGTAAAAATCCCTTGTTTTCTCCCGGCGGCGGCTCATTTGAAATAAATGTCCGATAGTAGCGTATCGCTTGCGTGTCAAATCGTTTCAAGATTTTTAAATCGGCATCCGGCGCATCTATGCAAAGAATGAAGACAATTTGCTCTACCTGGATTGCGCAAAAATGGTTCTGGAGCTGAAAACTGAGTAAATTGCGCGCAATTAAAATCCGGGTCTTTGTGTCGATTTCCTCGTGAAAATGGGGGGGCATATGGTTTTCTAGCCAGCGGTAGGCTTTCTCAAATGCCTCAGATTCAGAGGTTAACGCTTTTTTAAGCGCGTCTAGAGGGAGAGGAGTATAGGCCATGCGTTCACCCAAGCTTTCTCATACAGATTCAAGGGACTTCTTCGCAAGGCTTTTTGAGTATATAAATTTTTTTAATTATTTGATTTATTTATTGTTTATATGTTATAATTATTTAATAATATTTAAAAGGTGGTTTATTATGTTTAATATCAGCAGAGTTAGGTTAATTGCTGGATGGGAGAATATACGGCCTATTCTGGTTGGGCAGGGTAAAATTCCTGCATATAAACGAGGGCTTTGGGTAGATTCCCAAAACAATTCTGGACATGGGAAAATGGGTCAAGTCAAAAGGGCTGGCTTTTTTGGTAGATCTGTGACTTTATTAAAAGTTAAATTGAATCGAGGGTC
>CAYOMT010000082.1:3505-6455 GCA_964405125.1 uncultured bacterium
CCCTCGTGCATGAGGACTGCGGCCCAAAGAGGGACGAGCCCCAAGAGGGCGGGAATCGTGGCAAAACAAATCACGCTCAAAGCGAGAGCGAGGTTCTGTTTGACAATGAGCCTTGTATGATGCGCTTTTGTGAAAAGCCACGAGACAAGGTGGATATCGTCGTTTAAAAGAACAACATCGGAAGCATCTACGGCCGTTGCGCTCCCGATTCTGCCCATGGAAATGCCGACAGTGGCTCTCGCAAGAGCGGGCGCGTCATTGATCCCATCTCCTACCATAGCAAGTTTCCCAAGAGCGTCGAGTTCTTCGACTTTTTTCAATTTATCTTCCGGTCTGAGTCCTGAGAAAATTTCTAAAAGGCCTATTTTTTCCCCAATGACGTTTGCACTTGTTGCGTGATCTCCCGTGAGCATGATCGGGCGCAATTGATTCGTCGATTGAATTTTTTGGATTAAGCTTTCTATGTTTGGCCGAATGCAGTCTGAAAATTGGAAGACAACGACATCCTCATCGATTGCAAGAGCTGCTAAGATTTGATTTTTCTGTTTGATCGAGGCAATCCATTTTTGGTAATGGTCTTGGTTTTCTAAAGAGAGTTTAGACCCAATGTATTCGGGCTCACCAATCGCCACTTTTGTCTTCTCCGCGATCCCTTCGAGCCCCGAGCCTGGAATTGTTTTAAGATGGGTCACATGGGCGGGGGAGATTTGCCTTTCGATGGCAAGTTTGCTAATGGCTGTCGCAATCGGGTGGACTACATGCTGCTCAAGGCCGTAGGCAATCGAAATCGCTATATCCTCTGAAAAAGGGGTGGAATTTAGGGATTGGATATTTGTACAGACAAGCTCTCCTGTTGTCAGCGTCCCTGTTTTGTCAAACGCAATGATGGAACAGCTTCGCAATGCATCGAGAACAATTCCTCCTTTGAGAAGAATCCCTTTTTTTGCGCAAGCGCTAATCGCACTTAAATAGGCAGTGGGCGTTGCGATGATGAGAGCGCAGGGAGAGGCTGCGATGAGAAAGGCGAGGGCTCGGTAGATCGAGCCTTCCATCCCGAAATAAGGGGTCGATAAGATGAAAGGGAGCGTGATTGCAAAAAGAAAGGTCAGAGCGATGATTGTGCTTGCATAGTGTTTGCCAAAACGATCGAGGAAATATTGGAGTTTTGGCTTGGCTTCTTGCGCTAAGGTAATGAGTTGAATGATCTTGGAAAGTGTAGAATCTGTGCTTGTCCGCGTAACTTCAATATAAAGAACCGATTCTAAATTTTTTGCCCCTGCCGGAACCGTGTCGCCGATTGTTTTCGCAACGGGGAGGCTCTCTCCTGTGAGATGAACGAGATTCAATGAAGAAGTCCCTTTGACGATTTTCCCATCGAGGGGAATGATTTCCCCATTTTTTACGACAACCACTTCTCCTACTTTGATTTCTCGGACCGATTTTTCAAAAAATCTCCCTTCATCGTCGATAAGAAAGGCAAATTTCGGAGCCAGAATGTGGAGATGGTGGAGCGCGCTTTTTGCTTTTGTCGAAACAGATTCTTCCATCGCATGAGAAAGGTTAAAAAGGACGAGAAGTAGAGCCCCTTCTAGACTGCTCCCCATGAGGATTGCCACAAAAGCGGCTAAGGTCATGAGCACATCGATATTGATTTCAAAATTTTTTAGATCGTGGATGGCCGCGATGAGAGCGGGGGTGCCCACGAGAAAATAGACGAGAGATAAAAAAAGATAGGCCAAGGGAAGATTTATAAACGAAGCGCCAAACCCTAAAATAAGTAGGATCGCTGCAAAAAATGCGCTTTTTAAAGAGAGGCTTTTTCCCCAGCTGCGCGAGGCGGGCGTCAGAAAGGGGCTGATGCTCTCTTCTAAGTCCGAGGCAAAAAATTCGTCGAATAAATAGGGCGTTTTCATAGGAATATTTGGCTTGCGAAATAAACAACTGCCAAGCTCAGAGCTCCAATGGCTAAATTCCAAATGATGGAAGGGAGGGGTTTATTTTTTTCAAGCTGGGCAGATGTTCCCGCGCTCAAAGAAAGGATCACGATTGCGCAGGGAATCAAACCCCAAGAAGGGAGGAAAAAAAGGCCAAATGACATGATGAGAGAAGCTCCAAAGACCCCGACAAATGCGCCGGCAGCCTGTTTCAGCGGATGCTCATATGTTTCTAAATTCAGGCCGAGCTCTTCTTCCAGCATGACTTGGAGAAGGCGGTTGTCGTCGGCCATGAGAACTTCGATGACTTCATCGAGGAGCTTGCCGGAAAAACCTTTCGCTGCATAAAGCGCTTTGATCTCTTCTTTTTCTTGCGTTCTGTGATGTTCAATTTCCCAGCGCTCCTCTTCGATCAAGCGGTGGAGTCTTTCCAGTCTATTGTATCCTAGAATCGCGCTTCTCCCTACTTTCCAAACGATCCATCCAAGGATAAAAATGAGAGAAAAGAGGTGGGCTTTTTGAGAGGGTAGGCGGATTTCGTAAAAGAGAGTCCACAAAATGAGAAGGGCAACCGCTGTTTCCTTGGCTGCATCGGCGGCGGCGCTATAGTGGCCGGGAAGTTCGGTCCCATGGATTTCTGCAGAGGCCGAAAAACCTTTGAGACGCGCGTCGATGACGTGCTGGAGAGCTTCTTTTCCTTGGAAATGCTGGCTCATAGGGGCGGCTCCTCAAATGCTTTTTCAAAAAGAGTGCAAAGAGAGAGTTCATCTTCTACAGAAATGGTCTCCCGGATTGAATGCATGGCAAAGCTTGCGATCCCAAGATCAATTGTCGCAATCCCTGTCATCGCAGACATCATGGAGCCGACGGTGCTTCCGGAAGGAATATCGGATCTCGCCGCAAATTTCTGCATCGGGATTTTGTGTTTTTCTGCGAGAAGAAGGATTTTGGCCGCAATAGAGCTATGCGTTGCATATTTTTGGTTTGCATTGAATTTGAGAACGATCCCTTGGTCG
>CAYOMT010000083.1:0-6432 GCA_964405125.1 uncultured bacterium
AGTCTTGACATATCTACCCCTTAAATCCTACCAAACTGTACAGAGGAGCTCTCCGCCCACTTTTAAATTTCTTGCTGTGTCCCCGTCGATCACACCCTGCGGCGTGCTGAGGATTGCAATGCCCATTCCGTTGAATATACGAGGAATCTCTTGATAGCCCAAATATCTACGACAGCCGTTCTTGGATTCTCTTTTCAAGTTCAGAATCACAGAGCCTCTTTCTTTTGTGTATCGAAGAAATACGCGTACTTTGTATTGCTCTTCGTTGACTAAAAAATTCTCTATGAATCCATGAGACTTGAGAAGCTCAAGAATTTTAATTTTTATCTTACTGTAGCTCATGTCGACAAATCGATGCTGAGCATCTTTCGCATTGCGAATCTTTGTCAAAAGCTCGGCAATCGGATCATTAAAAGACATTATATTCTCCTATTTAAACGGAAAGCCTAAAAGAGTCATCAGCTCTACGCATTCGTCGTCGGTTTTAGCCGATGTAACGATGGTAACGTTCATTCCCTGCGCTCTTTTCACTTTATCTAAATTAATTTCTGGAAACACCTGTTGGTCTTGCAAACCAAAACTATAGTTGCCTCTTCCATCCCCTTTCTTGCCAAATCCGCGAAAGTCGTGGATCCGAGGAGATACAATATGACAGAACCGGTCAATAAAATCATACATTCTCTTTCCGCGGAGAGTTACCATCAACCCGATTGGCTGATCTTCTCTCAGTTTAAAGTTAGAAATCGCTTTCTTAGAATGCGTAACGACAGGTTTTTGGCCCGAGATCATTTTAAGTTCTTCACTATGTTCTTGTAGGGCATTCTTATCTTTGAGAGCTTCCGCAAGACCCATACTAATGACAACTTTCTTCATGACAGGAAGAGACATAGGAGAGCGATCCGGATACCGCGATTTCAACTCTGGAACAATCTCTTCTTTAAATTTTTTGTATAATCTTGACATATTCCCTTAACCCTTTTTAACCGAGCGATATACAGTCTCTTGATTCTTCGTTCCGTAAACCAATTCGCGAAGGCCCTCTTTATTTGCGCGGCTGCGCACTTTCAAAGGATTTCCTTCTTTGTCGCAAAGACAGACGTTAGAAATATGGATCGGCATTTCCATTTCAATAATTCGTCCGCCTTGAGATTCCTGTGTTTTTTTTAGGTGCTTCTTTCGCATGTTCACTTCTTGGATGATGACTGCATCATCGCTTCGAGAAAGAACTTCTCCGGATTTCCCTTTATTGTTTCCCGCGATCACGAGAACTCGATCGCCTTTTCGTATCCACTTGCTCATTTAAATCACCTCAGGAGCTAAAGAACCAATTTTTGTATAACCTTCTCTCACTTCGCGAGGAACCGGTCCAAAAATACGGCTGCCGCGAGGATTGTTTTTATCGTCGATCAGCACGCAGCTATTGTCGTAAAAACGGAGTTTAGAGCCGTCAGATCTTCGGATATACGCCTTTGTGCGAACAACAACCGCTTTGACAACTTCGCCCTCTTTTACAGCCCCTTTGGGGTCCGCTTCTTTTACCGAGCAAACAATTACCTCGCCAACACGCGCATAACGTTTACGCGTCCCTCCAAGGACTTTAAAACACCGTACTCTCTTAGCTCCGGTATTATCTGCTACATCAAGATCAGTTTCTTGTTGAATCATAGGTTCAATTCCAATTTTAAAGGGCCTCGATCACGCGCCATCGTTTCAGCTTGGACATGGGCCGGGTTTCCATCATGCGCACTTTTTGTCCAAGAGCCAAAGCGTTTGACTCATCATGTGCATAGTATTTATTTTTTCTCTGAATTACCTTTTTATACTTAGGATGTCTCATTTTATAAGAGACTTCTACTGTGACCGTCTTGTCCATTTTATTGGAAATTACGACACCAACGATCTCTTTACGGTTTTTTCTCTCTTCTTGTTGTGTCATACAACCACACCTTCTTTCTGTTTCTTGGTCAAAAGAGTTAGCACACGCGCTTTTTCTCTTCGCTTTTGTTTCAGCAAATGGGGTTTTTCCAACTTGCGCTGCATCGACAAAGTATTGCGGAGCTCGAACACTTCGCGTTCAAGAGATCTGCTCATTTCCTGCAGCTCAGCCACGGAGAGGTCTTGAGATTCTTTTTTATTTTTTTTCGCCATTCTTAATTCCCTCTCTTACACAGTTTCCAATCGATCCACAAACTTTGTTCGGATCGGCAACTTTGCCGCAGCTAGTTTTAAAGCAGATTGCGCTTCTTCGCGAGTGACGCCGCCTACTTCAAATAAAATTCTACCGGGTCGGATCGTTGCAACATAGTGATCAAACCCCCCTTTTCCTTTTCCCATACGAGTTTCCGCAGGTTTTTTCGTAATTGGCTTGTCTGGGAAAATACGAATCCAAACTTGCCCTTTACGACTGAAGAAACGGGTGATTGCAACGCGGCATGCTTCAATTTGCTGCGCAGTGACCCAGGTACGATCTAAAGCTTGCATTCCAAAGTCTCCGAATTCGACAAAACTGCCGCCTTTCGCAAGACCTCGCATGTGGCCTTTTTGCTGCTTTCTAAATTTCGTTCTCTTAGGACCTACCATTGCCATAATTAACCCCCTCCTACTGCTGAGGCGGGCTTCGCACGAACAATGATCTCATCGCCCTTGTTAATCCAAACTTTTACGCCGATAGAACCGTATGTAGTTTCCGCTCTGCCGTGTGCGTAATCGATATCTGCACGCAGCGTATGAAGAGGAATTCTTCCTTCTTTATACCACTCCACGCGAGCGATCTCAGCTCCGCCGATTCGCCCTGATATCTGCACTTTAATCCCTGCAGCTCCGGCATCCATGGATACTTGCATCGCTTTCTTCAACACTCTGCGGAAAGGAATGCGGCGCTCTAATTGCTTTGCGATTCCATCTGCAACTAATTTTGCATCTAAATCTGGTCTTTTAACTTCTTCCACTTCAATCCACACCTCTTTTCCGGTGAGATGGCGGAGTTCGTTTTTCAAAACGTCGATCTCGGAACCTTTTTTCCCAATGACAAGTCCGGGACGGGCCGTAACAATTGTCACTTCAATCTTTCCGCTCATTCGCTTGATTTGAAAGCGGGAAGCTCCCTGGGCGGCGCCTTTGGTCAAAAGGTATTTGCGAATCTTTCTATCTTCGCCGATCAAATTTCCAAATTCTTGGTTATTTGCAAACCAAGTTGACAGCCACTTCTTACGGCGAACAAGCCGAAATCCTGTCGGTGATACTTTTTGTCCCATATTACTCCTAAAGGGTCTCGTTCGTTAGGACGATTGTAAAATGACTCGTCCGCTTATTTACGGGTACTGACGATCCTCGGCTACGCGGCTTCGCGCGGCGTAAGATGGGACCCGGATCGACGCGAACTTCAAAAACCTTCAAAGATTCTCGTCGTGCATCCAGCTGCGTTTCCGCATTTGCAACAGCGCTATCTAATGTCTTCTTTAAAAGACGTCCGCCGCGGAGCTTTGAATAGAGAAGCTGGCTCGACGCGCTCTCTACACTGAGACCTCGGATCAAATCTGCCGCGTATCTTGCTTTGCGCGGTGAGATTCTCACATACTTTGTGATTGCCTTAGCATATTGCATAAATTATCCCCCTGCCGCTGGCGCTGATGACGCTGCTTGTGGTGCTGATTTCTTCGGGTGCCCTTTAAATGTTCGGGTCGGAGAAAATTCCCCCAAGCGATGTCCTACCATATTTTCTGATACGTAAACCGCGATAAACTTCTTGCCGTTATGAACATCAAACGTACAACCGACCATATCGGGCACGATCATGGAACGACGGGACCAAGTCTTGATCGATTTTTTCGATCCTTCCTGGATGCTTTTCTGAACCTTCGCCATCAAATGATGGTCTACAAAAGGACCTTTTTTTAATGATCTAGCCATTACCGTTTAACTCCTAAAGCTTCCAATATCTTTGTGATCATCTTCGCTCTTTTACTACCCATTTTCTCGATTTCTTGAGCGAGCGGGTTCTGTACCCTTTCGCAAACTGAGCCCAAGGAGATTGCGGGTGATTTCCTTTGCCACGACCTTCGCCACCACCATGAGGGTGATCTACCGGGTTCATCGCAATACCTCTTACAGTCGGACGAATTCCCAACCAACGGGAACGTCCAGCTTTACCAATCACGCGCAGATTGTGTTCTGCATTCGAGACGGCTCCGAAAGTTGCTCTGCAATCTTCGTGAATCAATCGAACTTCTCCGGATGGCATGCGGACTGTTGCATATCCATCGGCGCGAGCTAACAACTGCGCAGAAAGTCCGGCAGATCTCACCAATTTTGCCCCTTTTCCGGGAGCCAATTCGATATTGTGAATGACAGAGCCGAGCGGCATGAATTTAAGCCGCATGCAGCATCCCACTTTAAATGGGGGCTCGTCGCTTGTCGAAACAACATCGCCTACTTTGATTCCTTGCGGAGCCAAAATAAATCGCTTTTCTCCATCATTGTAATAAATGAGAGCGATCAAACTGGATCGATTGGGATCGTATTCAATGGATGCCACTTTCGCAGGGATATTTTCTTTATCGCGCTTGAAGTCAATCAGACGGAACTGCTTTTTATGGCCTCCCCCTTTATGACGGCAAGTAATGTGTCCGCTGTGGTTGCGACCATTTGTGCGGCGCTTAGAGCTCATCAAAGACTTTGGAATCGGCTTATCAGAAGGCGCTAACTCAAGATGCGTTGGCAAAACCAATTTACGCTGTCCGGGCGTTACAGGTCGAAATAATTTAGGCATAACAATCCTTCCTTACACTTGCTCTTCAATTTCATCGCCGGGGCGAAACGTAACAATGGCTTTTTTCAAGCCTACAGTCTTACCCAAAAAGCCTCTCACTCGACGCTGTTTCGGCTTCACAGTGATTGTGTTTACAGAAACAACTTTCACTTTTTTCTCAGAATAAATCTGCTCTACCGCCTGTGCAATCTGGGCCTTGTTCGCTTTTTGATGAACATTGAAAACCACTTTAGGCGATTTGCAACGATCCACGCTCGGATTGCTTTTTGCATGCTGCAAATTTCCAAGCACACGGCTTTTTTCAGTCAGACGACGGCTTTTGATGATGTCATATGGATTCATAATCACCCTAAAATCGCTAAAAATTCATCCAGCGCTGATTCCAAAACAATCAGATCCTGCGCTAAAGCAAGTGAGTATCCGTTCATCTGAGGGACTAAAGAATACTCTTTTTTAGGAATATTGCGCATGCTTTTCATTAGATTTTCATGCGGATTTCCCATTTCATTACTCGATGCCTTACTCTCCCCTAAAACCAAGATCCGGCGCTTTCCAATTTGAAGAGCCTCAAAAAAGCTTGCGACGATCTTCGTTTTTGGCTCAGAAACTGTTTCTTTGCGGAGAATATGGACTCGCCCTTCCTTGACTTTTTGAACAATCATGGAGCGAATCGCGGCTCTACGTTCTTTCTTATTGATGCGAACATGCATATCAAATTTTGGCTTAGGACCGAAAACAATCCCCCCGCCCTTATATTGAGGAGCTGCCAAATCGCCCTGTCTAGAACGACCCTGCCCTTTTTGCGGGTGAGGCTTTCTTCCTGTTCGATTGATTTGCGCTCTTGTTTTTGTATTCGCAGACCATTGGCGTGCATTCTTTCGAATGGCGACAAGGTAATCTTTTACAGACTGGGGATGGGAGGTGGCTTGCAAAAAGGCATCGTCTACCTGATGCACGCCGACTTCTTTTCCATTTAAATCATATTTTTTAAGCGTAACCACAACCTTACCCCTTCTTACCCTTGAGTTTTTTTGATTCGCTGATATACACGATACCGCTGCGAGCGCCAGGAACGGCTCCTTCTACAAGAATCAAATTCCCTTTCACAGCAACGACGCGCAAATTCTGTACAGTCTGTTTGTCTCCGCCCATGCGAGACGCTCTCTTTCCACCAGGAAAGCAGCGACCGGGCGTCGATCTCATTCCCGTCGATCCCATGTGCCGGTGAAATCCGGAACCATGAGCTGCAGGACCCCCGGACATGTTGAAGAGTTTCATAACCCCTTGGTAACCTTTACCTTTAGAGATTCCCTCAACATCGACATATCCGACATCGGCAAACAAACTAGCATCCAATTTCTGACCCACCTGATAAGAATCCACAGAGTCGATTCGCGATTCGCGAAGAGCGCGATAGGGTTCAGACTGAACCTTATCAAAATGCCCTTTCATCGGCTTAGTCACGCAATCCGGTTTGGGCTTTTCAAATGGCACACCACCGAGCTGCAGACTATTGTAACCGTCTTTCTCTTTTCGCTTAATCTGAAGAACGGTGTTCGGCTCGGCCAAAATGACAGTACATACAATCAATTTCCCCGCGGCATCAAATACCTGGGTCATTCCTTTTTTTCGGCCTATTAAAGTCAGCGACATAGACTTCCTCT
>CAYOMT010000084.1:0-2810 GCA_964405125.1 uncultured bacterium
GAGGCCTTTAATGCGTTGGCCATTCGCTTTGCAAGAGCTGGTACAGACAATCCTTCCCTTTTAGAAAGGGACATCGAGCAATTGATTTACACTTCTGATGGCGTCTTCGCGGGTACGGGTTTTTGCAAGGACACAAAACATTTTTGGCATAAGCATAAAAAAGCGATTATTATCGGAGCTGTAGTCGTTGTTGTCGCTGTCGGCGTGACAGTTGCCGTCGTTTGTTCAGGAGGAACTGCAGGAGCTGCAGTAGGATCTGCAGCAGGAGCTGCGGTGAATCATTTGTCTAACAAGTTGGATGAACCGGAAAAAGAAGACAATCCAAAAAAAAAGATAGATTCATCTCCCCCTCCTCAAAATAAATCTCCAGAAAGCATTGCATTGCCTCCAGCTCCTCCTCTAACAACAGCTCCCTCTGAGTTTTCTTTTCCCAATCTCTTAAATCCCCCCTTAAATTTAACAGAACAACTTCCTTCATCTAGCAGCAGTCTGATAACAGGGCCTTCCTGGGTTCCCAAAGATTTAGTCCCCCCTCCTATAAAGTCGGATATACCGGTCGTAAAGAGTTTTAAGGAAAACGAGAGAGAATCTCTATCGCAAACTCCCTACTCAAAAATAGAGATGTTTAAACCTTCTTCAATAGAGATGTTTAAACCCTCTTCATCCCCTCTTATAAGGGATCTTCCCGTGTTTTCATCGAAAGCGCCGCCGACCTCGCAATCTATACCCTCTTGGTTCTTATCAAGCATAGGGAATGAAATGTTGACAGATTCAGAGTCAGCGCCTCCAATACCTGTACTTCCCTATAATAACACTTCCATGACGTTTGTTACACAGGGGAAACAAACCCCTGCTATTCGTATAGGAGGCATAAACGGAATGAATACGTCATTATTGGAAAGTATTCAACATGCCGAATACATAAGTAATCTCGCTTCCGGAAGAAGCGTCGAATGGGTTTACAATCATACGAACACACCCGCTGTAGATCTTGCAGAGGCTGCCATCTTAAACTTCTCAGGATACTCTCCTAATACAGCAAGATTGCTGAGAGAAAATTGGATCGCATTTCATGAAGAAAATAAAGGCCATAAGGATGCGAAATATTTGCAGTTTTGTCATAGTCAAGGAGCCATTGCCGTTAAAAATGCATTAGAAAGCCTTCCTGAAGAAATCCGACAACGTGTTATTGTTGTCGCAATTGCTCCCGCAGCTATTATACCTAGAAATTATTGTTATCGATCCTTTAACTACGCAAGTAAATTGGATATAGTGCATCATGCCGAGTGGATTTGTAAAAGCATAGCTGGTATTGTAAATCCCGAATGGCAACAAAGAGCACTCGAGCATCACGAAGAGTTGATATTGCTAGATCCCCATCCAAATGCGAGAGGGATGGATCATGAAGCTCAAAGTCCTACTTTTCTTGATGTAATTACTGACCACTCAAAAGAACATTTAAGGAGAAAAGGAAGATATAAATGAAATATTTTTTAATGTTCATAGTCATCTTAAGTGTTTGTGGGTGTGGTAAAGAAGATTTTTACACAAACGAAAAATCGGATAATGAAGAAGTTCTTGTGAATGAAATTATGCATAAAGTCGCAATTAAATTAAACCGCGATAGAGGGTTAATTCCATTTGGAACGGGAGCGCAAATGATGCATAAAATCGAGATGCTTGCTTTAGCCTTCCAGTATCGCAAGCCGATTGAAATAGAAGAAGGGAGAGAATTGCTCATCACAGCGGTAAATGAATTTGTGGCTGCAGTGAATGCAGAGGAGAGAATTCGGCCATATCTAGCCAACTATCCTTTTGATCCAAAAAATATTGAGATTAGAATTTTCGTTCAGAGGCCAGACGGAAGTCAAGCCGCTCCCGGGAAATTGAGACTTCTTAAAGCTCTTGAAGGAGAGTTAGAATACGAGATTACAGATCCATCTACAGGGGGTCTAGAAACTATTTTGGAGGAAACATATCAGGAAGCGGAACAAAAAATTGCCGCACTTTCATCCAAAGCTTCTGAGGAAATCCATTCCCCTCAAATCAGCTATGTCGATGAAATTATTAGCCATATCTTAGGAGAAGAGCAGGATCCTTCCATCGAATTCATCCCAGCAGAGAGCTCTCAAAATCCATTCTCCTTACTTGTATTTAATGATATCCCGGAAAAGCCCCCTTATCGGGTCGAAACCAGACGTCTTCTTCAGGATAACTTTGAGATTTATATTCCCGCAGAAGAGGCTCAAGCAGTATTAAATAATCTAAATGGGGTAAAAGTGCCCTTTGCAGTGATGATGCTACCTCAAGAATACCTCCCCGGAGAAATAGTAAGTTGGCGCATCTGCTCCTCAAATGGAAAAATCCTAAAAGAGGCAACCTGTTGCCCTCAGCCTAAAGTTCTTAAAAATGCATCGGGCGAACTCATATTGGAGGCGGCGCTTCTTTCCGTATGCCATCCGGATACTGTATACATGTTACTGTTTCCTCCTGCTAAAGAAAATATAGAGTATATTTTTACAGCAGGAACCAAGCAATCCAAAGGAGTTATTCCTGCAGGTCAATTAACCTATACAACTTTTGCGCCCGAAATCAAGGACCTCTCTGGAGGGATCGGCACAATCGAAATTCAATTGGAGGGAAAATCTTATAAACTCGATCTCGCTTGGGGAACAAAATTGATGGCCTTTTTGGAAAAAAGGGAGCCATAAAACTCAGATTATACCATTTATGAAAAATAACGTTTGGTTCTAGCTCTGTTTGACTTCCAATGCTGACCATTTTGCGCACGCACGCAAAATGGTTTTGCG
>CAYOMT010000084.1:2910-6388 GCA_964405125.1 uncultured bacterium
TCTGTTTGACTTCCAATGCTGACCATTTTGCGCACGCACGCAAAATGGTTTTGCGGATCATTGCCCGATTTTTTGCAGGAAGTGATTGCCTTTTTCAGAGTGTTCTCAAAATAGCGCCACTGAGAATAACCAAGGCAAGCCTGCAAATCTCTTGCGCTCCAGTATTCTATCCCGTGTCGATTGAGCTTTTTGAGGGACTCAAATGAGAGATTCATGTCCATGACTTGCTTATTATCTGAATTTTCCATTGAAAACTTCCATGTAAGAAATTTTTAGAAATCCAGAATAAACCGACTGAAAATATTTCTCAATACTTCCGCAGCAAATCTATACCCCGACGAGGCTCCGCTGTCCACTATGCAAGCCCCCTTCCCAATGCTTTATATATTCGAGAAGTTTGGCCTTAGACGGATGCGTCCTCAAATAAGACAGATGGGAGGTTTTAGCGCTTAAATGGGCTAATTTAGCAAGTAAATGGAGATGCCGCTTATCATCGCAAGCAAAGAGAAAAAAAAGAACATCGACAGGCTTTTTATCCAAAGCCCCATACTCAATCGGCTCTTTCGGAAATACTACAGCCACCACATCAAAAGATTCTTGCAGAAGAAAATCGCGCGTGTGAGGCACTGCCACGCCTTTTGACAAAGCTGTCGACATCAGCTTTTCCCGATCCAACAAAAGCTCCGTAATCACCTCGGCATCCAAACGGATATCCGCCGCAATCCTCTCCACAGCATTCCGAATCACCTCTTCCTTCGTAGATCCCGGAACATCTTGATACACTCCGCCTTTGTGAATCGCTCGGTATAATCCAAATTGCTGCGTGCCTAAACTCTCGATCTTCTCCGCATCTTCTGTCACAAAAGGAGAAAATCCCCCCTCTTGCTTACAGCTCAAAACCCAGTTTTCAATCTCGTTGCGGCTAAATCTATATTGATTATTCAATCGATAATACGGAATTTTCGCATCAGAAATCCAACGACGGACGGTTGTCTCTGAAACATTCAATAACTCGGCAACATCTTTTAGTTTCAAATCCATAGACCATCTCTCCGATTTTGAAGACTTTTTCCCAGAGTATCAGAGGAAAAAATAAAAGTCAGAAAGAATTTGAAAAAATTTCAAAAACTTCTTGTGTAGATGTCGCCTTAAGAAGTTTTTTTCTTAAGTCTATATCTTTGATTGCAGAAGTTAACATAGATAGAATTTGGAGATACTCCGTTTGCTTATCATCGGGCCCTCCAATCATAAAAATAATGCGGACAGGCGCTTTATCCAAAGCATTCCAATCAATCCCTTTATTTTGCTGGATGCCCACCGCAATGAAAAACTGTTTAATATTCTTCATTTTTGCGTGGGGGATCGCAATGCCCATCCCAATGCCTGTAGACACGAGCCCTTCGCGATAGAAAATAGCGTCGCGAAAAGCGCGTCTATCTGCAAGACGCCCTTCTTTATCCAAAAGAGCAATCAGAGCATCTATCGCTCCATCCCTCGTCTCTTCAGAGAGAAAAGAAATGAGTTGAGAATCGAGATAATCGTGGATCCTCATAATGCCCTTTTTTTTAAGAGGTCTAAAGAAAGAAGCTAGAGGGTTATTGCGTGCCAGTATGGCCAAATCGCCCGTCTCCTCGGCTGCTTACAGCCAATACATCCATTTTCTTAAACTCCGCTTGCACAACAGGAGCTAAAACAAGTTGCGCAATGCGCATTTTCGGCTCAATCACAAAAGGGATTTTCCCATGATTGATTAAAATCACACAAATTTCTCCGCGATAATCCGAATCAATCGTTCCCGGCGTATTTAAAACGGTCACTTGATTTTTAGCTGCAAGTCCGCTTCTTGGGCGCACTTGAATTTCATACCCCTTCGGGATCTCTACTTTAATCCCTGTCGGAATCATTGCAGAACATCCAGGAAGCAGCGTTTGCGCCTCTAAAATCTGCGCGCGCAGATCGCAGCCGGAAGAAAATTCCGTTGCATACGCAGGAATGAGATCGGGATCATCGACGAGAATGGGAACGGGTACTTTTTTAAACACGTGAATCTTTTGCTAGTCTTAGCAGTTCTTTTAAACGGTGCGGCATTTTTTGCGCAAGATGATCTCTTTCAAAAAAGCGATCATTGCCAGAAAAATATGAAATGAAGGTCGCTAAACGGCTTTTCAACTCCGATCGCTTCACAATACAATCCACCATCCCCTTCTCCAATAAAAACTCAGATTTTTGCGCTTTCGGAGGCAGTTTCTGGCCAATTGTCTGCTCCACAACCCTCGGTCCCGCAAAGGCAATCAAAGCGTCCGGCTCTGCGATAATCACATCGCCCAGCGTCGCAAAGGAAGCCGTCACCCCGCCTGTTGTCGGATTGGTTAAAACAGAGATGTAAGGAATTTTTTGTTCGCTCAATTTCGCTAAAGCGGCAGACGTTTTCGCCATCTGCATTAAAGAAAGAACCGACTCTTGCATGCGAGCCCCGCCGGAGGCCGCCACAATAATTAAAGGAATTTTTTGTTTCATGGCAAGCTCGATCAAGAGAGTCAGCCTCTCCCCGACGACAGAACCCATCGACCCGCCCATGAAAGAAAAGTCCAAAACGCCCAAGGCAATCAAGTGGCCCTGCAGCTTGCAGGTTCCGGCGCAAACAGCATCGTCCCGGCCTGTTTTCTTCACCGCCTGAGAAATCCTCGAAGCATAGGACTCTGTATCCACAAACTCTAGAGAATCAACGGGTTTGATATTCGTAAAATGTTCGACGAAGGTCCCTTCGTCGGAGAGCAAATCAATTCTTTGTTTTAAAGAGAGGCGGTAGTGGTATCCGCATTTAGGGCAGCAATTGCAATGTGCAGAAAGCTCATTTGCGTGGATGAGCTCGGAGCATCCGGAGCACTTAATCCAACCGCTAAATCCATCCTTTCTGACAGTTTGGATTTTAATATTTGGTTTAACCTTCGAGAACAATCCCATCGACCAAGATCATACCAATCGAAGCCCAATCGCGCAAGAAAAGAAAATTTTTAGATACTCGCTTTGATTAGACGTTCTTCAACTTGGCGCCAATTAAAAATTTTCCAAATCGCCTTCACATAGTCGGCGCGGGCATTTTTATACTGTAAATAGTAGGCATGCTCCCAAACATCGATTCCGAGCAGAGGAATCAGCCCCTGCGAGCTCAAAGGATCTTGGTTTGCGCAAGAGGCAATTTCCAATCTTTTCAAACTTTTATTATAGCCTAGCCAGCCCCAGCCGGATCCTTGAATTGCGATGGAAACATTGGTGAGTTTTTCTTTAAATGCGTCGAAGGAACCAAAATCCCGGTCGATCATCTTGGCGAGATCTCCTTTTGGGCCTTCCTGGCTTGCCTTCGAAATCGGAGTTAAAATCGTCCAGAAAATGCTGTGGTTGATGTGGCCGCCGCCATTGAATTTGATAGCTGCTTGGAGGGCAATCATTTGCGCCACGTCATTTTTTGTTTCTGCAT
>CAYOMT010000085.1:0-6219 GCA_964405125.1 uncultured bacterium
TTGCAAAATCCGATTTCCCGGATCATTTCGAGATCGTAATTCGTCCTTTCTTTGATCCTTTGCGCTTCGATCAGGCGGTTATTTTCTGTAAAATAAGCGATTCTTTCGTTTAATTCTTTGCGGATGGTTTCAATCGCCTGGTATCGGACGCTTTCCGGAGTGACGTGGTGGGATCCCGGGTAGATCGTGATCTTTTCGAGGCGCTGTCTCACTTTCCCTGTCAGGGGATCGATTTCGCTAAGCCTCTCGATTTCATCTCCGAAAAACTCGATTCTATAGGCAAGATCATCTTCATAAGCCGGGACCACTTCCAAAATATCGCCGCGGGCTCGGAATGTCGCGCGCGAAAGATCGTAATCGCCTCTCGTATAGTGCAGCTCGACTAAGTGCAGTAGCACATCGTCTCTTCGCACTTGCTGCTTTAAGGCAAGATGCAAGATCATTTGGCTATAATATTCAGGAGTTCCGAGTCCATAAATGCAAGAGACGGAAGAGACAATCAAGACATCTTGCCTCTCGATTAAAGATCTCGTCGCGCTCAGGCGCATTTTTTCGATTCGATCGTTGATCGCAAGGTCTTTTTCAATATACGTATCTGTTCTTGCGATGTAGGCTTCCGGTTGGTAGTAGTCGTAGTAAGAGACGAAGTATTCGACGGCGTTTTCTGGAAAAAAAGCTTTGAATTCTTGAAAAAGCTGCGCCGCAAGGGTTTTATTGTGGGCAAGAACAAGGGTCGGCCTTTGCACTTTTGCCACCACGTTTGCCATGGTGAAAGTTTTTCCCGAACCGGTGATGCCGAGAAGGACTTGTCCTTTTTTTCTGTGTTCGAGGCCAGAGACGAGGCGATCGATTGCCTGGGATTGATCTCCGGCGGGTAAGAAGTCCGATTTTAGTTTAAACATTTCTGGCGGCGAGTTTTTGCTCTTGACGGATCTCTGCGTTCAATCTTCCGAGTTCGTATCCATTGTAATCGACAAATTTAAAGAATCTTTCAAAAAGAGGGATTGCAGAGCTGACCTGGTGCGCCATTTTTTGCGCAATCAGTCGATAGCTCGGGTGTCCCGCCGCTTGCGATCGAAGCTCGCAAAGCCACTGGAGCGCCCGTAAATTGATGTGGAAGTACCAACGGACATTGTAGGCCATGGGAACAATGTATTGCGCTTCTTCGGGAAGCTCTCCAGCGATCGTATCGTAGGCTTTTTTTGCTTTATCCAAAGCGTTTTTATATTCGGCTTCCATACTTGTTCCGAGGATTTCAGGCGGTGTATAGAATCCTAAATCGCAGGAAAGAAGCTGTCTTTCCTGGGAGAGCATCCGGTGGCGGTGGAGATCGCGGTAGACGCCGAAGTCGGCGACGATTTCAAAGGTGAAAAATGCCTTTTCAAGAGCTCTCGGAGATTTGTGGCGCCTGTTTTCGCGGGAAGAGGAAGCAGATTCTAGGATAAACCCAAGTTCTTCATCGGACAAGGTGCGGCAGTATGCGTTGAGCGAGGAGAGATCGTTTTTTGTGTGGGAGAAAAGAAGCATGGCGGCAACTAAAGCCGGGGAATCTTTATCCCATTCAACGAGGCGCACTCCCGGTTCATCGTGGGTTGGGATGAGCGGAGTGTGCCTCTTGGCAATGCTCTCCCCTTCTCTTTGCATAGATTCGAGGAATAGAGAAAACGACTTGCTGTGTTTGTGGGCAGGGTCGGATCTTCGAATGAAGGAAGGGATCACTTTGGCAAGTTCTTGGGTCGATTTTTTCCCAATTTCCTGCATCTCCGCTAAATTATGCCAATTGAGTTTTTGCAAAAGGGTTTCAAAAAAACGGCCATTTCCAAAAACGCCCAAATTCGTCAGAGTGCTTGCCGGAAGAAGTCCTCTCAAGCAGTCGAGTACTTTGGCTCGTAAAGCCGCTGTATAGGCTGTTTTTGAAATCAAAGGATCTTTCGGGAAATCTTGCTCGATATGGGCTGTGAGTGGCGGGATGAGCTTTGTGTAGACTTCAAAAAGGTTTGTGCACGTTTCCAGGAAAAGATCCCGGTAGGCAGAAGTCATGAGGATGGGTTCTTTGTAAAAGAGATATTGGCCATCCACTTTTTGATCAAAATAGATATAGCGGGTCGATTTTTCTAAAGGAGAGCCCCCGAGTCTGCAATCTTCGATCGCCTTGGCTCCGAGCATGGAGACATTTTCAATGGCTAAATGGGCGCCGCCCAACTCTCCGATGGAATCATCGCCATAGCCATCGAGGATTCGATCGTAGAAGTTTTGCGCTTTTTGGACCGCCGCGGTTTGCGCTTCGTTATCTATTTCGCTCCCTTTGCCGGCAATGGAAGAAAATCCGGTGTCTTCATTCAAAATAAATTCTTTGAGAAGAAGCGAGCGCAATCCAAGAGAGGATCTGGAATATCTGGAAAACAGGGCTCCTTTAATGACTTCCGGTAGATTTTTCAATGCGAAGATATTGTCCGTTGTATTGGTGACAAATCGCTTGAGAATTTGAGTTTGGTTTTCTGTAAATTCTTCTTGATGCATTGAGGACTCTCTTAAGCTGAATATACCCATAGCGTGCCATATGGTTGGCACAAGATCAAGAGAGAAAATTCATTCAGGTTTGAAATGTTTGTTGAGAATGGAGGCAAGCTTCATCATATCGATAGGGTTTTTCGATCCAAAGACTTTTGCAAGCTTTGCATCGGGGCGGATCATTCTCTTGTTTTTAGGGTCTTGCAGATTGTTTGTCTTGATGTAGTCCCAGACTTTCTTTGTGGTTTCCGGGCGGCTTAGCGATTTTGAGCCCACGATTTCGGATAGTTCGGAAGAGAGCGTGTAGGCAGGCTGCTGCCGTTTTGTTTTCGTTTTTTTCGCTGTTTTGCTTTTTGCAGCGGGTTTTTCCGCTCCCTTTTTCTTCCCCTTGCCAAAGCGGGATTTTTTGACATACGGAGTTTTGGGGTGGTGCGCGTTGTATTTTTCGTCGAGCTGATCGAGTGTATTTACGATCACATCGCAATCGGGGAAATTGGTGCAGGAAAAGAATGTTTTGCCAAAACGGGATTTGCGGGCGGTGAGATTTCCGTCGCAGCCGATCGCAGGACATTTGGGCAGATCTTCGGCTCTGTAGATCTTTTCCCCTTTTTTGGGGATATTGACGATTCCCTTGCACTCGGGATATTTGGAGCAGCCGAGAAAGGGGCCGAATTTGCCATGGCGCAAGACCATGGGAGATTCGCAATTCGGGCACTTTTGGTCCCAATCAAATGTCGGCTCGTAGTCTTCTTTGTTGAAATCCAAGGCTTCAATCGGCGCTGTAAAAGGGCAGGTCGGATAATCTGAGCAGCCATAGAAATATTTATTGCGCGACCAGATTTTTTGGAGTTTGTTTCCGCATTTGGGGCAATCGATGTCGGTGAGTAGTTTTGGGACAGAGGCCTCTTTTTCCGCCTTTTCGACAAGAGGGATGAAGTCTTTCCAAAACGTGCGAAGGATTTCTTTCCAGTCTTTGTTGTGTTCGGCCACTTGCTCGAGCTGGTCTTCCATCTGGGCTGTAAAGGTTACATCCATGATGGGCTGGAAATTTTCTTCGAGCATTTGGCAAATGACTCGGCCTAGTTCCGTTGGCTTTAGGGCTTGCGCTTCTTTGACTGTGTATTCTCTACTTTGGATCTTGTTCATGATCGAGGCGTATGTAGACGGCCTTCCGATCCCCAACCTCTCGAGCTCTTTCACGAGAGAGGCCTCGGTAAATCGAGGCGGGGCTTTTGTGAAGGATTGGGTCGAATCGAGCTTCACTAAGTTCAATGGAGTTTTGGAAATGAGAGGCGGGAGGATTTTTTCATTGTCTTCGTCTTCTTGGGCCGATGAGGGATCCTTTTTTTCTTCATACGCTGCAAGATATCCCTTGAATTTGATGACAGATCCCGTGGCGCGGAGCGTCAGGTTTTGGTCTGTTTCAATGTCAGCGGAGACAGTGTCGTAAATTGCCGGATTCATTTGAGAAGCGATGAACCTGCGCCAGATGAGAAGATAAATTTTATACTCATCGACGGAAAGATACTGTCGAATCTTTTCGGGATCTCGATGGAGGGATGTGGGGCGGATCGCTTCGTGCGCTTCTTGGGCCGATTTTTTTGAGGCATAAATTTTCGGCGCGTCGGGCAGATATTCCGGGCCGAAATGAGAGTGGATGTATTGCCTTGCTGCGCTGATTGCTTCGGGAGCGACGCTCACAGCGTCCGTTCTCATGTAAGTGATCAAACCTTCCGACCCTTCGCTTCCCATGTCGATCCCTTCGTAAAGACCTTGGGCAACGCTCATCGTTCGCGAGACGGAAAATCCATAATGGCGGCTTGCTTCCTGCTGGAGAGTGGAAGTGATGAAAGGGGGGACGGGGTGTCTCTTTTTTTCTTTTCGATCGACTTCCCCGACTGTGTATCTAGCTTTTTTGAGCCGGCTTACGAGTTCATCCGCTGTTTTTTTATTCGGGATGAGAAAACAGTTTTTGTCGCCGATTTGTTCTTTTTCGACTTTGAGACCATTGACTGAGTGGAGGAAGGCGGAAAAGGGGGTTGCATGGTCTTTGGGCTGTAAAGTAGAGACAAGCGTCCAATATTCAACGGGTTCAAACGCTTCGATTTCCTTTTCTCGGTCGACGACGAGCTTTAAAGCCACCGACTGCACTCTTCCGGCAGAAGATCCGTTGCGCCCTTTTTTGACTTTTCGCGTGAGAATGGGAGAAATTTTGTATCCCACAATCCGGTCGAGCAGCCGGCGCGCTTGCTGGGCATTGACAAGATCCATGTCGATGTCGCGCGGATTGTTCAGAGATTCTTGGACGGCGGCTTTCGTGATCGACTGGAAGGCGGCTCTTTTGATTTTAGTTCCCTTGGGCAAGATGGCGGCGATGTGCCAGGCAATGGCTTCCCCTTCTCTATCGGGATCGGGAGATAAATAGACCGTGTCGGCTTTTTCAGCAGCTTCCTGTAGTTTTTTAATGACCTCTTTTTTATCCGGCATGGTTGCATAGGTCGGCTCAAAGTCGTTTTCGACATCGATTCCAAATGCTTTGGGAGGTAGATCGCGGATATGGCCAATGGAAGATTCAAAAAAATAGTTGTTCCCTAGAAACTTGCGCAGCGTCTTGATTTTCGCAGGGGATTCGACGATGACTAGGGATTTTTTTGACATATCTTTGTCAGATGGTAGCGGATTTTATGTCAAAGTGCAATATTTTAACACAGACTGGACAAAAACAAATTTTTTCAGGAATCATATCCGTATGATGTTAGATATCCCCATCCGCTTGCGTCGGAATAGAAAAAGCGAATCGATTCGCAAAATGGTGCAGGAAACCGTATTGCGCCCCTCGGACTTAGTCGCCCCCTTATTTCTCGTAGAAGGGGAAAATAAAAAAGAAGAAATCCCTTTTCTTCCTCAGGTTTTCCGCTTTTCTATCGATTCAATGCTAAAGGAGGCTTCCTATCTTTATGAAAAAGGGATCCGGTCCGTCCTCCTTTTCCCTGTGATCTCCCCGTCTTTGCGCACTTTGGATGCTCAGGAAGCTTGGAATGAAGAGGGGCTTCTTTTCCGGGCAGTAGTTGCCCTCAAACGGCATATTCCCGAAATGTGCGTCATGGCGGATGTGGCCCTCGATCCTTATACTTCGCACGGACATGACGGCCTTGTGAGCGAGAAAGGGGAGATTCTCAATGACGAAACTTTGCATTGCCTTTTGAAGATGTCTCTTATGCAGGCCAGGGCCGGAGTCGATTTTGTGGCCCCGAGCGATATGATGGATGGGAGGGTTCGGTTTCTTCGCAAAGGATTGGATGCGGAAGGCTTTTCAGATGTTGGAATTATGGCCTACAGCATAAAATACGCAAGCGCTTTATACGGTCCATTTCGCAACGCTTTGCAAACAAATCTTTCCTTTGGAGATAAAAGAACGTATCAGATGGATCCTGCAAATGTGAGAGAGGGGCTCCTCGAAGCGCATTTGGACGAAGAAGAAGGGGCCGATATTCTCATGGTAAAACCGGCTCTTTTGTATCTCGATGTGATTGCAAAGCTAAGGCAGGCGACCCATCGCCCGATTGCGGCGTATCATGTGAGCGGCGAATATGCAATGGCAATGGCGGCGCATGAGAAGGGTTGGCTCGATGCGAATAAAGTATTTTTTGAATCGCTCCTTTCGATCAAAAGAGCAGGGGCGGATCTCATTTTTTCTTATGCAGCGCG
>CAYOMT010000086.1:0-4089 GCA_964405125.1 uncultured bacterium
TAGAGCATCTCACTTTTAATGAGAGGGTCGATGGTTCGAATCCATCAAGTCTCAACATCTCATCTAGCACAATTCCTCCCATTTAAGAGCTAACTGGTAGACTCAAAATAAGTTTTGATCCTATACTTTTAGCCAAAAGTTACAGCAAGCAAACCGTCGAGCCCGCCTCCGTCTAGAAACCCAAGACTCTGATTATTAGATAGTTAATATAGAGAAGAATCATATTGTATATATTAATGAATATACTTTATAATTGTACACATAATGATCGGATTTAACTTTGTAAAATAAAATCCATCAAGTATTAATCTTTTTTAACCAATAGGACTCATTTTATTATGACTACAATAAATCCTTCAAATTCTTATCAGCCTGTTTTGTATGTTTCCTCGAAAAAAAACACCTTAAGACTCAAGGTGGCTGCCGTGGCTCTAGGAATATTCGTTCTCGGGAGCGCTTCTTCTTTGTTTAGCATCACATCAGAAGTTCCTAACTCGTTAGAAAGATGCAGGCTGACTCCTTATCAAGTGTATAGCGAAAGATTGTTGAAGCCCAATTTCCTCGAGAAATTAAAAGGGACTGAGTTGGACAGTTGTGTGGAAGAAGGCCAGTGGGTTAATAACCGATATTGCAGTTGGCAGCTGCGACAAAAAAATCCGCTGCTTGTTGAATTTCCTTGTTCTAAAGAAGAGTACGAAGCGCGCCTTCGTGTCCATTCAGATTTAGTGGTGCCGCAGCCTACAAAAGATCTTAGATCTGGCTCAGTAACATAAATTGAGATTATTGAGCAATTCCATGACCTTCTGCGAGTTTCATGAGAGGGAAGCGCCTATTGCATATGGCTTGCTCTCTCCATGAATCGGGAAGGTTGGGGTTGGCAAGCAACCGGTCGCAAGCATTTAAGGACTCCTGATATTCTCCCACATAATAAGTGATGATTGAACGCTGAAAATCAAATCCGTAATCATCGATCCAATCCATGTTGAAAAGAGAATCCTTAAATCCCGGATCTACCATAGAGTCCCTCATTTGCAAATAAGCATAGGCCTCATGATAGTTTTTTTCTTGGCTGCATTGTTCAATTAAATAGTAAAGCGGCTCTACCCTATGCGGTCGATAAGAAAATGCGTTTAAATAACTCATCTTCACAATGTTTTTAGAAACACCCATATCCCGGAGCATGTGGCCGATTTGCAATAAAGACCAAAATACCTCTTCCGGCCATCCTCCTCTGGACACTCGATTTTGAAACCACTCGAGAGCTTTCCCTTTCTCTCCCGCATCCCGATAGCTTTCTGCTAAATAAAATGCGTAGCGTTCATTATCAGGCTCTTTTTTTAAACCCTCTTCGAGCAGTTTAATATTTTCAAGGAACTTTCGGTTTCCAATCGAGCGATGTCCTCCATCGAGGCTTACGTATTTCACGTGATCTAGGGTGTCTGATGTATGAGGAACGTCGCAGCCTAAATATTCGTGCGTTACGCCCACCCATTTCCAAGGCAAATCGCCTTTAGCTAATTGAGGCTTTCGATAGGAAAAACCGGACGTTCCTCTCCACATGAGGTATAGATCTTCCGTTAAATTTTCCAAGGAAAACCCGGGATCCAAAACCAAAATATCATCTGCATCCATGAAAAGAATATAATCACCCTTTTCCTTGGCAAGCAAACAAGCTTCCGATCGATTTTCTCCAAAGTTCCTCCAAGGCTTTTCGTAAAGCTCTCCCGGTATGTCCTTCAGATAATTTCGGATGATTTGCTGCGTTCCATCTGTGGATCCGGTATCTACGATCACCCAGTAATCGATCAGCGGCTTTACAGATTCCAAACATCTGCGAATCACCTGACTCTCATTTTTTACGATCATATTTAAGCAAATCGTTTCTTTGGCCTCGGCCGTGAGGACAAATGCTAAAAACACAAATTGGAGCAGGGTATTTGTCAGTTTTTGCAGCTCAAAAACCAAATTTTGAAGTGTTTTGGGTATAATCCTTTTCCAGCGATCTTTCGGAGTATAAATTCTCTCATCGGAAAATGGTCTGGAATACTTTGAAAACGCCACGGGATATCCTTGTTTGGGGAGTCAGGATACCGATTCTTTTTTTTAAATGTCAAAAAAAAATTTTTTAAAAATTTAGACCCAGGGTCGCCCGAGGTCCGGCGAATGAAAGATTCCCTCGAGGAACACTGATGTACGTAGTATCGTTATACCAACGGATCATGTTTTGATAAAACCAAACTTGCGCATCGTATCCCAATTCAAGTCTAAGAGCGCGGTAGATGTAGCTTAGCGCAAAATAGATCTCAACTTCCGGCTGCATTACGGTGATTGTATTTTTTGAGTGGATAAAGAGGGTGTCTTCGTTCGAAGATTGTTGATTGAGCTCTAAATGATATCTCGTGACAAGCAAATCGCCTGCGATATGTCCAATGAGGTCGAATGAGGAGCGGGGAGATGACCAAAGAGTCCATGTTCCATCTATGCCGAGCCGCGGACCTATGCCTAAAGAATGGCTTTGGTTTTTGATAGATAGGTCGACGTTTGGCAGTTCGGAAATTTCTGAATCAGATAAAAACATTTCGCTATTGACGTGTTGTGAAATCCAAGCAAAAGCCACCCCTAATGTAGGCTTTAATACAAGGCGCGAAGAGGCTTTTAAAGGCTTGCCCATTTCGATATTTAGGTTGTCAAATGACAATCTCCATGTCGTATTGATATAGGATGCTTTATTATCAGAGACTATATTTGGTTGTATCCATCTTCCAAATAAATTTCCGTTTGCAGGCGCGGTTTTAGAAATGTGATTTTGCGTATGTAGGCGAGTGTATTCGCTTTGCACTTCACAAAATGCGCCCGATACAGCTAGACCTGCTTTTGACCCAGACGCCATATGTGCAGGCATCTGAATGAGGCTTCCTTGGCTCCAACTAATTCCAGATACAGTATTATAACTGCCGGGGCTTGCCACAAGCATTACGTCCATATAATCTTGTCTCGGCTGCCAATATAGGTAACTGCCCCAAACGCGAAAGCCTGCATTGTTTACTGATTCTAAGGGTTCTACGGACTTGGGTTGCGAATGATTTGTAGAGCAGGTAAGTTCGACGATATTTTCGGCTTGTAAATTTTCTTCGGAAAAAACATGAGTAGAGAGGAGGCCAAAAAGTAGATTCCTACACACTATAAATGACTTAGGTGTCGAAAATCGAATCAGCATGTTTTTGTTTTCCCTGTTAAAAACAGAGGATTTAGCCACAACCTGACTCTGAGGTGCTGTATAAAGATCCTGATCATATTCTTCCCATACTTGAATCCACAAAATAATGGAATAAAAATTTTTTTATTTAGAAAGTTGGATTTTTATCGAGTGAGAAAGGTCTGTTTTTGCATCATGGGGAGATCAGGGGGGTATTGAATGTTTCGTTATCATCATTTGTCGAGAGAAGAGGAGAGGGTTATCAGGGACAAGGGGACCGAACTTCCTTTCAGCGGGAGCTATACCGAGTTTTCTGAACCGGGGGTTTTTCTTTGCCGCAAGTGCGATCTGCCTCTCTATCTTTCGAAGGATAAATTTTCTTCTGCTTGCGGCTGGCCTAGCTTTGATGGGGAGATCGCTGATGCTGTCAATCGCCGAACTGATCCAGATGGGATGCGGACTGAGATTTTATGCAGCCGCTGCCAGGCGCATCTAGGGCATGTTTTTGAAGGAGAGAGGTTGACTCTGGCCAATATGCGCCACTGCGTCAATTCCATATCTCTTCGCTTTATTCCTGCATATACTGAAGAAGGATATGAACGGGCTTTTTTTGCCGGCGGCTGTTTTTGGGGTGTTGAGTTTCTTTTAGGGAAGGCAAGGGGAGTGATGTATACCCGAGTGGGCTACATGGGAGGCACGGTTGTGGATCCCTCCTATGAGGAGGTTTGTACGGGAAAGACAGGGCATGCCGAGGTGGTGGAGGTGGTTTTTGCGAAAGATCAAACCGATTTCAAAACACTCGCCCGTCTTTTTTTTGAATGTCACGATCCAACCGAGTACAAAAGACAAGGACCCGATATAGGCGATCAATACCGTTCGGCTATTTTTTATCT
>CAYOMT010000086.1:4189-6205 GCA_964405125.1 uncultured bacterium
TTGCCTACAAAACGGCATGGCTTTCCATATATGGTGGGAGCGTCATGATAGCAGTGAGCAAAAGGACAAGAGTTTTGCAGAAATATTTTTTTGTGCCTATCGAGATGCCGAAACATGGGATTGACCGAACCGAAAAAAATCACCGAGGGAATACGCATAGAGGCCGCGATATGGCTTGGACCAGAGTCCAGTCCAATGAAAAGGTCGCTATTGTAGATGAGGGACATAATTTCTCGAAAATCTTGGGTGGGAAACCATGGCGCAATGAGATTTTCCCCTTTTTTTGAGATTTGGATTGGCTCCAGCCCTCGCGATCGAACGTATTGGATCACTTCCGTCCAGTTGACACCGTAAACATTTCGAAAATTGGCTGTATTTCCATATTTTTCAAGATGGAATAGGGCATATTTTTTCGGGATTTTCCTCTTTTTCTCTGCTTCTGAAAGATGGAGCTGAGGATAGCTCAATTCTGCATCCACAATCCCTGCTTGTTTGTAAAAACCTGCAAGATAATGTATTCGAGGATTTTCCTCTAATTTCAAGTCGATCGGCCAATTGAGCAGAGGGAAAATTTTGTCTGGGCAATTTACGAAAAGATGTGGGCTTGGATAATGATCAAAAAGATAGGGATGGGGAGTTTGAATCAGCACTTCTTCGCCCTTGGCAAGGAAATAACGGACAACGGGTTCTGTCCAAATGTTATCTCCAAATCCCATGTTTCTGACGAAGATCTTTTTTAAATTTGGCGGCATCCTTTTTTTAGATATAGAATTTTTTAATAAAAATCTATCGTTTGCAGAGTTTTCACGGAAGAGGTGTCGGATACGACGGTTTACAATAAGTTTCTTTGATTTTCCAAAGCGTAACAAGCGCAATCACAAGGTAGATAGGAAGAGTGAGGAATGCCGTTTGATAGGCTTCCACGGAAAAGACTCTCGCCCCATCCAGGGTTGCTCCTGTCCATTGAGAATCTAAGATCCTGCCGGCCAATGGATCTGAGAAAGCGCCAAATAATGCATCAAAGGCATTCATAAAACCAATGGCTGTTGCAGCAAGGAGTGGCGCGCTGATTTCGCGGATCATTGTAAAGCATAGGAGGAAGCTGCTGATCGAAAATCCGAAAAGAAAAAGGAGGACGGAAAGAAGAAAGAGAGAAAATCCCGGAAAGTAGATCACAAGAGATAAGGTCATCAGTGAACCCAAAGTTCCCCAGAACATCACCCCTTTTCTTTTCCCAAGCCGATCCGATAAATAGCCAAATACGGGGGCTCCAACGCCAAATCCAATGAAAATTAAGGAGACTTGCGAGGCGGCAATCGCTCCAGAAAGATGGTAGGCCTCCGCGAGAAAGGGCACTCCCCACAATCCTCCAAAAACCATGACGGGGGCAAAGGCAAATCCACTATAGATAGAAAGCCACCACGATTGGGGCGATTTTAGAATCTTCTTCAGGCTTTCGAGAAGAGAGATTCTGGGAGGGACAATCATTTTTTCGGCTCTATGGTTTGGAGCCTTGTCGCGGACAGTCATCCAAAAAATAAAGGCGAGGATCAGTCCAGCGATCCCGACGTAATTCATCGCAGAGCGCCATGTAAATAACTGAACGAAATGGGCGAGCGGCGCTTGGCCTCCGACAGCTCCGAACATGGCCACTGTCATCATAAGTCCTGCCATAAATGCAAATTGTCTAAAAGGAAACCAGTTTGCCGTCAGTTTGAGGCAATTGACCGCTGCGAATGCGGCTCCGGCTCCAATGAAGAAACGGCCGATTTCAGCGGTTAAGAGGGTTTCCGCTCTCGCAAATAGCATGCTGCCAAGCGCGCAAACAGTGATGGCAAGGGTTGTCATTTTTCTCGGGCCGAACCTGTCGAGCATAAATCCTGCCGGAATTTGCAAGATGAGGTAAGCATAAAAATACGAGGCGGCCAGATTCCCTAACTCCATTCCGGAGATTTGGAACGCGTTCATGAGAGTTCCTGTCATGACGCTCGGAGAAACTTCAAGCGCATATTTGTA
>CAYOMT010000087.1:0-6045 GCA_964405125.1 uncultured bacterium
GTTCGCCCAATTCCACAATTTGCCCATCGATCCGAACCCGGATAAATCCCTTCGAGAGAAGCTCGGCAAAATCTTCGGTAAAGGTTCCCTTTTTCCCCTTTGCATAAGGAGCTAAGAAAATGAGTTTGGTTTGAGGCGGGAAGTTTTGGATCTCGGCAATGATTTTTTCGCGGCTTTGCAAAGCAACAGGCTCTTTGCTAATGGGACAGTGGGCCGTCCCGATGCGGGCAAAAAGAACCCTTAAAAAATCGTAAATCCCTGTCATCGTGCCGACAGTGGATCTCGGCGTTCTTCCGGCTGTTTTTTGTTCAATCGCAATTGTTGGAGCTAAACCGCTGAGACTTTCCGCTTCCGGCTTTGGCAGATCTCCGAGATAGCGCCTTGCTTGGTGGGAGAGCGACTCGATATAGCGCCTTTGCCCTTCGACGTAAATTGTGTCGAAGGCAAGCGATGATTTACCGGAGCCGGATACCCCCGTAAATACAATCAATTGCCCCGGTTGTAAGGTGAGATCGACCCCTTTGAGATTGTGGACCCGTACTTTTTTGAGGATGATTTCCGGAGCGTGCATAGTTTCTCGATTATATGGTATTGAGAAAATTGTGGTAAATTGTAAATCATGAAAATATGAGCAAAAAGTTTATTATCGAAGGACACCGGGGAGTTCAGAGTCTTTATCCCGAAAATACGCTGCCGTCATTTCAGGCAGCAATCGAACTTGGCGTCGATTTTATCGAGCTGGATCTTTTGGCCTCTCTCGATGGGGAAATTGTCATTCATCATGATTATAAAATAGATGGGCGTCTTGTCCATTCGTTGCCTTTGGAAGATCTTAAAAAAGTGGATTGCGGGAGTTTTCATAATCGGGAGTTTCCTTTGCAAACTCTTTGTCCGGGTGCAAAAATCCCTCTTTTGAAGGAATTGTTTGACATGGTGAAAACCTCGTCCCATCCCCAGGGAAAAAAAATCTGTTTTAATTTGGAAATTAAAAGCGATCCAATCCATCCCGAATATACTTTGACAATCGACAACCTCGCGGAAAAAATTATGGGGATTGTCAAAGAATATGGGCTTGAAGAAAGAGTCTACTATTCGGCATTCAACCCGGAAGTTCTCATGGCGATAAAAAAGAAAGATCCCAAATCTCGGGTAGCCTTGATTTATTTTGCCATCATTCCCCCTCTTTCTTTAAAGGAAGAAGGATGGATTGCCTCTTTACTAGATACTTGCGCAAAAGTGGATGCGCAGATTGTATCTCCCCACGAAAGCCTATTGAATAGCGAGGTCGTGGCTATATTGAAAAAATCTCAGTTGCAAGTGATTCCTTGGACTGTCAATGACTCTTCCCGAGTGGAAGAATTGCGCGAAATCGGCGCCGATGGAATCATCACCGATTATCCCCAGAACTTTATCAGGTTAATCTAGGATCTAGTGCGTTGCGCAAAGAGTTGCCTAAAATGTTGAATGAAAACATGGTCAAAGTGATCATGATCGAAGGAAATAGCAGTCTCCAAGGATAATAGCGCATCGCCCCAAGTCCATCGCTCACCATGACGCCCCAGCTCGCCGCCGGCGCCTGCACGCCAAGCCCCACCATACTCAAAAACGCCTCCGTAAAAATCGCCATCGGAATGGTGAGCGTCATCGTTGCCAAGATCGGCCCCATTGCATTCGGGATCAGGTGGATAAAAATAATCCGAGCGCGGGAAGCTCCCATGGCGCGCGCTGCGGTGACATAGTCAAGTTCTTTTAACTGAAGGACTTGCGATCTGCAAATGCGCGCCATATTGATCCAGCCGGTGCAGGTCATTGCGATGAGGATTGTGAGAAGGCCGGGGCCGCGCGCTACAGTGAGGAGGATGACGAAGAGCAGATAGGGAATGGCATGGAGAATATCGCATAGGCGCATCATGCATTCATCGGTTTTTCCGCCGAGGAAAGCCGCGATGGTTCCAAAAAGAACCCCGATGAATGCATCGATGAGAGCGGCTGTAAATCCAATAAAAAGAGAGATTCTAGCGCCCCACCAAATCCGGGTGAAGAGATCTCTTCCTAATTCATCGCTTCCAAACCAAAATCGGAAAGAGGGGGGCGTATTTGCAAATTCGAGGTGGATGGAGGAATAAGAATAAGGAGAAATCCAAGGGCCGATGATCGCCATGATGCAAAGAAAGGCGAGAATCCATATTGAGAATTGAGTCGATAGATTACGCATACGAGCCCTTTATTTTTTTTAATCGGATGCGGGGATCGATCCATGTGTAGAGAAGATCGACGATGAACATCGAAACCATGAGAAATGCGCTAAAAAATAAGGTAAGCCCGACGATCATCGGATAGTCTCTTGCGTTGATGCTATAAACCATCCACTGGCCGAGACCTGGAATGGCAAAAATTCGTTCGATCATAAAGCTGCCGGTTAAAATTTGCGCGGTAATCGGCCCGAGATAAGTCAAGGTAGGCAATATGGCGTTGCGCAGGCCATGCCGCATCGAAACTAAAAATAGGGGAAGTCCTTTAGAGAGAGCTGTCCGGATATAATCTTGCTGCATCACTTCAATCATATTGGATCGAATGAGCCGGGCGATGAAAGCCGTCGGCATGAATGCCAAAGCTAAAGAGGGGAGAATTGTATGTTCGAAGGCATCGAATCTCGCAATCGGAAAGAGATGGAGTTTCATACAAAATAGAAATTGGAGGAAGCTGGAGAGGACAAAATTCGGGACGGAAATTCCAATTGTCGAGAGGAACATGGCGGCTGTGTCTTGCCACTGATTTCTTTTCATGGCAGCGATGATTCCTAAAAATGAGCCCAAGGGAATCGCGAGAATCAGCGCCTGAATCCCGATTTGCGCCGAGACGGGAAATCCTTCGCGGATGAATTGGTTGACAGTTCTTCCTTGATAAATAATAGAAGTGCCCAGATTCCCGTGGATGAGTTCTTTGAGATATTTTCCGTATTGTACATATAAAGGTTTATCGAGGCCGTAGAAGGCGTAAAGAGAACTGAGGATTTCCGGAGGGACGTTTTGCTCTCCAATGAAAGGATCTCCCGGGATGCTATGCATGAGGAAGAAAGTTCCCGTCGCAACGCACCAAAGCGAAAAACCTAAGAAGAGAACCTTTTTCAAGAGATAGTTCAGCATACCTCTCATTTTAATCTTTGTTTGCTCTTTACTGCAATGATCCGTTCATGCAATATCTACTCTCTTAAATTTTTTCTTGATAACCAGGAATTTTGGGAGATTTATATGGTTTCATCTGTTAGGTCTTCGAGTGTACATCCTACTTCTTACCAACTCACTCCTACAAAAGTTTGTCGAGTGGGCCTTTATGCTCTCTCTATGGGAAGCATTGCCGTCCCTGGCCTGTTTTTTTATAGGCAGGCCGACCAATCGATTGATGCGAAATTTGCTTTCACTGCGTCGGCGAGCTTGGTCTCCTCGCTTGGATTCATCGCCCTTGCATCGAGTCTAAAAGATTATAGAGATATAAAAGAGCTCAGAGGGATGAAAAAGCAGGCGCAAAGCCTTTCATTCGATGAACTTGTTAAGACGCACGGGTTTGAAAATATTATAAAATATGCCCTCATCAACCCTGAATTATTGGAGCAGAAATTTAGAAAAAAATGTGAATTGGGATTGTCTTTTATTATTAAGAAATATCCTTTTTCTAAAATTATTAAACATAATGTTGTTTCTAAAGAAATTCTGCATGAATTGTTTTATAAGGAGATGAAAGGGACCTCTGTAGAAAATTTGGATAAAGATTTTCTTCAAGAAAGCTGTGTTTCGCAAGTGATTAGCGAAGAGGAAATGGAGAAGCTCGGAGCGTATCGGGATTATGCCGATGCGGCAAAGCAGGTTTTTGAAAATGAATGTATAAAGCTCGAGAAGAAATATTTTGGCCGTCAATTGCAACTTGTATCGGAATTGAAGTTCCACGAAAAAACGTTGCATAAAGATCGTAAAATGCTGGAGATGCTCGTGCTCGGAATTGGAGGCGAGATGCAGGCAAAATATACAGCAGAATATAGTTCCGCTTCTGAATTATTGAAGAAAGATTTAAAAACTGTTCAGGAACGCTTTGAGGATCAGCTTCGTCAGTTCAGTTCGAGGAAGGAGTCTTGATTATAAATTCGTTCTAATTTATTAACCTGAATTTATGGGCACAACTGCAAATCGGGTTATTCAATTAGCAAAAAAAAACTTAAAAAGGGTTGTCGGGGCCAGTGAATTATTTGCCGTCGGCTATGGGGATGTAGGTTCTTCCATTTATTATACTCTGGGAGCTACGGCGCTATATGCCCTCGGCGCAACCCCGATTGCTTTGATGATTGCGGGCTGCGTATTCATTTGTACGGCGCTCACCTATGCAGAACTTTCCACGACATTCCCCGAAGCCGGCGGATCGGCAACCTTTGCCCGCCATGCATTCAACGATCTTGTTTCTTTCATTGCAGGCTGGGGTCTGCTTTTAGATTATTTACTCACTCTAGCCATATCCGCCTTCACGATCCCTCCTTACTTAAAGCATCTATTTAGTCTCTTCGGAGGGGATGTTTATATTTCAGGAACAATGCATACAGTTTCTGTTTCTTTCATTATTTTATTGTTGTTTGTTCTGAATTTAATTGGGATTAAATCTTCAGGCCGTTTTAGTTTAATATTGGCCATTTTTACTTTGGTTACTCAGGCGGGGATTGTTTTAATGGGATCGCTTCTCGTTTTAAACCTTCCTTATGTATTTGATCATATGAGAATCAACGTCATGAATGCGTCCTGGTCTCCGGATTGGTGGCAGTTTTGGAAGGGAACGGCGATGGCGATGGTGGCTTATACGGGGATTGAGGCGATCTCTCAGATGTCTGCTGAAACAAAGCGTCCGGCCGTGAGTATTCCCAAAGCGGTCAAATGGACGATTACAACCGTTCTTTTTTTATATATTGGTTTAGCCTCTGTTGGGCTTTCGATTGTGTCTCCGGAAGAACTAGGAACCCGTTATTTGGAAGATGCAATCGGGGGGATTGCGATGAATTTCCCCGTCGGCGGCCAGGTGTTAGGTCCTTGGGTGGGGGTGACTGCGGCAATCATTTTGCTTATTTGCGCAAATGCGGGATTGATTGGGTGCTCTCGTTTGATTTTTTCCATGGGATCCCATTATCAGATACCTAAAATATTTTCTCATTTGCATCCCCGTTTTCGAACGCCTTATATCGCTCTTTTCGTCTTTTCCTGCATTGCAATTGGGATCGTCATATGGAGCCGCAACCAAATGCTCGTTCTGGCCGATTTGTACAATTTTGGGGCTCAAATTGCCTTTTTTTCAGCCCATGTTTCGCTCCTTACATTGCGCATTAAAAAACCGAATTTGCCAAGACCTTATAAAGCCCCTTTTAATTTGCCTCTTGGGAAAGGGAGATCCATTCCTTTGACGGCTGTGTTTGGAGCTTTTGCTTCCTTTTCCGTATGGCTTCTCGTCGTGATTACAAAGCCGGATGGAAGAATTGCCGGCTTAACATGGATGTGCATTGGGCTTGTGATTTATGCTTTGTATCGAAAAAAGAAGAATATCAAGATTGCCGGCTCTTTAGAGGTGGAAGAGATCCATATCCCTGAATATAAGCCGATGCATATCAAGCATATTCTTGTGGCGATTCGAGCCAAAGGGGGGACGGATGCTTTGCAAACGGCCATTCAGCTTGCAAAACACCACCACGCGAAAATTACGGCAGTCTATGTTCTCGAAGTGCCTGATTCCATTGCTTTGGATGCAGATTTGAAAGAAGCAGAAAAATTAGGGGAAGAAGCTCTGAAGAAAGTCGAGGCGATTGGAAGAGAATATCATACCCATATCGATCTCGAATTTGTTCGATCCCGTTCTTTGCATAGCGCTCTTTTACAGCTCGTGGGGGCTCACTCTTACGATTTGACAATTATCGGCACGGGGAAGAGGGATTTTAGAAAGTCGAGCAGGTTTACCTATCAGTTGGAAAAGTTTCTCGAAAAAGCTCCTTGCCGCGTCATTTTTTGCAAAACTTGATTT
>CAYOMT010000088.1:0-3912 GCA_964405125.1 uncultured bacterium
CAATAAAAAAGGCCCGGAAGACCGGGCCTTGTTTTTTTATTGGAGGTGGAGAGAATCGAACTCTCGTCCTTAGCAAACTACTCATCGATGACTACATGCTTATCGCCTTAAATTAAGTTGGTCTTGCCGAAAGACGCCCCGCTTGGGACCAACTAGATGATCATTATCTTGAATCCAAGCCCCTGATCTTCCACTCAGACTCGGTTCATACCAAGATGTATGACGGTGATTTTCTGGAACTCTTGGTTTGACCCCAGGTCACCGACTCACTTAGGCAATTAAGCCGCAGCAAGCTCCAATTCGTTAGAATTGTCGTTTAAATTTAATCGGTTATTTTTAGAGGCCAACGATTGTCCTCCACATGCCACCCATGCCTCGTTTCCAAGTCGAAACCTTGACACCCCCGCAAGACCCACAATCCTCTTATAGCCCTTGCGGGGACGTAAAAAAGCACTCGCCTCATTCTACCACATCCCCCCATTTTTCCCCAACTACCTCATTTTTAGTTTATTACATAAATAGCTAATAATGTGATATTTACAACAAGAAAGCGACAAAATTCAGCCACTTGCATATAATGGGCGTTTTTTTAAGGTGCGTCCGTGTTCCAATTTGATCATAGCGAAAGCTTTCCAAAGCGCGAAGAAAAGGTTCTAGATTTCTGGCAAAAGCATCGAATTTTCGAGCGCTCTATAGAGGAAAGAAAGAATTGTCCCCTCTTTTCTTTTTATGACGGGCCCCCTTTTGCCACAGGGCTGCCTCACTATGGTCATTTACTCGCTGGGACAATCAAGGACGTCGTTCCTCGCTACAAGACGATGAAGGGATTTTCCGTTCCGAGAAGATTCGGGTGGGACTGCCACGGTCTTCCCGTTGAAAATGAGATTGAAAAAGCAAAAGAGCTCTCCGGAGCCTCTGCGATCGAAGCATTTGGGATCAAAGAATTCAACGAAGAATGCCGCAGCATTGTTTTGCGCTATACATCTGAATGGAAAAAAACGGTCGACCGGATGGGTCGGTGGGTCGATTTCAAAGACACGTACAAGACGATGGACCCCACTTTCATGGAAAGCGTTTGGTGGGTTTTCAAGCAGCTTTTCGATAAAAAACTCGTTTACGAAGGTTTTAAAGTCATGCCCTTCTCCATGAAGCTTGGCACGCCCCTTTCGAATTTCGAGGCGAATTTAAACTATCGGGAAGTCGACGATCCCTCCATCACCGTCGCTTTTGAAAAAATCGATGAGCCAGGGACATTTTTCCTCGCTTGGACAACCACTCCGTGGACGCTCCCCTCGAATTTAGCTCTCATGGTCGGAGCCAATCATACATATGTCAAAGTCAAAGACCTCAAAACAGGCAAACAGTATATTCTCGCCGAAGAGCGCTTGAAAGCAAATTTCAAAGAAGATCCCGAAATCATAGAAAGATTTCCCGGCAGCCATCTCAAAAACATGCGCTACAAGCCTCTTTTCCCTTTCTTTGCCAAGCAAGCAGACGAGGGAGCCTTCCGCATCATTTTAGAGGACATGGTTTCCACAGAAGACGGGACGGGAATCGTCCACTCCGCGCCTGCCTTTGGAGAGACCGATTTCTTCGCCTGCAAAAGAGAAAACATCGAACTTGTCTGCCCGATTGACTCGAATGGACGCTTTACTAGCCAAGTCCCTCCTTACGAAGGAATGCTCGTCAAAGATGCGGACCGCGAAATCATGCGGGATCTCAAAGCGAAGGGTTCTTTATTTTATCAAGGAACGATCCATCACCGTTACCCCTTTTGCTGGAGATCCGACACGCCTCTAATTTACAAGGCCGTTCGGACGTGGTTTGTTGCAGTAGAGCAAATCAAGGAGGATCTTCTCGCTTCAAATGAGCAGATTGCCTGGGTTCCTTCTCACATTAAAGAGGGTAGATTTGGCAAATGGCTTGAAAATGCAAGAGACTGGGCTATTAGCCGCAATCGATACTGGGGCACTCCGATTCCCATTTGGAGAAGCGATGCAGGAGATCTTTACGTCGTTGGGAGCATCCAAGAGTTAGAAAATCTGACGCAGACGAAAATCACCGACTTGCACCGCCATCACATCGACGATCTTTCCTTTGTCAAAGAAGGGAAAACCTATCGACGCGTTCCCGAAGTCTTTGACTGCTGGTTTGAGTCGGGTTCCATGCCGTATGCGCAAAATCACTATCCTTTCGAAAACAAAGAGACATTTGAAGACAGTTTTCCGGCCGATTTCATTGCAGAAGGGCTCGATCAAACGCGCGGATGGTTTTACACGCTCACCGTTCTATCCACAGCTCTTTTTAAAAAGCCTGCCTTCAAAAATGTGATCGTCAACGGGATTATTTTAGCTGAGGACGGCAGCAAAATGTCCAAGAGACTTAAAAACTATCCCGATCCGGAAATTGTGATCCGCGAATTCGGCGCCGACGCGATTCGCCTCTATATGCTCAATAGCCCTGCTGTCAAAGCAGACGATCTTCGCTTTTCTGAAAAAGGGGTTGAGCATGTTTTAAGACAAGTATTGATCCCCATGTGGAATTCTTTTGTTTTTCTTTCGACCTATGCGAAAATTTACAATTGGGAGCCAAAAAAAGAAAAGAAACCCAAAGCGCTGATCGACCAATGGCTCCTTTCCCTTCTTCAAAAACTGATCCAAGACGTCGAAAGCGGCATGGAAAGCTACGATTTAAGCAAAGCGGTCGAACCCTTTGTCCAATTTATCGATGAGCTCACAAACTGGTACATTCGAAGATGCCGCAGCAGATTTTGGGCGGATCAAGATTCTCAGGATCGAAGAGAGGCGTTTGCCACTTTGTATACAGCGATGCTCGATCTTGTCAAAATCGCAGCTCCCTTCATCCCCTTCTTAAGCGAGGCGATTTATCAGGAGCTGAAAACAAAAGATATGCCGGATTCAGTCCACCTCACGTCATTTCCCACTTATCAGAGCTCCCTTCGCAACGAAGCTCTCGAAAAAGAAGTGGCGGCGGCGCAAAGCGCTGTGAGCCTGGGTCATTCCTTAAGAAAAGAATACAAACTCAAAGTGAGACAGCCTCTTGCAAGAGCCCATTTGATCTCTTCCAATGCCGAATTGCTTGAGTCTCTTAAAAAGCAGATGCAATTGATTGCCGATGAACTCAATGTCAAGCATATCGAGCTCCACAGCGACGAAACGCAGTTTGTCCAATGGCATGCAAAACCTAACTTTCCGGTTCTCGGGAAAAAAATTGGAAAACTCATCCCTCAAGCGCAAAAGACAATTGGAAATTTCACCCGAGCGCAAATTCTTTCTCTTGCCGCCGGACAAAATCTCTCTGTTGCGATTGGCGATCAAATGGTCGAATTAGAACCGATGGACGTGCAGATCGAGAGAAAAGTAAAACCCGGCATGGCAGCGGGCAACCAAAACGATCTCACGGTGGCTCTCGATACGGAATTAAACGACGATCTTCTCGAAGAAGGGATGGCGCGGGAACTTGTCAATAAAATCAACACCATGCGCCGAGACGCAGGGTTCCAAGTAACGGATCGGATCCGCGTTACGATGCAAACAACGAATCGAGTGCAATCTTGCTTTGCAAAATACCAAGACTACATCACTCACGAAGTTCTCGCTACTCAAGTCCACTTTGGCCCGTGCGAAGGAGAATCGCAAGATCTCAACGGAGAAGAGACAAAAATTGCAATTGAAGTTGCGTCTTGATTATTCGAGTCAAAGTCATCCCCAATGCGCATAAAAACAGCGTGGAGGGGTTTTCTGGGGATGTTTTAAAAGTGCGCGTCAACGCCCCTCCCGAAAAAGGGAAGGCAAACGAGATCTTAATTGAACTCCTTGCGGAATATTTCTCGGTTTCTAAAAGTTGCGTACAGATCCTCTCCGGCCATACAAGTCGTTTGAAAAAAGTTGA
>CAYOMT010000088.1:4012-5848 GCA_964405125.1 uncultured bacterium
CTAAAAGTTGCGTACAGATCCTCTCCGGCCATACAAGTCGTTTGAAAAAAGTTGAGATCAGAGGGAAATATGAGGATCGAGTTGGCACATAAAACGGACGAACGGGTAGAGGCTGTTCATTTTACTAGAGATTCCCTCGTCGTCGATTTGAAGGATGGCAGATCTATTTCAGTCCCTTTAACCTGGTATCCAAGACTTCTGAAAGCCACCTCTAAGCAAAGGGCGTCATGGGAAATTTGTGGTGGCGGTTACGGAATCCATTGGCCCGAAATTGATGAAGATTTACATACTGAAGGATTATTGAGAGGGGCTCCGGCGCCATCTAGCAACCTCCCAAAAAAAACAAAACGAAAAACCTCCAGAGTCAAACATAGATCTAAGCCGCATTCTTAGCCCGTCCATTCAATTGCGCATAAAAATAGCGTAAATGAGCTCAGGAAACTCCCCGAGCTCTTTTATTTAGAAATTTGCATTCGCCGAAACAAAGGGTCCCGTGAGAATAAAATTACTGAGAGTTCTTTCAAAACCAACTGCATAAACTCCCATATTGACGCTAGCCCCCGGCGTCAAGCTAGGAAGAACTTGAGGAGCTGTCATATCAACCGATTGGACTGCATCAAGATAGATTTGGAATTGATAGCCAGCGCTCAATGTGAATTGATATTTGCAGGAACTCACAGCATAAGAAAATCCCAGTTTCTCTTCAAAACTCGGAATGAGCTGTGACCGATTTGGAACCGATGTTCTTTGTTTATTAGGTTGAGGAATCTGTGCATTCGAAAGATCCGGCGAAGTGGATTTGTAAGTTGTGTGGTTTTTTAATTGTCCCATGTAAAGAGCCATTGACGACTCCCCGATAAAAGAAAAAGAGCCGATCAGCCTATAATCAAAATCAACACCAAACTCAGGTCCTGCACCTATAAACTTAGAAAGAGCGTACACGCTCCGGGATGACTGCGCATTGGAGTTAGAAAAAAAAGAGAAAATACTTTGCCGGATGCGTGCCATACTTGCGCCAGTATAAAAATGGAGGCTCAAACTATCCAAAAAACAAACCTTTTTCCCAACAATCACATTCACGGCATCAAAATGAAAAGAGGCCTTTCCTTTCGCAGCTTTATATACAGCCGAGTTAGGACCAATATCAAAAAACGGGCCCACCATATTGCCTGTGCCATAGGATTGTGCAGTTACATTCATTGAATCGGAATCGCTTGTATGAAGCCTTTCCCAATTCACTTCTAAATCTACAGCATTCTTAGGAAACAGAAATTTAGACCCTACTTCAAAACCTGAATGGTAACTCGGATCGATCTCAAAAATCTTCCAATTCGGAGAGACTTCCGGAATTGCAATCGCTGTATTAAAAGGGAAGGCTTCCGCTGCATAATAAATGCTACTTCCATTGGGTTGGAGAAAAAGCCACTGACCAAATACTTCAAAATTGACACAAGAAAAATGGCTCGGTTTCGGAGAACAGTGTTGCAACACAGGAAGAGTGGGCTGAGACTTCTTAGATCGAGAGTCCATTGAATCTTCCGCGAAAAGCATGGAACAACACGAAAAACAGATAACGGCACGTAAAAAGTTCATAAATAAACCACTCTCTTTTAAAAATTTTCTTGAATCTATATAAACGGAGAAAATTTTTCAAGCAGAATAATTTTGAAGTACTTTGGGTATAACACATCCAGCCGCCTCCAATAAAAAAAGGCCCAATTTCTTGGGCCTTTTTTTATCTAAAAAACAAATCTAATTGCTCTTTTTGAGAATCTCGGATTTATACCCAAAGCACTTCAAAATTTGGTTTTTGAGCTGCGCGAAAGCTGTCGAATT
>CAYOMT010000089.1:0-5693 GCA_964405125.1 uncultured bacterium
GCTTGACCCCAAGCGGTCCGATTATGTCGAGGCGGCGAACACCGATAATGCCTTACGCTTCCTCGGAGTGGTCGTGCCTAAAGGTGACTCTTTGCTGGCGGTTAATGCTAGCGACCAGCTTGCACAAGTAGCTACTAGCGGTAACGCCAATGTTTTGGTAAGTACGCTGAACGGAGCGATTAAAGTGGGGGATAAGGTGGCGGTCTCTCCGATCAGTGGCGTGGGCATGAAATCGAGCGGTCGGGACCATACCATTGGATTGGCACAGACGGCTTTTGATACTAACTCAACTGATGCCGTAAGCAGAGAAGTTACCCTTAAAAGCGGCCAAAAGGCCCAGATAAAAATCGGTTTCGTAAGAATCAATAATGCAGTTGTCTCTGATAACCCTGCCGGCAGCGCTGATAATGGATTCGCAATTACGAGAAGAGCGATAAAGTGGTTGACGAATTGGGGGAAATCCAAGGACAATACCCTTTTAATGTGAGTATACGCGGAAAAGGGAGAATGAAACAAGATGGAGATTTGGTTAGATACATCGGATTTAGAGTTAATTGGTAAAGCAAAAGAAATGGGGATCCTCTATGGTGTGACGACCAATCCATCGATTGTTGCTAAATCCAACGAAAGCCTCGAAGGCCTCTTAGAAAAATTGTTGCAAGTTCAAAAAGGGCCCGTCACTGCGCAAGTTACAGCTGACAATGCGGAAAAAATGATTCAGCAAGGAGAGGCGCTCTATCAATTTTCCAATCGGATGATTGTGAAAGTCCCCGTGACTAAAGAGGGGCTCAAGGCGATCCATGCCCTGACGCAAAGACAAATCCCCACCATGGCTACAGCGGTGTTTGATCCCAATCAAGTTCTTTTAGCCGCAAGCGCAGGAGCCACGTATATCGCCCCCTATTTTTCTTCGATATGCGAATCCGATCGGGATGGGCCGCAATTATTTAAAGCGATGCAAGAAATCCTCGATCGATATAAATTCCCCTCCAAACTTCTCGCTGCATCCCTAAAAACAGGAGACCAGGTCAGAGAATGTGCAGCAGTGGGAGTGCATGCAGTCACGCTCAATAAGGACGTATTTTTATTGTTTATTAACGATCACCCCGAGACGATGAAGAGGATCGACCGCTTTGCCAAAGATTGGAAAACGGTCAAAGAGGGGAAACGGTTACCCTTTTAGACGCGAATGTCGATTTGCCGGGAGGCCAAAGCCATCCTCTCATTGTTCTCTCTCAGCTTTGTAAGAGTAAAACGCAAATGAGATTGGAAAAGTTCTATCGCTTTTTCAAAATGAGGCCAAAGAGGGGGCTCCTTCCCTGTTGAAAAACCGTGAACTTGCAATTCGCACTCTTTGAGAGCTTCGGGATAATCCTGCCCCAAGGGAGATCGTTTTGAGTGATAGTGATGGGCAATTCCCATATTGAAGGAACGGAGAAAAGATTTTGTCTCATTCTTGAGAGGGCGAATATCCTCCAGCATATCCAAAACAGGGGAGATTCGGTGGCCGCGGGGATCTCCCCGATCATGCAAGAGGCTGTCCGTTGCATAGAGATGTTTGAATAGTTTGTCTACTTCGAGTTCGTTCCTCTGATGCCAAAATCGGAAAGGGGATTGAGGATAGGCCGTTTTTAACAGTTTTGCTTGCTCTATCCAGGGAAGGTAGTAGGTCAATTCCTCTAAATGAGTGAGATCCATTTCATTCACGGAGTGACACGTTTTCAGCGCGTCCTGAATCAAATTGTACATCGATCGAAGAGGAGAGTGGCTCTCCCGCGGTTGAAAGGGGGTAATCGGTTGTTTGTTCCAATCTTCCACCCATTTGGTGAGTTGTTCAGGCCGAAGCTCCGGAGGAATGATGATCTCCAATGTATGCTTGAAGAGGGAAGAGAGTTCTCTCAACATGTGTGTTTGATCTGAGATGAGAGAAGAAAGCAAAGAGGGTTGATATTCAGGGCTGCCAAAATAGTGCTTTGAACAAGCTGGATATCGCGCCCAGTAGAGAGCGAGATTCCCGTTTGCGAGGAATTCTTTTTGCGGTAGAGAAAGTTCAATCCCGCTCTCTTGCGCAAGTTCTGCGAGATCGTGCATCTGGGTATCGGGTTTCCCAGAGGAGACGATTGCATGGCCAAAATATTGTTCCAGGGCTACATGGCAATCGATGAGAATCGAGCGAAAGATAACAGGGAGGCATTCATAATTTTTCTTTTTTAGGCAGTCAGAGAAAAGTTCCAGGCCCTGCGCCATGAGAAATAGATGGTCTCCCACTTCTGAAGGATGAGAGTTCTCAAGATGTTGGGCAACAGTAGCCATATACGGGGTGATTGACCCGAGCGTGGGAGGGCTTTCCAAATGAGCGAGATCGGCATTGAGTTGCTTTTGGAAGTGATCTATAAGGACCGGTTTAGGCGCCGGAACCTCGGGCGAATGGATTTTGACTGGAACTTTAGGAACAGGATTTGGGCGCGTGGATTTTTTTTCTTCGAGAACATCTTTTTTGGAAGGTTCTTCTTCGTTGGCAAAATCAAAAATATCATTCAAAACAAGCGAGTGATAAGCGAGCTTCCGGGAAATAGCTGCCTCTATCCGTTGGAAGATTTTCCCTCCCGCCGGTTTTTCAAGAAGAGCGTTTAAATTTCTCTGAATGGAGGAACAAAGCTGTTTGCCCAAAAGGTGTACGACAGAGGTGCTGACAAACATTTGATGCCATTCTTCTATTGCCCCCTTATAAAGGGTCCTCATGACGCTCTCATTGCCTCCCAATACAATGGATTTATCAGGGAAAATTCTCCGTTCTAATGTTGGTTCATTCTTCGAAAATGTTTCTTTAATTTTAATCGACAGAGAAGTCATTCCATCAACGATTCCAAGAATGGGGTTTAAATGATCAAAAATGGCCGCTTGCAATAGAAAAGAGTTTTGCTTAAGAACGTCGATCTGCTTTTCCGCGGAATCCATTTTTTTTTCGAATGAAGCCAATCTTTCGTGTTTTGTTAAGAAGGCTCTTGGCTCTTCCCAGAATATACTTGCTAAGTTCCCCTTTTTTACTTTCCTCAAGATGCTAGAACTTGTCTTTCGATGCGCATGTATTTTTTGAAGCTGTCCATTCGAGGATATGTCTAGAGCCAAGTTTTCCATGTTTTTATAAACTTTCAATTCGTGACCCCAATGCCCCCTAAAATAAGAAGCCCAGAGTTTCCAAGCAGCGTGCAGTTGCTCGGATGACAGCTCTTCAGTCAGAATGGGCATATCTGGAAATAACTGATTCACTCTTAAATGATTGAGCGTAGGCATTAAGGCATGAATCCGTTCTAAATTTGTAAATTCTTTCCACTCCTCTTTCCCAATGGGAGATCCATGATGCAGGCGGCGCCAAATGAGCAGTGCAATAGAGTTCGGTTGTGCGATGGTTGTGTGGAATAATTTGGTAACAAAGGCTTCTTGAAATGTTTTGTCCGAAGATATTCCTTGAAATTCCTTTTCTAAAAAGGAGAGAGTTTCCTGATTGCCTGAAGTCAAAATACAATGAGGGGTCAGGTTTAAAACAGGTTGGAGCCGACTGAGTATTGCCTGTGGCGGAGGTGAGGGCTGAGCGAAAATAATACTAGTGAGGGTAGATTGGATATTTTCAGCAGTGAGCTTCAGCTGATTGCTTTGCGCCAAAAGAGAGAGGCAGACTCGGCCCGCTTTACAAGCCCCTATATCAGGAGAAGTTTGTTGAATAGGATTCATGAATGAAAGATCTACCCTTTTGAGCCGCCCAAGGCTTGGAAAACACCGGGCAGGGGAGATGAGAATTTCACATCTTTTCCAGTGAATGGGTGTTTAAAGCCCAATGTGCAGGCATGCAAACATAAGCGCTTCAACGGATTTTCTACAGAGCCGTAGCGCTCGTCGCCCACGACAGGGTGGCCAGCCATTTGGCATTGGACGCGGATTTGGTGTTTGCGCCCCGTTTCAAGCTGAAGTTTTAAATAGGTGTATTTCTTCGATCTGCGGATTACAGTATAATGGGTGATTGCATCTTTTCCCTCTGGGGAATCGATCACGTGGAGGGAAGGCAATTCCAAGAGCTGACTCATCCAGGTGCCCTGGTTTTGTTTTACTTGTCCTTCGACGATCGCGTAATACTCTCTCAAAATATCGTGCTGTTCAAAGAGGACGTCAAACCGCTCTTCAGAATCTTTGCCCCTGGCAAAGAGGAGGATGCCCGATGTTTCTCGGTCGATCCGGTGGACCGCGAAGACCTGATCGGTGCCGCTATGCTCGCGCAAAAGGCCCAAAGCGTGCCGTTTTGTCCGCCCCTCATCGAGAGGAACGCTTAAAAGTCCAACCGGTTTATCGATGACAATTATGTGCCGATCTTCATAGAGGATTTTTAAGCCGGGCACTTTAGGAGCTTTAAAAGTATCTTTTGATTGAAGGACTTGACCCTCGGTCAATTGGGTATCTTCCCGATTGATGATCTTGCCATCAAGGCGAATACGGCCATTTTTTAGCCAAGTCTGAAGAGTTCGACGAGAACTATCAGGATAGATTTTGCGGAGAGCCTCGATGGCGCTCATTGAAGAAGGTACAATATATTCCATGGGGCCGCAAGTATACTACTCGGAAGGGGGACGACGCAATTGTTTTTTTGCGGATTGAATTTTTTTATTTTGGAGCATTTTCTCTTTGGATTTGCGGGAGCGGCACCGCTTTTGACGGCGGATCTTTTCAAATTCTTTTTGCCTGGTACTTTTTTCTTTAAAGAGGCGCTCTTCTAACTTTTCACACAGCTCTCTACGGGCGTAAAGGCGGTTGAGTTCCTGAGAGCGGGTCGATTGGCATTTCACTTCTATCCCGGTGGGAACATGCTTTAAATAGACACAAGAGGAAGTCTTATTGATCTTCTGGCCGCCGCTGCCCGACCCGAGGATGAATTTCTCGATGAGGTCGCTTTCTTGAATTCCGAGCTTCTGCATGCGCGCAGTAAGCTCTTCCCATTTATCATTCATAATTACATATTGAAACACGTTTGGAATTAAACGTCGATTTTCAGATGTGTGCGACGGGGAGAGATGAGCCCTTTATACTTGAGGATCGGATCCTCTTTTCGGGTGAGGGCAAGATCTATGGGAGTTACAAGGATTTCAGCTGTCACGGAGACGACGCCGCGTACCAGATGGCCCGAATAGGTTTGAAAGTTACGGGCACCGAGAGCTACATGGGTATGGGGGACGATCACTCCGTCGTGAGAGCTTAAATTGCCCAAGAGAGAAATGAGCTCATACTCTTCATCGAAAAAGCTCCGATCATAGGCCTTAATATCGGTACAAAAGAATGCAAGTTCAACCTGACTGAGCGTCCCTATCCCTTGATAAAATGCCGATTTAAGACCCACAGCCTGGGCAAATTGGCGGAGAGCCTCTTGGATCTCTTCCCCAATCTCTGCGCGAAGAACGTAACCCACATTACATTTCGAATAATACATGGTAAATATAATAAAACAAACTAGTTGAATCTGCAAGAAAATGAGCTAAGTTGCTTAATAGGAGTGATTTGCATTCTCAAAAAAAGCTTTTTGACTTCATTCTGATGAATCTGTAGAATGGTTGGCATCTAAGGACATAGCTGGCATAGGCCGGGTTGTTTTAGATTTTTAGAACTTTAGCCCAGAATCTTGTCTTGGTCTGTCTTTTCCAGAAAAAAAT
>CAYOMT010000090.1:0-5501 GCA_964405125.1 uncultured bacterium
TGGATTTTGATTTTTTTAATGGCCCTTTCATTGGAAGAAATCACTTCAAGATCAAATTTGTCATGAGAAAGGCGCCATCCCTTGGCGGGGATCGTTCCTGCACAGTGATAGACATATCCGCCGAGAGTTTCGTATTCGGGGTGGGTGGGAAGATGGATCCCAATTTGGTCTGCGATGTCGAGAAGGGTCATTTTCGCATCGATGATCCATCCCCCTCCCGGGATTTCCCAGAATGGGTGCTCTTCGTCGATATCGTACTCGTCTTCAATTTCTCCAACGAGCTCTTCGAGGATATCCTCAATTGTGACAATTCCCTCGGTTCCTCCATACTCATCGACGATGATTGCCATATGGATTTGCTTTGTTCTAAATTCCTGGAGAAGCTGGGACACTTTCTTGTTTTCAGGGGAATAGAGAACCGGTTTTGCAATCGTTTCTAATGTGGCGTCGAGATGGGTTTCTAAGCTAGTGAAACATTTTAAAAGATCCTTGTACAGAACCACTCCGACAATCTGATCCAGCGTGTCTTTATAGATCGGAATTCTGCTATATCCTTCTTGAGAAAAAAGACGGGATGCTTCCCGAATGCTCGTATCCGAACTTAAGCTAAACACATCGACTCTCGGAACCATGATCTCCTTAGCCACCCGTTCTTTGAAATTGATGAATGAACTAATCAGCTTTTGATCAAGGGGCTCCAGGTGATGCTGCAATTCCGATTCGCGAATCATTTCCCGTAACCGATTTTTATCCGGCAGAAAATCTTTTTCCTCGTGCGGCAATTTGAAAGCCGCCATTTGATGGAGTTTTAAAAATAGGATGATCACGGGAAAAAGGGGAAGAAGATAAAGCAAAGCAAGGGGAGTTGCGATTTTAAAGAGCTGGGATCTCCAAAGAGAGGTCAAAAGCTGCATCATTACATCGAGAAGAATAAATACTCCGATGATGGCAAAGAAAATGGTCAGAAAAGGGATGAAGCCCCCGTTGGATCGGAAAGAGGGCAAAAGAAAGAAGACGGAAGATACTGCGTAGGCCAGTTGATAAATATGTTTGCCCAAAGAAATAGAAAAATATAGATTCTCCCATTCTTGTTTTGGGAAAATGTATTTTAGAAAGGGAAGAGAAGGCTGCGTATTGCGGAAAAGCTCTTTGGATTGGAATTTGCCAAGCTGAATCAATGCCGTATTGCAGATTGTCAAAAGCAAACAGCCCACCAAAAAAAGAATGGGAAGAAAGGGACTTGTCAAAAAAAATGAGCTCAAATTAAACCGTTTCTAATTAGAACATACTTTATTTAATATAATTTGAATATCTTTTTTTGTTAATCCTTCTACTTTTTCCAGCTCTTCTTTTGTGCTATTTTTGATGGCTTTTACACTGCCGAAATGCTTAAGAAGAGCCCTTTTTTTGACAGGGCCGATCCCGGGGATCTGATCGAGTTCGCTAGAAAGGGTCCTTTCCGACCGTTTTTTTCGGTGGTAGTCAATGGCTTGTTTATGAGCGGCGTCGCGGATTTTTTGGAGGAAAAATAGCATTGGAGATCTTGGGTCGATGAAGATGGGATTGGGTGTGTTGGGAAGGTAGACTTTTTCTTGGGTAAGCCCTTTGTCGTGGCGCGCATCTTCTTTTGTCAGGGCAATGACATCGATGGATGCAATCCCAAGATCTTGAAAGACTTCAAGAGCAATCCCCAGTTGCCCTTTTCCTCCATCGACAATGAGCAGATCGCAGAAATCGTTTTTTTCTTTTTCCCTTGTAAAATGGCGTCTAAGAACTTCTTTCATCGCCGTATAATCATCTGCTGTTTGGGTCCCTTTGATTTTAAAGAGGCGGGTCCGGGATTTGTCCTTTTCTCCGTGGACGAAAGAGACAAGGCTTGCGACGGGATCGGTTCCTGCTATATTCGATGTATCAAAACATTCGATCCGCCTTGGATATCGGGTGAGTTGGAGTGTTTCCGCAAGATCGAGGAGCATTTTTTCTTTTAAAGACTTTGCATCTTGCTCGCGGATAAAAAGGGCTTTGGCATTGCGGAGCGCCATTTCGAGAAGATCTTGCTTCCTCCCTTTTTTGGGATGGATCACCGCCACTTTATGGGGGGCCGATTCGGAGAGGACTTCGCTCAAGATGTCTGTTTCCGGAATTTCCGTCGGAACGAGGATTTCTTTGGGAAAGGATTCTTGGTTTTTATAATGCTGCAGAATAAATGAACTCAGTATTTCATCCTCGTTGGCTGCAATAAAATGAAAGCTAAAATGTTCAGATCCAACGACTTTCCCTTCTCGGAACATGAGTTTGGCAATCATAATCGCATCGGATTCCCGATGGAAGCCGAGCGCATCGGAGTCTTTGGCTTCGGGATGATCGATATGCTTGATCGTTGTAACGTGTTTGATCTGTTCGATGAGATTTTTGAGCTCAAGGGCTTTTTCAAAGAGAAGATTCTCTGCTGCCATTTCCATTTGTTTTTCGAGCTCTCGGAATATCTCCTTGTCTTTTCCTTTCAGGAGGCGAATGGCCGAAGAGACGTGGTTTCCATACTCTTCTTCCGAGCAGAGATTGACGCAGGGAGCAATACATCGTTTGATATCGTATAAAAGGCAGGGTCTGACTCGATTGGCAAGTTCGCTATCGGAACATTGTCTTAAAGGGAAAAGGCGCATCAGCAAATCATATGTCTGTCTTGCGGCAAGGGCATTTGTGTAGGGGCCGAAATAAAGACCGTCGTCTTTGGGATTGCCTTTGTACCGAATGAGGCGGAGCATCGGCCATTTGTGCTTTGTCATCATGAGGCTGATGAAGGTTTTGTCGTCTTTTAAAAGAACGTTGTATTTGGGCTGATGCTTTTTAATTAAGGTATTTTCTAAAATGAGGGCATCTTTTTCTGTGAGCGCAATGATGGTATCGATGGTTGCGATTTGCGCTGTGAGGTAGGGAACCATTTCCCGCGCGTCGTGGCCTTCTACGAAATATTGTTTGAGGCGGGCGCGTAGATTTTTCGCTTTTCCGACATAAAGGACGAGTCCTTTGGCGTCTTTCATGAGATAGACACCGGGCTCTTCGGGGTAAAGAGAAAGGGTTCTACGATCAAAAGTCATATTTTTGTATTATACATTCATGTCAAATGCAGATACAAGTCATTCTGTTCTTTCCTTTGCAAAACGCTTTTTAGCAGGAACCTTGCTCAGCCGTCTGAGCGGAGCTATGCGCGATATTGCAATGGCTGTTTGTTTTGGAAGCAAGCCTGAAATTGGCGCCTTCATGGTGGCGTATCGCCTTGCGAATTTATTCCGTAGATTATTTGGGGAGGGGAGTTTACAGGCTGGATTTATTCCCCATTTTTCCTCTTTTCAAGGCAAAGACGCTTTTCTTTTCTATCGCGATTGCTCCTTTTCTCTTTTTGCCTTTTTGCTTTTTCTCGTCTTGATCGGGGAAGGGGTTTTGTGGGGGCTTTCTTCTGTTTTATCGGAAGATTGGGGCGAGATTATTTTTCTATGTATGAGGATGTTCCCCGGCCTTATTTTTATTTGCCTTTTTGCTTTGAATAGCGCCTTATTGCAGGCTCAAAAAAGGTATTTTGTTTCAGGTTTTGCCCCTGTGCTATTCAATTGCAGTTGGATTATTGTAGCTCTTCTCGTCCGCTCTTTGCCGTTATCGGAGGCGATGCGGCTTCTTTCTTTTGGGGTGACTTGCGCTTTTGCTTTGCAATGGATGGCGACCGCTTTTCAGGTGCGCCGGCTGATCTTTCTTTCTTGGGGGGAATGGTTTCGGCCCCGCCTTTTTTCTTTGGATTGGAAGAGGATGTTGAAGCCGATGTCTTTTGGCGTAATTGGTGTGGGGGCTATTCAAATCAATAGCGCTTTGGATGCTATTTTTGCCCGCATCGCAGATCTTTCAGGTCCAGCCTATCTTTGGTATGCAATCCGGATAGAGCAGTTGCCTTTAGCCCTTTTTGGGGTGGCGTTGTCGGGGGCGCTTCTTCCTCCTCTTTCGCGCGCGGTGGCATCGGGAGCCATGGAAAGATACAATATTTTACTGCAAAAAGCCCTTCGACATAGTGCTATACTCTTAATTCCCTGTACATTTGGGCTATTTGCTTTAGGCAGATCCGGACTTAGCCTTCTTTATGGCTATGGAGATTTTTCTCTTCTAGATTTACAAGAGACTCTCTATTGTTTATGGGGGTATGGAATAGGACTTTTCCCTTCGGTGATCGTCCTTCTTTTGGCGGCAGGTTTTTATGCTCAAAAATCGTATCGGATCCCCATGGCAGCCTCGCTTGGATCGGTCTTTATTCACATCTTATTGAATGTCTTTCTTGTTTTTGGGCTCCATTTGGGAGCTTTTAGCATCGCTTTAAGTACGAGCTTTTCGTCTTTTGTCAATTGCATCATCCTCGCTTGGTTCACTCGGTCCCATTTGAAGATTCGGGTGTTTTTTCAGTTTTGGACCTTTTTAAGCCGCCTTATTTTATGCAGCCTTTTTGCGGCGCTCATCGCGATTCTTTTCGAATCCAAAGAAATACATGCAGATTCTATCGCCTTCCAATCTCTTCAGCTGATGGGAAGAGGGATTTTGTTTATCCTTTCTTTTGGCGCGCTTGCGTATTGGATGCAGATTCAGGAATTATTTGATTTTATGAAAAAAGAAAGAGCCGATCCGTAAATGCGGAGCGGCTCTTTTTATCTTTAAGATGTATGCGAGATGAATTCGCAAACAAGCGGGATGTTGATCGGCAATGGAAGAGGAATCTGATCCAATTGCGGGGATGCGAGAACAGAGCCTGAATGTTTGTCAGCCTCGAGAGAGATATATTCAGGAAGATCGCGAGCTGTATATTCCTGCGCCATCAAAATAGCTTTCATTTGGCGGGAAGCTGGTTTTACAGACACAATCATACCTGGCTGTACGAAGAAAGAACGGCGGTCGACTTTCTTGCCGTTGACTTGAATATGTCCATGCGATACGAGCTGTTGGGCTGCGAAAATCGAAGAAGCAAATCGGAGGCGGTATACGATATTATCGAGCCTGCACTCAAGTTGTTCTAAGAAAAGTTGCGCTGTGTTTCCTTCTCTCAAAGAAGCTTTTTTATATGCGTTCACGAGTTGTTTCTGACTCAACATGCCGTAAACAGCCTTGAGTTTTTGCCGCTCATCGAGCTGGAGTCCGTAGTCAGATTTCTTTTTACGCTTAGCCCCGTGCATACCTGGGGGATTTTGCTTGTGCAACATTGGATTGCGCGCTTTGCCGAATATGTTCGCGGCAAATTTACGTGCAATGCGGTTCTTAGGACCTCTATATCGAGCCATTGTTTCTCCAAAAACATTCGAATTGAAAGGACAAGAGTATATTGGGAATCCATTTTTTGAACAAGCTCTTATCTAGGAATCTTCCAAAAATTTATAGTTTTAGGCGAGGCGTCCCCCTGGGGATTTTATATAAATAGCTGATAATAAGCAGTTTAAGTATATTTTTCTAGTCCGTTCAAATTTATTTGTATA
>CAYOMT010000091.1:0-5458 GCA_964405125.1 uncultured bacterium
CGCGCTTCATTTAAGGGGGGATCGTTAAATCGCTTTTGGGCTTTATAAATCAGTTCGACAAAAGAACGAACGCCGGCTTCTCCGCGAGGATGGTGGGGGAATTTTTTTGTCCCTTCGTGAATTTCTTTCAAAAGATCCCAAAGAGCGATCCCGGAGGATCGATTCAGCGTGGTGAGCTCGTCGAGGAAAGTATCGGAAATGCCTCTGCGGGGGACATTGAGGATGCGGAGGAGCGCTTCTTGGTCTTTTGGATTGGCGATGACGCGCAAAAAAGAAAGGAGGTCTTTGATTTCGCTCCGTTCAGAAAATTCTAGCCCCCCAAAAATTTCATACGGAATGCCTCGGACCCAATGTCCATCGCGATTCCAAGAAGCGTTGAGAAGCGCCATCTCGAAGTTGCGGGATAGGGCATTGGATCGATACAAAATGGCCATTTGTTTCCAGGGGATTCCTTGCTCTTTGTATTGAATGAGCCTTTGAATGACCCCATTGGCTTCGTCGACTTCGGTGGGAGCGTTGAATACTTCGATGAGATCTTTTTCTGTTTGTTCGCTCCAAAGATGCTTGTCGTATCGATTTTTGTTGTTTTTGATGACGTGGTTGGCCGCTTCTAAAATGGTGGGAATAGACCTGTAATTTTGTTCGAGTTTGATGATGTGGTCTGCTTTGAATTCGAGAATATTTGCGATTTGGGCGCCTCTCCAGCCGTAAATGGATTGGTCGTCATCTCCTACAACGCAGAGGTTGTTGTATTTTTTTGCAAGGAGTTCTGCGAGGCGAAATTGGGCCGGATTTGTGTCTTGGTATTCGTCGATCATGAGATACCGATACCGCTCTTGATAGCGGCATAAAGTCTCGGGGTGCTCTTCAAAGAGCTTGATCGCAAGATTGATGAGGTTGTCAAAATTGACCGCATTGTGGGCCCGGAGAGTGGTTTGCAGCCGCGCATACATGTCTTTTGAAAACTGATCATGCCATGTTTTTACAGACTGCGAAGAGCCGCCTTGGCTGGCGGCGTGGGCGATCGCGGCCCGGGTGGGGCCGAGCGAGGGGAGGTCTTTTTCGACGCCGAGCATTTCTTTGGCAAGCTGCTGAATGATCCTTTCTAAATCTCTCTCGTCATAGAGGCTAAAATCGCGCGTGTATCCGAGCTTGTCGATTTCTTTGCGCAGGATTTGCATGCAGAAGCTGTGGAATGTGGCGAGAGTAACCTTTTTTGCTTGCAAAGGGCCGATGAGAGCTTCTACCCGATGCCGCATTTCGGCGGCGGCTTTGTTTGTGAAGGTGAGCCCCACAATGTGGGTCGGATCGACGCCGTGGTCTTGAATTAGGTGTGCAATCCGATGGACGATGACTCTTGTTTTCCCGCTGCCGGCTCCGGCTAAAACGAGAACTCTTCCGTGGACCGTGCGGACCGCTTTTTCTTGCGCTGGATTCATGAACCTATGAGTAGTTTGAGCAGTTCTTTTTGAATATCTCCCATTTTGGCGTTTTTTGCCAAGGCGCGAGGAACAAAATTGAGCTCAATATCTTGAGGGAGGGTGTGGCGGGAGGTGCGGAAAGCCTCTCGAATGAGCCGCTTAAAGCGGTTTCTTTCGGGGGCGTTTCCGTAGCGTTTGGACGCGGAGATCCCGAAACGGAGAGAAGGTCCTTTTTTCCGATCGATGCAGAAGAACCGTCCGACGAGACGGTCTCCTTGCTTCATGACGCTTTGGAATTCAAATCTTTTTTTAAGTCGATCTGAGTTTCTTAGGCGGCAAGTTCTTTTCTGCCCGCTCTTCTGCGTCGGCGAATGACCTTGCGGCCCCCGACAGTTTTCATCCGTGCGCGGAATCCGAACTTCCGGGCTCTTTTTAGTTTGCTTGGGTTGTATGTGCGTTTCATGATTCATCCAATAAATTTTCTTTTTTAAAAGATTGGTTCTTTTTCTCCGACTAGCATATCTGGACAGCAAGATAAAATTCAAGACTTGAACGCAAATACGCTTTGTTGTATAAGTTTGAACCTTCTAAGAGGTAGAAATCATGAAAGTAGGAGCTTCTATTAAAGCCGATCCATCGAAGGGCGATAAAATCGTTCTCCGCCGTGGACGTGTCTACGTGGTGAATAAAAGAGACCCGAACCGCAAACAGCGCCAAAAAGGCCCTGGTCGCAAAAAATAGGTATTAAGGAATGGCAAAAAAATCTTCAATTGCAAAGCAAAAAAGACGTGAAGTCTTAGTGAAAAATGGCTTCGATAAGAGAGCGCGCCTGAAGGCGATTATTTTGGATATGAAAAAGCCGATCGAGGAGCGTCTTGAGGCGGTAGATTCTTTGAATAAGATGCCGAAGAATTCCTCTGCAACCCGTCTCAGAAACCGTTGTCAATTCACAGGGCGGGCGCGTGGGTTTTTGCGCAAATTTAAGCTTTCCCGTATCTGTTTCCGCGAGATGGCAAACCAAGGGCTGATCCCTGGTATTGTTAAAGCGAGCTGGTAAATTCTTAGACAAGACGCTGGAGCTTTCGTTCTAGCGTCATGTCAAAATTTTATTCTGTATAATTCTTCGAGTTTTTTCCATTCGGTTAGATTTTCGTGCCATACATAAGTTGTTTTTGAAAGCTGTCCGGATTCGATTGCTTTTGAGATGGCGTTGTAGCTGACGGGTCCGATTTGTTCTCGACTATGGTTAAGATAGAACCAAAATTTATCCACAGGACCCTCTAAAACGGGAACCGGAGGGGTGGGAATTTTTTTGATTATTTTTTGTTTTGGGGATAGAAAAAGGGCGAAAAAGCCGAATATACCGAAGATAAATCCGATGAAGAACCAGAGATAGGCGTTCTTTTTTCTGGAATGGGCCATATAGGAGGAGAGCATTCCAAAAATAATGGAGACGAGGAGAGTGGCTGGGGAGAGGGCTTGGTCCATGGGTAGCAATATACAGGGAAAGAGAAATTTTGTGTATATTTCGTCGTCCATATAGAATAGATTTTTTTGCAGGAGGATATGATGCACGACCCACTGAAGAATATGGACGCTCGGGAAATCGAACTTCCGAATACTGTGTTTATTCGCGATATTGAAACGCGTGTTTTGCAAGGGATTGTTTTACAGGTGCTTTCTAAAATCGAGCATATCAGTCTCATCGAAGGGAATATTTTTGATAGTCTTTTGGGGAGAGATTTGGAAAGGATCAAGGGGATCCACGTAGAGCAAGAGCAGAAGGGAAGATCTGTGAATATTCGGGTAGAGATCAATATTGTGTATGGAATTTCTATTCCTGAAAAAGCGGAAGAGATCCAAGTCAAGTTGACCGAAGAAGTGACAAAATGGACGGGGCTTCACGTAGGCGCCATTCACGTTGTCTTCAAGCAATTGGTGGCCCCTCTAGAGCCCTCTGAAGAGACTCCCAAAGAAACAGAGAGCTTTGAGCCAGTTTATTGAGTAATCAAGGCAGTCGGGAGAAACCCCCGCTGCCCCGTTTCGAAAAGAAATAAACATTTGTACGATTGGTAGGTTTTAAGTCTAATAATAAAGACTCTGTTGTAATGTTAAAAAAATCGCGACCAGAACGTCAACATCATATTACTCGAGCCTATTTAGAATTATTTTCTAACGGATTGAATCTATTGGTTTATGACTTGAAAACCGAATCCTGGCGAATATCTCAGCCTCGTAATGAAGCTGTCGAACGAGATTTTCAGACAGTTAATCATTTTAAGGGACTCGATCCTTATTTTTTTGAAAAAGTTCTTGGCCCGATTGAGGACCGTGCTGTGAAAGCAATCAAAAATATTTTAAAGGAAGGGTGTATACCTATTTCGAGAGAAAAGTTCAGCCCTGTTATAAATCTTATGGGATTATTTGCAGGTAGAAATCTTTTTGTGAGAAATAGATTGGAAGACGCTGAGAGAAAGAGTTCTCTTCAGGTTCTTGTAGAAGCTCATAAAAATGAGAGTATCTTTCGCGCCAACATCGGGAGGGTTTTGTATGACTATTCTATCGAATATCCATGCTTCTCTTCTTATCAAGAGTCTAAGAACTTTCTTGAGAAAGGTCAGTTTATGATTCACGTAGATCGATCTCTGACCGTAGAGAAAATGGAAAGATTAGCATCTAGCTGCGTAGATCTTTTAGGTTCGTATAATTGGATGCTCCTCGAAGGAATTAACGGTAAGTTTGTCACTTCAAATAAGCCAGTTAATCCTGTTTGGACATGGCATAGACGGCAGATGCCTCCTCTTGGGAGGGATGATACTTTTGTTGTTTTTCCGATCTCTCCTCGTTATGCTTTGCTTGGTTCTTGGTCACCCTTACCGGCTTATAGGAAAGTTGATGCTTTGATAATTGAAGGAGTGAATTGGGTCACAATGAACACAGGAGCAACTCAACTATTCGCTTATGAAAAGAGTGATTTGGGAGGACTTATTGGGCCATTTCAATTGCAGGCATTCCATAGGTTGTTATCAACCCGACTTATTGAGCATAAGTGTAATTCTTTTTGTTAGATATTTTACATGATTTAATTTCTTAAAATACATCCAGAAGTTCGTAACATAACCAGGTTATTTTTATGTTTAAAACGATAAAGATGTCTCTAAAAATTGAAGACGTATTTCTCTAGTGAGTTACGGTTATCACACTGGCTACAGCAGTCTGTTAACATATATTTGTTTCTATAGAAAAATCCATTGAGTTCTATTTGTGATAATTGAATGCTTGTAATACTTCTTTTGCCATCTTTGTGATTTCATCCCATTCAGGAGTATCGATAAATTCAGGTGGCCAACTATTTTCTTCCCAAAAAGCTCCGAATTTATCTCGAAATTTTCTCAAAATTTGATATTGGGTATCTGTAATTCCAAAGTCTTGGTAATTTTCCAAAATTGGATCTCCAATATCAGCAAACTGACATACTGTTTCATCGAAATCGGTGCCAGGAGGCTCTCCGTGGATCCATGCTCTTCTTTGATACGCTTTATCAGAAATATGATGGATTGTCCTTAAATATTCATTTAAAATATATTTTTTATCATCATCTGTTAGCATGGTTAATTTCTATAAAAGCATTTCTCATGGTCTATTGATTATAATTGAATGCTTGTAATACTTCTTTTGCCATCTTTGTGATTTCGTCCCATTCAGGAGTATCGATAAATTCAGGTGGCCAACTATTTTCATCAGAAAATATTCTAAATTGATCTCGAAATGTTTTCAAAATCTGGTGTTGACTATCTGTAATTCCGAAATCTTTATAGTTTTCTATAAGAGGGTCTCCGTCACCAAAAAAATTACAGCAAGTTTCATCAAAATCATCGCATTCAGGACCTTTTCCTTGAATCCAAATTCTTTTCTGATACTCCTTGTCAGAAATACATTGAATTGTTTCTAAAACGCTATTTAATATTTGTTCTCTATTGATTTCCATATAATGTTATTATTCCATGTAAACAAATTGATTAATAGGAATATGCGCT
>CAYOMT010000092.1:0-3545 GCA_964405125.1 uncultured bacterium
TCTTCTCGCGAAAGTGGCGAAACTGGCAGACGCACTACCTTGAGGTGGTAGCGGGCGCAAGCTCTTGGGGGTTCGAATCCCCCCTTTCGCATTCTGTTCTGCACCGATAGCTCAACGGATAGAGCACTTGGCTTCGGACCAAGGGGTTAGGGGTTCGAATCCCTTTCGGTGCATTAACTCGTTAAAACAGAAAAGAGTTGTTCGATTTTTTCTTCTAATTTCTTTTCCAGATTCATATTTTGCAGAGTTTGAAACTGTCTTGCAAAGGCAAGAGAGTGAAGTAAAGCCCACTCATCGGGCGAAAAAACGAGGCTATGAGCGCTTGCATGCATTGGACAGCAGCTTTCCCCATCTGAAAGATATAAAGGAAGATTATCGCAATGAGAGCACCTGTCTTGAATGGCTAAAAGCCCTTCGTGAAGGAGGAGTTTTAGCCGAAAGCTTGCAATCATTGCAGAGTAACAAAGACTCTCGGGCAGTTTATGGAAAAAAGAGATGGCGAGAACATAAGGCCCTTTCCCTCTTTTTTCGAGATATTGCGATTTTAAAAGATCTTGCGCGATTCTTCCCGCTGCAGAAATCAACGAATAGTTTTTGCGTAAATTGGAAAAATCATGGCAAAGACTTGCGTCTGTCAACGTGTGGATTTCTTTTTTCCCCTTCGTATATACCCATTCTGCAATCAGAAAAGGATTTGTAAACGGGTGCAATGATTTTTTTTTCGCCATGAGGGAAATAAGCCCTTCCTCACAGGTAAGGACCTTCAGAATTTTACAGTTGCCGAGGTATGGAATCGCTTGAAGTAAAAGACCTTCTGTTTTTTTTTCTTCCATGATACATTAGAATATCACAAGAGAGGATGTATGGTGAAGAACAAGTTAGAGGGACAAGAATACAATTTATCGATCATCGGCAAACATATTCAAGTCACAGACGCGATTCGAAATTATGTGCTGGAGAAATTATCAAAAATCGAAAAAATTGCAGATCGCATCATCGATGTATCCGTGACTTTGGATGCGCAAAAATTAGAGCAATCTTGTTCTATCCTTATGAATTTTATTCACTTCCATATCAAGGTGAGTGCAAGTACAGACAACATGTATTCAGCCATTGATCGGGCCTCGGATCGAGCCATTGCCCTGGTTCGAAAATATAAGGGAAAATTGCAGTCCCACCGCTTCAAAGATCGAACCACTGTAGATATCCACGTCAATGTCATCGCCCCTTTAAAAGACGATCTGAAAGCAATCAACGATGAGATTATTGCCGAAACAGCTCTGCGCGAAGCTGAATCTGTTGAATTGCATAAAGTTGTGGCAAGTGAAACAATGCCCTTAAAAACGCTCACGCAAGATGAGGCGGTCATGAAAATGGAGATCACCGAAGTTCCTTTTCTGATCTTTAGATCTGAAGAGGATCAAAAAATGAAAGTCATCTACCGAAGAGAAGACAAAAACTACGGCCTTGTTCAGGTGCAGTGAAAACGCTTTGGGATCCTATTCGCTGTAAGACAGTTGCAGCGACTCCTGAAGAAAAGGTCCGGCAAAAGTGGATCTTAGCCATGATAGGTCCTTTGGGGTATCCAAAGGGACTTATCGCGGTGGAAAAAAATATTGAGACGCTATATCCCGGATCTTTGCCGGCCAATGTAAGGCGGAGGATTGATATTCTCTGTTATATGCCTCATCGAGAAGGTTTGACCCCCCTTTTAATTATAGAATGCAAAGCAGAAGATGAGGGGGAGGATCCTGAAAGACAGGTTTTAGGATACAATTTTACTTTACAGGCCCCGTTTTTATGTGTGATTCACGGGGAAAAGGCCAAAACTTTTTGGAAAGAGGGAGATAAAATTGTCTCGATTCCATTTTTGCCTATGTATTGTCAGCTCAGAGAAAAAGTATGATTTGTTCTTTTGGATTGAGCGCGCAATTCTATCGAGATTCTCTAAAATGGCTCGATGAACATCCTCAAAGAAGGCTTGTCTTTGTCGAAGATAGAGAAATTCCAGTCGATCCCATTTTGCAAAACGACCCTAGAGTTCGGATCTATCAAATTGAATCCCCTTTGCAGATAGAGAAATTTGCGAGCGAAATTGCCTGGCAATCTGTCTTTTTCCCTTTGGAAATTGTCTCAAATAGCGAATCTGTTTTATTCCCTTTTTTTAAAGAAACTCTAGAAAACAAACATGCGGCTGCAAATCTTCAGTTAAATGATGCGGCAGATTTTGGATGCGCTTCGATTCTCAATGCAAAAACCAATCTTTCCCGTCCTTTCCGCTCTATTTTAGATCTGAAAAACGCCTTCCAAAATATCCCGGCTATTTTAGTTGGAGCAGGCCCTTCTCTTGAGAAAAATGGCCATTTATTAAAAAAATTTTCTTCCAAAGCCATCCTTTTTGCCGGCGGACACGCAATCGAAAAGATCGAGCAAAAGCCCCATTTCGCAGTTTTACTCGACAAGACCCACGTTTTATCTTCCCCGCGCTATAAAAATATTCCCCTCTGCTTTCAAGCCAGAATGCATCCGGATAATTTTTCTTTCTTTCAAGGCGATGCGCTCCTTGCTCCAGATAGCCATTTTCCCTTCCTGAATTTCCTATCAGGAGACAAAGATCTTTTCGAAAGCGGGTGGACCGTTGGCAACTTTTCATCTGCTCTCGCTATTTTTTTTGGCTGCAATCCAATCATTTGCGTTGGGATGGACTATTGCTATCAAGAGGGGAGAAAATATGCTTTTGAAGGTTCTTTAGAAGAGAAAGGGCTTATTCCTGCTCTAGATCGGAATGGGAATTCTGTATTGACTCAAACCGATTGGCTCATGGCGATTTCTTGGATGAAAGATTTATCTAAAGAAAATCCAAAAACAACATTTTTGAATGCGACAGAAGGAGGGATGGAATATTTTCCTTGCCATCGATTGGAAGATCTTGATTTAGAAGAGATTCCAAACTTACAAGAGAAAATTAATAAGGCAATTGGAAAGGCAAAAATTTCTTCCGCCCCCAAGTGGCCTCTTTGGAAAGAGGTTTTTCGGGAAAGTGGGTTTCAAGAGGAATTTTTTCTTCCTCTTTGGCAATTGTGGAAGCCTATTTTTGCACGCGAAACAGATCCTTATCCGATTTCTTTCGAAGACAAAATGAAAATACATCGGGCTCTTTTTTTTGAACAGGTGATCCAAGAGTATCTCAATGTCCTTGGTTAAAATTTATTGGGAAAATGGGTGTTTGAAGAGGTCTTTATCCTTTCAAGACGGCATACGGCATGGTCTCGATCAGATGTGGAATGAAGAGGGGGTATTGATTGATGAAGGAGAGTATAACAAGGGGCTTCCCGTAGGCGTTCATAGGCGGTGGGATCGGAAGGGGAATTTGATTGAAGAGATCTCTCAGCCTTCTTCTTTTGCAAAAGAAAGTGAACTTAAGAATATTGAACCCCAAGTTTTTGCATTGCCCGAGATAGACGCCTCTTTTGTTCCCGGAAATGGGTTTCCTTTTCTAATCGAGCGCTATCCCATGCTTGGATTATTGGCCCCGAGATGGGTTC
>CAYOMT010000092.1:3645-5187 GCA_964405125.1 uncultured bacterium
CCTTTTCTAATCGAGCGCTATCCCATGCTTGGATTATTGGCCCCGAGATGGGTTCCTTCGCCCTTTTTATTTGAGTTTGTCTCCTCTTTTTCTTTTGAGTCTTTGGATGCTTTATATGTTTACGGCCTTGGATGCGGAGGCCCCTATTTGCAATTGAAAAGCTGGCTTAGCGAAAAAAAAACACGGAAGTTGATTTTTTTAGAAGATGAAGAAGGGCCTTTTGCCTCCTTTCTTCGGACAATTCATAGCGAAACCTTACTGCAAGATCCCCAAGTGCATCTAGAATGGATCGGAAAAGAAACACAAGATTTGACCTCGATTGCGAGTGCATTTCCTTTTCGGCAGATAGAAATGGTTATGACTCCTTCTAAAAGCAAGAACCGTTTTGACTTTTTGAAAGAAGAGATTTTGCGAAAAACGGCACTCTCCCATGCCTATTATCTCGATCGGCTGCACGGGAATTATCTTTTTTATAATTTTACCCAGAATTTGCGTCATTTGCCTTCTTCTTTTTATGCCAATGGACTTAAAAAAGCCTTTCAAGGCGTTCCGGCGATTGTATGCGGGGCTGGACCTTCTTTGCAAAAAGACATCCCTCTTCTCAAAACTTTATCAAATCGGGCTTTGATCATTGCCGGGGGATCGACATTGGCTGCGCTGAGCTCTCAAGGGGTGCCTATTCATTTTGGGATGGTGATCGACCCGAATCCGGAAGAAACGAAGAGGATGAAAAATAGCTTTGCATTCGATACGCCAATTCTCTATTCCACCCGCGTTCATCCCGGCATTTTTCAAACCTGCAACGGCCCTTTTGGCTACATGCGCAGCGGACTTGGACATACTTTGGAAGCGTGGGGGGAAGAATCTTTGGGGCTAACAGGTCCTATGATCGGCGAAGATTTGCCGCAAGAATCTCTCTCTGTCACAACGATGTGTACGGCATGGGCAGAATTTTTAGGCTGCACTACGATTTTATTTAGCGGACTTGACTTAGCTTATACGAACCAAAAGAGGTACGCAAAAGGGGTGAAGCTCGATGGGGAAGAGGCTCTTTCTCCTTTGGGCAGGTCGATTGTCGACAAGGAAATCTTTCGAAAAGATCGGAAAGGGCGCCCTATCCAAACAGCAGTCAAGTGGATCATGGAGTCGGCAAGTCTTTCAGAGTATGCGAGAAAATATAAACATATCCGCTTCATAAACACGACCGAAGGGGGCTTGCCGATTCGAAATATCCCCTATATGCCACTTTCTAAAGCCGCAGAAAAGTATTTAATCCATACGTATGGCCTCAAAGAGCAAATTCAAGAAAAGATTACAAAATCTCCGATGCCGGAAGGGACCCGAGAGGTTCTGTCAGCAAAACAGAAGGAAATGCGGGAAAGTCTTTTGCGCGTTATCAAGCATTTAGAGGTGTTGTCTTTGAAAAAAAAGGGGGCTTCCGCTTTGGCGGAATTGGATTTGCAAGAAGAAATAGCTACCCGTCTTTTATTTCACGATATATCTGAAATTTTGGAAAAAACGGCCCCGCCTCAGGAAAAATGG
>CAYOMT010000093.1:0-5097 GCA_964405125.1 uncultured bacterium
CTCGACAAATCGATCCACATCTTCCTCGGTATTGTACATCCCAAAAGAAGCTCGCATCGCCGTTTCTACCCCCAAAAAACGTAAGATCGGCTGCGCGCAAAGATGGCCGCTCCGGATCGCCACCTGATCTAAATCCAAAAGAGTCGTCGCATCCAGAGGATGCACCCCATCTATCACAAAAGTAATCAAAGGCCCTTTCTTGGGAGCTGTCCCCAAAATCCGAAGTCCTTGAATTTCAAGAAGCTGAACTTTCGCTCTCTCGAATAATTTTTGTTCCTGGGCGGCGATCCTCTCAAGGCCCATTTCTTGAATGAAATCCAAAGAACTTTTTAAAGCGATAACAGGAGCAATGATCGGCGTTCCGGCTTCAAAACGAAGCGGAGAGCTTTGATATGTCGAAGAAGACATTTCCACTCTTTCAATCATGTCCCCGCCCCCTTGAATGGGGTCCATTTTTCTCAAAAGATCTTTTTTTCCATAAAGAACGCCGACCCCGGTCGGGCCGTAACATTTATGTCCCGAAAACGCATAAAAATCGCAATCGAGCTCTTGCACGTTCACCTGCATATGGGGCGCGCTTTGCGCTCCATCGACAACGACAACAGCGCCGCATGCATGCGCTTTTTCTACAATTTCGCGAATCGGATGGATCGTTCCCGTGACATTCGACATATGAGCAAGAGCCACAATCTTTGTCCGCGGTGTAATGGCTCCTTGCCACTCGAGAACGCCTTCTCGATTTACAGACATCCATCGAAGATGGGCTCCCGTTTCTCGCGCGATCATCTGCCAAGGAACGAGATTGGAATGGTGCTCCATTTCTGTAATTAAGATTTCATCGCCGGGAAGTAAACAAGCCTTTCCATAGCTCTTTGCCACTAAATTGAGCGCGTCCGTTGTCCCTCGAGTGAATATAATTTCATCGCTCGATTTTGCATGGATGAATTTCTGCACGGTCTCTCTTGCCGCGTGATATTTCTCCGAAGCTTTTAAAGAAGCGCTATAAATCGCTCGATGCACCGTCGCATATTCCCTTTCATAAAAAGAACAAAGAGCGTCGATCATCGCTTTGGGTTTATGCGTCGTAGCTGCGCTATCTAAATAGACTAAATCTTTATGGTGCTGAAAATAAGGGAAGAACTCCTTCATGGAATGCAGTCCCCAAGCTCCTGGATGAAACTTTGAATGAGAAATTGCTTTGCCTCCTCTTTCGGAAGACCGCGGGAAGTCAAATAAAAAAGACTTTCTTCGTCGAGCTGCGATACGGTAGATCCATGGGACGCCTTCACATCGTCGGCAAAAATTTCGAGATTCGGTTTTGCGTAAGCTGTCGCCTCATCGCTCAAAAGCAAATAATTACTCAACTGATAACTCTCTGTTTTTTGAGCGGAAGAATGAACATAAATCTTCCCTTCAAAACTAGAAGAAGTCTTATCCCTTAAAAGAGCTTTAAAATGCTGGCGCGAGCGGGTATAGGGAGCCAAATGCTCGACTGTCGCATGGACGTGATGGGTATTTTGCTTAGCAAGCTGCGCCAAGCCCTGCAGAAGAACCTCTCCATTTTCTTCGAGAAGCTGCGCTTTGATCGAATGGCGGGAAATAGCAGCGCCTTCTGAATATAAACGAGCGGTTAGATGGCTATCTCTTTTTAAACTCGCTCTCAAAGAATGGAAGAGATGCGTTTTGGGAGATTCTTTCTGAATATTCTTAAAAGACAAACGGGCCCCTTCATCGAGCACTATATCGACGCAGGCATTCGCAAAATGGGCGTCTTCCTCTTCTGTATGCCAATGCTGGATTAGCTCTAAGCTAGATCCCTTCCCTAAATAGACAACCAAGCGGGGCGTTGCCATATCGCTTCCTGTGAAAATGTGCTCGACGTGCAAAGGGGTCGTCAACTTCACTTTCGGGGGAAGATATATAAAAGCGCCTTGGCCTTGAAAAGCGCCGTTGAGAGCTGCAAAAGGGTCCATTTCCTCTTTGAGGGATCGAACCATCCGGCTTTGCAAAAAACTGCCATAAGATCCCATCGCTTCTTCTAAAGACAAGCAAACGAGATCCTCGGGAATGCGGGAATGCTCTTTTGAAAAGAAACCATCGATAAAACTAAGGCTCGCAAGGTGTTTTGAAGAGCGGATCTTCAAGTCAGATACTTGCCTTGCCGATTTGGGAAGGGTTAAATTTTGCAAAGGGACGTATTGGAATGCTTCCTGCTTCAAATCCAAAGAACCTAAATCGCGGAAACGATCCCAGTATTTTTTCCTCCAAGGCGACATCACATCATCTAGGGAAAGAATCTCTTGCAGTTGCGGTTCAAGCATAGCCCTTCTCTTCGAGTTCCAAGGCAAGCTCAGGCCCTCCGCTGCGCACAATGGCTCCATTGAATAAAACATGGACAAAATCGGGCTTGATATAATCTAAAAGGCGCTGGTAATGCGTAATGAGGATCATTGCTTTCTTAGGGCTTTTCATCTGATTGACCCCTTTGGCAACAACGCGGATCGCATCGATGTCGAGGCCCGAATCTGTTTCATCGAGGATCGCAAGATCGGGCTCGAAAAGAGCCATCTGGAGGATCTCATTTTTTTTCTTTTCCCCTCCGGAAAACCCCTCGTTGATATTTCTTTCCTTGAATTCCGAGCGGATCTCCATAGCCTCCATTTTCTCTTGTAAAAGAGCCTCAAAAGCCTCTTTCGATAAGGGGTCTTGAGATCTCCCTTTTCTTTGCGCGTTGAGAGATGCAAAAAGAAACTCGCGATTCGAAACGCCGGGAATCTCGAGCGGATATTGGAAACTCATAAAAAGTCCCGCATGCACTCTTTGCTCTATTTCGAGATCCAATAGATTCTTGCCTTTAAAAATCATCTCGCCGCCCGTCACCTCATAGGCCGGATGCCCCGCTAAAATTTTAGCCAACGTCGATTTCCCCGCTCCATTCGGCCCCATGATCGCATGAATCTCCCCTTCTTTTACGCAAAGAGAAAGATCCTTTAAAATCGGTTTATCGCCGCTTGAAACAGAAAGGTGATTCAAAATGAGTAAGTTATCCAACGGAATTCTCCAGTTTAAGAGCGAGGAGCTTTTGCGCTTCAACAGCAAACTCTAAAGGCAGCTCCTGAAAAACGTCTTTACAAAACCCATTGACGATCGTATTGATCGCATCTTCTTTAGAAAGACCCCGCGATTGTAAATAAAAAATTTGCTCTTCGTTCATTTTTGATGTCGAAGCTTCGTGCTCTACTTGAGCTGATTTATTTCCCACTTCAATATAGGGAAATGTATTGGCAGAACACCGATTCCCAACCAACATGGAATCGCATTGCGTATAGTTGCGAGCCCCTTCCGCCTTCGGGAAAATTTTTACAAGGCCTCGATAACTATTCATCGATTCGTCGGCCGAAATCCCTTTTGAAATGATCGTCGAGCGGGTGTTTTTACCAATGTGATACATCTTTGTTCCGGTATCCGCCTGCATTTTCCCATTTGTCAAAGCCACCGAATAAAATTCTCCGACAGAATGATCTCCTTTCAAAATACAGCTCGGGTACTTCCAAGTGATCGCAGCTCCGGCTTCGACTTGCGTCCACGATATCTTCGAATGATCTCCCTGGCAAAGTCCCCGCTTGGTCACAAAATTAAAAATCCCCCCCTTGCCCGTCTTCGGATCCCCTGCATACCAGTTTTGCACGGTGGAATACTTAATTTCTGCATTCTTCTTTGCCACTAACTCGACAACCGCCGCATGCAATTGATTTGTATCAAAGGAAGGCGCTGTGCACCCTTCTAAATAGCTAACATAGGAATCTTCTTCTGCAATGATGAGAGTCCTTTCAAACTGTCCCGTGTCCCTTTCATTGATCCGAAAATAAGTGGATAATTCCATCGGGGATCTAACCCCTTTTGGAATATAGACAAAAGAGCCGTCGGAAAACACAGCAGAATTAAGGGCCGCAAAATAGTTATCGCCAATCGGGACGACCGATCCTAAATACTCCTCAATCATCTCGGGGAATCTTTTCACAGCCTCGGAAATCGAACAAAGAACAACCCCCGCCTCTTCCAATTTTTTGTAAAAAGTCGTTCCTAAAGAAACCGAATCAAACACGACATCGACAGCCACATTCGCAAGCCTTTTTTGCTCATCTAAAGGAATGCCCAATCTCTCGAATGTTCTTAAAATCTCCGGATCGACCTCATCCAACCGATCGAGCCGAGGTTTTGACTTTGGCTCTGAGTAATAAGAAATATTTTGATAGTCGATCGGAGGGTATTTGACGCTCGACCACTTGGGCTCCTCCATCTCTTTCCATTTCTTATACGCTTTCAATCGAAACTTGAGGAGAAACTCAGGCTCTTCTTTTTTCTTGGAAATAGCACGTATCGTACTTTCGCTTAACCCTTTAGGAAAAACTTCAGAAGGAATGGGGGTGACAAAGCCATATTTGTACTCACCCGCGCTAGAGGAAACAGATTCAGTGGACATAACGGAGCGAGATTTTACAGGAGGATCCTGTTAACAGTCAACTTTTTATAAAAAAATATAAATATATTAATATTTTATATTAAAATGAATTAACGGTGATATTATGAGTAAAAAAAGAAAGCCCAGGAAATCAAAAAATATAATTCGAGAAGAAATCGCTCAAATTATCCATCACCTGCATTACGGAGAAAGAGGCCCCGGGGATCTTCTCGTGAAAGACCTGAAAGCGAGACTTAAACAGCATCCCACTAAGATTCAAAGAGATATGCTTATATTCGTGGAAATGGTCCATTTTCAATACGACTACGATCCATGGCATAAAGTGACCCCTGAAGTGCAAAAAGCAGCCGACCGCCTCCTCAAAGATTTAAAAAAACTTTAACTTTCAGAGAAAATATTTATCGGGTATAATTGTTGTTTTTTACCAATAAAAACAATGACAATTACAAAAACAAGCAATTTATCCAAATTACCCCAAGATTGCCTGGGTCGCATTATAACATACCTCGAAGAGAAAGAGAAAAGTAACGTTACGGCTGCCGGTAGAATCTTCAAAGAGGCCTTGCAACTTTTTTTCTTTGATAAAATCATCCCCGCAGATTCTGAAACCGAGG
>CAYOMT010000094.1:0-4996 GCA_964405125.1 uncultured bacterium
CCGCGAAAAAATCATTGCCGAGATCCAAAGCTTCCCGCCTCAAACCAAACTCATTTTCTTAGCTCCTTATGCAAAAGGGAAAAAGGGCGCTTTTACCGAAGATTTTGCAGAGCTTCTCTCGAAGGGATTTATGCGGGTTCGGGTCGATGGGCAAATTGTGGAATTGGGCGAACCGATCGAACTCGATGAAAAAATCCCTCACGATGTAGAAATTGTCGTCGATCGGATTCAGGGAAACGAAACCTCCCGAATCAAAGAAGCCGTTCAGCTCTCTTTGGAGCTAGGCAAAGGTTTTTTTACTCTCTATAATCAAGACACATCCGAAGACATCCTCTTTTCCGAATTTGCCTATTCGGCCAAATCCAATACTTCCTACGGCCCTTTAGAACCGCACGATTTTTCCTTCAACCATCCGGAAGGGATGTGTCCTGCGTGCCATGGCATTGGACTTGCTTCCGATTTTGATCTTAAAAAAATCATCAATCCCGATTTGAGCATTCCGGAAGATTGCTGCGCGATTGCTTCCTCGTATCAGACAGTGCGCTTTGGCAATATCTACGACAACTTGGCAAAGATTTACAAATTCAAGCTCAAAACTCCCTGGAAAGATCTTCCGGAAACCGCGCAAAAAGTCTTTCTCTACGGAACGGAAAAAAAATGGACCCGCATGCATTTTACGCATCCGGAAACAAAGAAGCGATGGGTCGAATTTGTCCAGTGGAAAGGGGTTCTCAAAGAAGCCAAAGAGCGCCTAGCTTCCGCCAAAAGCGATCTATATAGAAAAAAAATGAGCTCTCTCATGGTCGACGGGATTTGCCCTGCATGCCAAGGATCGCGCATCAAGCCCTACCCCGCAGAAACAAGACTCAACGGCAAAAAAATTCAAGAATTGACTGCCCTTCCGATGATCGATTGCTATGCATTTTTCAATCATCTCCACTTGAGTCCAATCGAAGAGAAAATCGGAGGAGAATTGCTCAAGGAAATCCGCGAGCGGCTCCAATTTTTACTCCACGTCGGCCTTTCTTATCTCTCTTTGGACCGAACATCGCCGACATTGAGCGGAGGAGAATCGCAAAGAGTGCGGCTTGCTTCGCAAATTGGAGCGGGTCTTGTCGGCGCTATCTATGTTCTCGACGAGCCTTCCATTGGGCTGCATCCAAGCGATCATCATAAACTCATCGAAACGATCCTCCATCTGCGCGATCAAGGAAACACCGTCCTTGTCGTTGAACACGATGTCGATACGATCAAAGCCGCCGATACCATCGTCGATGTGGGTCCTGGCGCTGGAGTCCATGGAGGAGAAATTTTAGCCTGCGGCAATATCCAAAGCGTCATAGACAATCCTAGATCTTTAACAGGGGGCTATCTCTCGGGAAGATTGCAGATTGAAACGCCTGAAAAGAGAAGAAACCTCTCGAAAGAATCGATCGAAATCACGGGGGCCAAACACCATAATCTTCAGTCGGTCAATGTAAAAATCCCTCTCGGGGGCCTCGTTTGCATCACCGGAGTTTCGGGCTCCGGAAAATCCTCTCTCATCTCGGATACGCTCTACCCGGCATTGAGCAACCACTTCCACCAAGCAGAACTCAGTGTCGGCGCCCACAAAAAAATCGAAGGGGTCCAATATATCGATAAAGTGATCTCGGTCGACCAATCTCCGATCGGAAGAACGCCGAGATCCAATGCCGCGACATATATCAAACTCTTCGATGAAATCCGCGATCTTTTCGCAGAACTTCCCGAGAGTAAACTCCGAGGATTTACAGCGAGCCATTTCAGCTTCAACGTCAAAGAAGGCTCCTGCCCTTATTGCGTCGGGATGGGAGTTGTCCGGATCGATATGGATTTTATGGAAGATATCTGGGTGGAGTGCCCTCAGTGCAAAGGAGCGCGGTTCGATCCCGAGATTTTAGCCGTGAAGTTCAAAGGGAAAAGCATCACCGATATTCTCAATACCGATGTAGAACATGCGCTCATCCTTTTCGACTCAATTCCCTCCATTCGAAAAAAACTCGTTTTACTCTCTCAAGTCGGTCTTGATTATCTAACTCTTGGCCAGCCTTCGACGACTCTCTCCGGAGGAGAGGCGCAGAGGATCAAGCTCGCGAAAGAACTCGTCCGTCCGCACACGGGAAAAACTCTATATATCTTAGATGAACCGACAACGGGCCTCCATTTTCACGATGTGAAAAGGCTGATTTCCGTCTTGCAGCAACTCGTGGATAAAGGAAATACCGTCGTTGTGATTGAACACAACTTGGATATGGTCCGCTCTTCCGATTGGATCATCGATCTAGGTCCCGGCGCAGGGATTCACGGAGGGAAAATCATCGGCGAAGGGACTCCTGAAAAAATTGCAAAACTAAAAACGCCAACGGGACTCTCTCTTGCAGGAAAATGGGAAACGAAGATCAAAACAGAGCTTCCTCCCTTGATGAAATCGCCTTCTCTATCCGTTCTCAATGCCTCGCAAAACAATCTCAAATCGGTCTCTATTTCGATTCCGAGAGGATCGATTACAGTCTTTACAGGCCCTTCCGGATCGGGAAAATCCTCTCTTGCCTTTGAAACGCTTTACGCAGAAGGGCAGCGCCGCTATACCGAAACCCTTTCTGCCTACGCAAGGACGCTTGTCAAACAACTTCCGAAACCCAAAGTCGATAAAATCGAAGGGCTCTCCCCCTCGATTGCACTGGAACAAAAAACAGGGGGATTGAATCCCCGAAGCACGATTGGAACCATCACCGAAATCTACGATCTACTGCGGCTTCTCTATGCCCATTTTGGAACGGCTTTTGATCCGGATACCGGAGAGGAAATCAAGCAAATCAGCAAAAGCTATGTCGTACAAAAAGCATACGAGGCGCTTCCAAAAGAAAAACTCCATATCCTCTCGCCCATCTCTTCTTTAAAAAAAGAGACCTTTGAAGAGCTTTGTTTGCGACTCAACCGCGAGGGATTTCTCCGCCTCCGCTTGAATGGAACGTATTATGAACTCGACGAAAAAATCCCTTATGAAAAACATAAAAAAAATGAAATTTTCCTCGTCATCGACCGGCTGATTGTCGATGAAAAAAACGAAAAAAGGCTCTTTGAAGCGATCGAAAAAGCAGGCAATATCGTCATTCTTGCAAGCGAATCGAAAGATTTTTATTTCAACCTCTCTTTTGCCGTAGAAAGCACCGGCAAATCCTACCCTCCGATTACGCCGCAGACATTTTCTTTCAACCACGATGCAGGGATGTGTTTAGAGTGCCAAGGACTTGGCCTCACCTTTGGAGCGCACTTAAGCGAGCAAAAAAGTCTCTTGCGCCTTTCGATCTTGGATTTAATGGACCATCTTTTTAAGGACAAAGGATCTTCGAAGGCATATCAGATCGCCGAACTTTATTTTAAAAGCTCCGATATCGATTGTTCTATCCCGATTCACTCTTTACCCTCTCGCGATTTCGAAATTTTATTCAAAGGGGGCCTAGAAAAACCGATCAAAAAAATCAAAAACCTCCACCTCCGATGGATTGGACTCGAATCTGTATTTGCCAAAGCCTCCCGCATGGCAGTGGGAGAGATCAAAGAATCGGTCCTTCCCTTAATGACCGCATCCACATGTCCCGCCTGCCAAGGATCTCGGCTCAACCCCCTTGCTATGCATGTTCGCATTCAGGGAAAATCGATTCACGATTTTTGCCAAATGACTCTAGCAAAGGCGCAAGAATTCATCCAAAATATTTCGCTGAAAAAAGAGCCATTCTTGCACGAAATCCAAGACAAAATCGAAAAATACCTCAATTTTCTCCTCGAAATTGGCCTCTCCTATCTTTCTTTAGATAGATCGGCCCCGACGCTCAGCGGTGGAGAGCTCCAAAGAATCCGGCTGGCGCGCCAGCTTGGATCGGGTCTTACCTCCTGCCTTTACCTTCTCGATGAACCGACAATTGGCCTGCACCCATTCAATAACGAAAAACTCAACCGAGCGCTTCAAAAATTGCGGGATCTTGGCAATACGCTCATTCTTGTCGAACACGATCCAATGACCATCCAAACAGCCGATTATCTCGTCGATTTTGGTCCCGAAGCCGGAGCCAAAGGAGGCCAAATCACAGCGCAAGGCACCATCAAAGAAATCTGCAAAAACCCAAATTCTTTGACAGGGGCCTATTTAACAGGAAGAAAAAGCATCCCAATCCCGAAAAAAAGACGCCCCTTTTCTCCCGATATTCGGATCTTAAACGCAAATCTTCACAATCTCAAAAATATTTCCGTAGACATTCCCTACTCGGCAATCACCTGTTTTACTGGAGTCTCGGGATCGGGAAAATCGACATTGATGCGCCATCTTTTAAAACCCGCCGCTGAAAAGATGGTCAATACGTCTAAAAAACCCAAGAGCATCGAATATCTAGGCGCTACGTTTCATGGACTGGATCGCTTTGAAAAGGTCATCACAATCGACCAAAGCCCGATCGGACAAACGGCAAGAGCCGACGTTAGTACATACAGTGAAATCCAACCCTTGATCCGCTCTCTTTTTGCAACCCTTCCTCTGGCCGAAGCCAAAGGCTTAAGACCCGGCCATTTTAGCCCCAACCACTTAAAAGGAATGTGCCGCACTTGCTGGGGACTTGGTTATAAAACGGTGGATTTGCAATTTCTTCCCTCTGTGAGAGTCCCTTGCGAATCTTGCAAAGGGGGAAGACTCAATCCAGTTTCGCTAGAAATCCACTACAAAGAAAAAAACTTTGGCCAAATTTTCCAAATGAATATCCAAGAAGCCGTCTTGTTTTTTACAAATATCCCCAAAATTGTAAAACGGCTGAAAACATTGGAATCGGTGGGCCTTTCCTATCTGAAACTCGGACAAGAAATCGCCTCTCTTTCGGGCGGGGAAGCCCAACGGCTCCGCTTGTCGAAGGAACTCGCAAAAAAAGAGGCCGGAAAAACACTGTATTTAATCGATGAACCCACAGTCGGATTGCATAGCGAAGAT
>CAYOMT010000095.1:0-4947 GCA_964405125.1 uncultured bacterium
AAATTCATGGTATACTAACGAATGCAAAAATTGTGGGTATCGCTAAGAAATTAGGTGTCGGCCTATCTCTATTGGCGGTTTCATTTTTTGTAGTTTTTTATTCTCTTCCTTCGGTTCGTGTATCTAGAGCATTGAGTCATCTGTCTAAAGAGGATAGAGATGCATTGGATTACTTATTTCGTTCTTTAAGCCGATCTAGTGGCTCCTATGTTTTATTTGGGAGCAAGCCCATGGCTATTTCTTCATTTTTAGAAATAGATCCCAAGGAAGAGAAGATGGATCCCTTAAAAAACTTAAGAGATTTATCCGATCGATTCTGTGTGCAAAATATAAAGTTAAACAACGGTTGGGAAATATGGAAAAAATATAGACGTTTTTTCCCTTCCTCGAATTTTGTCCTTTTGGAAAACCGAGATTCCGGATGTCTAACCATTGTTATGATCAATCAACGTAACTTTTTTAAAGTTATAGAAGAAAACATGGATCTTTTTAAAGAGGTCTTGGGTAGTCATGTTACGCCCAGTATAATTTTTGAAAATTGTTTGAAATCAAAGAATATCATTAAAGATGTTCTTAAAAATCACGATGAGCTCCTTGGAATATTATTGGGATTTGGGCGCCATAATGCCCTGTTATTCGCAAGAAAGAAAGAGATTGAAATGGCAGGTGGATTTCAGAAAATTACATTAACAAAAAATCTACTTATCCCTTCGGCGGGATTTTCGGCTCTAGAAGAAGAGTATCGGTATATCGATCAGACGCTCACGAGTATGAATGAAATAGGCACCCCTGATTTCAATCCTTTTATGATGCCCTTGCCGGGATTCATGGTTGATCCGAATGATCCGGAGACGCAACGACTTAAGAATGAATATACGGAGCAATATAAGAAAATAATAGATCTCTATAAAAAGGGGGATTTCTTGGAGATTAATTTAAGAGGATTTTGTATTGGCTTTTAGGACTTCAATTTCAAAGACAAGGAGTAAATTAGGGGGGAGCAGCAAGGCTCCTTTATCTCCGTAAGCCATGTCGGGATGAATATAGAAAATTCTCTGTTCTCCTTCTTTCATTCCGATAAGGCCTAATTGCAATCCGGGGATTGTCGCATCTAAATTGATGGGTTCTTCTTCTTTCGGGCCAAAACAAAAGCCGTCCAATTTTTGGATTGTATAGCGAATTAAAGGGACGAAATGAGGTTTGATTTCCTCTCCGCTTCCTTTTTTGACGATCCGATATTGGAGTTTTCCCGATTCAGAAACATGGATGTCTTCTTCTTTCCTATTGCGGGCAAGAAAAAGTTCTGCTTGTTCCAGATTGTTTTTACTTTGTTCTTCGAGTTTTTTTTCTTGGACTGCACTCAGCGCTTGCAGACATTCTTTTTCTGTCATGGGAGGCTTTTTTTCTAAAGAACCATCTTGTATTCCTTTGATAATTCCTTCGAGATCAAAGTCTACATCGATCTGTTTGATATTTTTAGAGATGATATGGCCAAATGCTTCCGAAATCTGTTTCATGTCTTCTTTAGAAAACAGGGCAGAAAACAATAAGATAGACAGGGTAAACAATGTTCTTGTCATATAATTTGTCTTAAGACGTAAGGCATGATGCCTCCATGGAGGTAGTATTCGATTTCAATTGGCGTATTGATAGCGGAGATGAGCTTTATTTTTTTTCCATTTGAAATTTCAAGCGTAGCCTTTTGATTGGGTATGAGTTTTTCAAGACCTGTCAGTGTGAATGTTTCATCTCCCTTCAGATCCAGTTCTTCTCCTTCGGCAAGCAAGAGGGGAAAAACTCCCATGCCGATGAGATTGCTCCGGTGGATTCTTTCAAAGCTTTTCGCCACAACTGCGTGAACGCCGAGTAGGGCTGTTCCCTTGGCCGCCCAGTCTCTCGAGCTTCCCATGCCGTAATCTTTCCCTGCAAAAAGAATCAGGGGAACTTTTCTTTTCCGGTATTCTTCGGCAGCATCGAAGATACTCATGATTTTATTTTCAGGCATGAGTTTTGTAAATCCCCCCTCTTTGCCTTCCGCAAGAAGGTTGCGTATGCGGACATTTGCAAATGTGCCGCGCATCATGACCTCGTGATTGCCTCTTCTCGAGCCATAACTATTGAAATCATCTTCCTGAACCCCTTGAGAGAGGAGATATTGTCCTGCCGGTGTATTTGCTTTGAAGGCGCCTGCCGGAGAAATGTGATCGGTTGTCACGGAGTCTCCCAAAATGGCAAGCGGACGCATATGAGCCAATGTCTTTCTCGGAGGATTTTCTAGAGAAAATTCGGTAAAATAGGGAGGGTTGCGGATATAGGTGCTTGTCTTTTCCCAGGCGAATCGATCCCCTTTTTTAAGAGAGATCTGTCCCCAAAGAGGATTATCTGTCAGAATATTTCGATAACGCTGAATGAAGCTTTCCGCTTTCAGCGCGTGAGCCATCGTGTCTTCGATCTCTTTTTTAGTTGGCCAAATATCTTTGAGAAAAACTCCATTTCCAAGAGGTTCTTTGTCAAAATCGATATCGACTCTTCCTGCTAAAGCAAAAGCGACGACAAGCGGCGGAGACATCAGGAAATTGGCTTTGACAGATCCATGGACTCTCGCTTCAAAATTGCGATTGCCGCTGAGAACGCTGGCTGCGATGAGATCGTGCTTTTTGATTGCATCCTCAATTTTGGAATCCAAGGGCCCGCTATTGCCAATACATGTCGTGCAGCCGTAGGCAACGAGATGGAAACCCAATGCATTGAGCGCCTGATCAAGGCCTGCTTTCTTGAGATAGTCAGTCACAACGCGAGAGCCCGGAGCCAAGCTTGTTTTAATCATCGGATTGACTTTAAGCCCTTTTTCGACCGCTTTTTTAGCCAGAAGGCCTGCGCCTATCATGACGCTTGGATTCGACGTATTGGTGCAGCTTGTGATGGCTGCAATTACAATTGCGCCATCGAATAATTTTCCGTGGTATTTGACATGTTCCGTATATCCGGGAGACACTTCTCCGTGCGTAAAGGGGCGGTTAGCGAGCATTTCTTCCTCGCTCCACGTCGGTTTCCCTTTTAGATCGTTTTCAGCGCCGCCTGTAATTTCTGAGCTTTCGACTGCATCCGTTCCATTTTCATGGAGATAAACGATCTTGTTTTGGCCTGTTTTCTCATATCCTCCCGCTTTTAAGGGCGCTTTAAGAAGATGTTGGAATGTGTGTTTGATTTCTTTTAAATTAATTCGGTCTTGCGGTCTTTTGGGACCTGCCACGCAAGGCTGCACGGAAGATAGATCGAGTTCCAAGATTTTTGTGTAATCGATATCCCCTTTTTCGGGGATGCCAAATAGATTTTGCGCTGTGAGATAGTCTTTGATTCTCTCTACCTTTTCCTTATCCCTTCCCGTTATTAAAAGATATTCGATTGTTTTTTCATCGACGGGGAAAAAACCCATGGTGGCCCCATATTCGGGCGCCATATTGCCAATGGTCGCTCGATCTGCAAGGCTTAAAGAGGAGGTTCCGGGTCCAAAGAATTCGACAAATTTATTGACAACGCCTTCTTTGCGCAAAAGCTCTGTGATGCGCAAGGTGAGATCTGTTGCCGTCACATCCTCGTTGAGAGTCCCATAAAGGTGAACTCCAATGACTTCCGGACTTGCTATCGAAACGGGTTGCCCAAGCATGGCCGATTCCGCTTCAATACCGCCGACGCCCCAGCCGACAACGCCGAGGCCATTGATCATGGTTGTGTGTGAATCTGTGCCAACCAGCGTATCGAAAAAGAGGACGCCATCTTTTTCAGAAACGACATCGGCAATGTGTTCGAGGTTGATTTGATGCACAATTCCGATACCCGGAGGAACCACTTTGAATGTTTTAAAAGCTTCCTGGCCCCATTTCAGAAATTCATAGCGCTCTCGGTTTCTCTCGAATTCGAGATTGAGATTGACCATGAACGCATCCTCGGTTCCGGCTCGATCGACTTGGACGGAGTGATCCACGATGAGATCGACAGGCACTTGCGGTTCGATCATTTTTGGATTGAGATTTCGCTTTGCGATCGCATCGCGCATGGCAGCTAAGTCGACAAGCAAAGGAACTCCGGTAAAATCTTGCAAAATCACGCGCGATACGACAAACGGAACATCGTTTGGATCGGGGCTCTTCGCATTCCAGTTTGCGAGGCGGCGCACATCTTTTTCAGTGACTTTTTTCCCATCGCAATTGCGGAGTAAAGATTCGAGCATGATCCGGATGGAAACGGGAAGACGGGAAATGGGCCCGATTTTTTGCTCTTCCAAAGAGGGAAGCGAATAGTAGGTGTAGTGTTTTGAGCCGGATTTAAGTTTTTTTTCTGTTTGGAAATGTGGATCCATGAATTCTCTTTTTTTCCCGATCATTGTACTAAAACTTTTTTTGTTGGCTAATATTTTACACATCACATAGTGTTTTTAACAGGTAGAAAATGAAATATTTCTCTCTTTTCGCTGCAGGATTTTTGATTTGCACGCTAGAATGTTCGGGAGCGCTGACGCCTGTAACGCAGGGGAATGCAAAGGCTGTGGAAGAGAATTTGAATGAACTGATTTTGCTTGGCCAAGCATCCCCCGATTTATCGAATGTGATCGCCTCGCTGAACGGACAAACGGTCAAAGCGACGACAGATGCATTGGATCAGATGCAACCGGCTTCTTTGAGCGCTTTTGCTGAATTGCAAGCAGAGCTTGGAGGGCAGCTTCTTTCCTTATTTCATCGAAGAGTGGTTCTTGCTTGTTCTTGTTCGGGATCCAACCGCTTTTGGGTGGAGCCATATGGAAACTGGCTGAAAGAGAAAAAACAAGGGATGCAGATTGGATTCCGGGCGAAGACAAGAGGCGTTGCGATTGGGTACGATCATCAGTTTTTTGGTTGTTGGACAATTGGAATCGGCGGAGCGTATCAGGCGAGCGATCTCAAGTGGACT
>CAYOMT010000096.1:0-4833 GCA_964405125.1 uncultured bacterium
TTACTATATAGGAAATACCAAGCATATTCAAGGTTGCTTTTTAAATCCTTTCTTCTCATAATGCTCATCATAAAAAAGGAATCTCTCATGGCGTCTATCACAACAAATGACCTCCGCGTCGGAATGAAAGTCGAAGTGGACAAAGAACCTTACTTGGTGATCAACAATGAATTTGTGAAACCCGGCAAAGGACAAGCTTTCAACCGGATCAAAATGAAAAATATGATCAACGGAAGAGTGGTCGAAAAAACCTATAAATCGGGAGAGAAGCTCGACGTTGCCGACATCGAAGAAAGGCAAATGCGCTTTGTCTATAAAGAAGCCGATGGCGCTGTGTTCATGGATGAGAAGACCTTTGACCAAGTGACCATTCCAAACGACATCATCGGAAATAACCAGCAATGGTTGATGGAAGAGGTGATTTTCCAAGTGATTTTCTACAAGGGAATCGTGATTGAGATCACGCCGCCCACCTTCATGGAAATGTTTGTCACGGAGACAACTCCGGGCGTTCGCGGAGATACCTCCGGCAGAGTTTTGAAAGCGGCCACAACCGAAACGGGAGCCAAAATTCAAATCCCTATCTTTGTCGACGAGGGAGAAAAAATCAAAGTAGACACGCGTACTTGTGAATATGTCTCTCGCGCTACTGAAAAATAGAGCGTTCATGCTCCAAAGGGCGCGCAAATTCTTCTTCGAAAGGAACATTCTCGAAGTCGATTGCGGAGCCCTTGTGAAGAGAGCCCCCATCGACGCAAATATCGATGTGATTTCCGCTGCCGTTTCAAACACCGAATCCGGATATCTCCACACCTCTCCGGAATACGCGATGAAAAATCTCCTCTCTCTTGGGATGGGAGATATCTTTTTTCTCGGCCATGTTTTTAGAAAAGGGGAAGTAGGACGGCTCCACAATCCCGAATTCACGATGGCGGAATGGTATCGCATCGATATCTCTTTTGAAGAAATGATCCAAGAAACTTGTGCATTCCTCTCTCTTTTTTTAGGAGATCTTCCAATCCAAAAGCTGAGTTACCGAGACGCTTTTACAAAATACGCCGGAATCAATTATTCCAAAGACTCTCTCGATTCTTTAGTCCCCTCGAGCAATTGGTCGAGAGAAACAAAACTCGATTACATTCTATCGCACAAAATCGAGCCCCATCTCGGGAAGGAAGAATTCACTATCCTGACCGATTACCCCCCTTCTCAGGCGGCTCTTGCCCGCTTGATTGAAAAACAGGGGGAGCTTGTTGCTGAAAGATTTGAAATCTATTTCTCCGGCGTAGAGCTTGCAAATGGATATCACGAATTATCCGATCCCTTTGAGCTAAAAAATAGATTTACTCTTGAAAACAGCGCAAGAAAAGAAAGAGGGCAGGAACCTTACCTTCTCGACGATGCATTTCTCAATGCGATGGAAAAAGGGATCCCCGATTGCTGCGGAGTATCGGTCGGATTCGATAGAGCCCTCATGCTGCAAAGCAAAGCAAAGCGTTTAAGCGAAATCCTCCCCTTCAGCTGGATCTCTTCTTGACAAAGATTCCTCTTTTGCGGTTTCATAGATCCAAAAAATGAGGAAAATAATGAGACAGAACAATCTTTCTATTCATTCCGAAAACATCCTTCCCATCATCAAAAAATGGCTCTACTCAGATAAAGATATTTTTATTCGCGAGCTTGTTTCGAACGCAACGGACGCAATCAATAAAGTCAAAATTTTGCAGCGCCAGGAAAGCGAAAACTATAAAATATCCATACAGATCGATAAACCGAATAAAACGATCACAATTGCCGATACAGGGATCGGAATGACCGAAGAAGAGGTCGAAAAATACATTGCACAGATCGCCTTTTCCGGAGCGGAAGAATTTGTGGCAAAATACAAAACAGAAACGGAAAAAGATCCAATCATCGGCCACTTTGGGCTTGGATTCTATTCTGCTTACATGGTTGCATCGAAAGTAGAAATCCATACCCTCTCCTACCAACCCAACGCGCAACCTGTATTTTGGAGCTGCGATGGCTCTTCCTCCTATTCCATAGGAGAAGGTTCTCGCAAAGAGCGAGGAACAGAAATCATCCTCACTGTCGACGACCAAAATGGAGAGTATCTCGAAGAAGCAAAATTGAAAGAGCTTCTCCTCCGCTATTGCCAGTTCATGCCATTTCCTATCGATCTCAATGGCAAAGAAATAGGGAATAAATCTCCTCTTTGGACGAAAAATCCATCCGATTGTTCAGAAAACGAGTATCTTGAATTTTATAGACAGCTTTTCCCCTTAGACCAAGAGCCTCTTTTCTGGATCCATCTGAATGTGGACTATCCATTCCGCCTGCAAGGGATCCTATTTTTCCCCAAAATGCACCGGCGATTTGAGCCGCAGGAAAGCACGATCCGGCTCTTTTGCAATCGGGTCTTCGTATCCGACAACTGCAAAGATATTCTCCCCGACTATCTCACGATCTTGCGCGGAGCAATCGACAGTCCCGACATCCCATTGAACGTATCTAGATCGTATCTACAAGTCGATCAAAACGTAAAACAACTCAGCAATCACATCTCAAAGAAAATTTCCGATCGCTTGTCTCAACTCTATAAAACAGATAAAGAAAAATTCTTGACCGTGTGGCCGGATATCGAAATGATTGTAAAACTCGGTATCTTGCAAGACGAAAAGTTTTACGATCGGGTCAAAGACGTTCTCATTTGGAAAACAACGGAAGGAAACTGGACAACCCTTTCTGAATATCTCGAAAGGGCGAAAGAAAAAAAGATCACCTATACAAATTCAGACAAACCATCTTCTCTTCTCCATTTATACCACGAGAAAAAAATTGAGATCCTCATCGCTCCGCTTCCGATAGACACAGCAATCATCCAATTCTTGGAAGACAAAGTTTCCACTCCCTTCCAAAGAATCGATGGAGCAATAGACAAAGAGCTTCTCGATCCTGCAAGAGAAAAAACGCTCCTCGATCCAGACGGAAAAACATCTGCTGCAAAAATTGCCTCTTTCATCCGCGCCTCGCTAGAAGGGCAGAATGTAGAAGTGGAAGCGAAAAGTTTGCACTCCGATCAACTTCCCTCGCTCCTTGTCATCGATGAAAACCAGCGCCGTCTGCGCGATTACATGGCTCTTACACAGGGGAAAAATGGAATTTTCCCGGCGAAGAAAACATTCATCGTCAATACCAATAACCCTTTGATCCAGCTCATCGAGCGTCTTGAGACAAATCGTCCTGAAATCGCGGCAGATTTAGCCCGGAGCATTTACGATATGTCCCTTCTCTCGCAAAGAGAGTTAGAGCCCGGCGATTTGGAAAAAGTAGTCGCAAGGCAAACGCAAGTTTTGGAAAAAATAGGATCTCTGATAGTTTGAGGGAATGATCCGTTCCCTCTTTTTTTTTCTCTTTGCTTGGCATCTAAGCGCAGATATTTCTGCGCTCTATTTATCGTGGTATGCGGATCCAACGACGACAATGGCGATCCATTGGCATACCCCCGAATCTGAGCCGGGCGATACGATCTACGTACAGCAAGCAAATCATTCTTGGCTGGCAATTTCCGGCTCTCACGAACACCTGTATCATCTCATCGTACACACAGTCAATCTCGCCCAATTGCAACCCGATACGGAGTATTTTTTCCGCATCGGCGCAAGGGAAGAAGTCTATAAATTCCGTACAGCGCCAAAGCAAGGGCCGATTCAATTCATCATCGGAGGAGACGCAGACCACACAACAAAACTTTTTCGAAAAATGAATCAAACGATTGTGAAAAAAGATCCCCTCTTCTGTGTGATCGGAGGAGATATCGCCTACGCCCTGAATCGAACTCCTTTCCAGAGCTCTTCCCGCGCTTTCCATCGTTGGATTTCGTTTTTATCCATTTGGAAAGAGCAAATGGTGACGCAAGACGGTAGACGAATCCCCTTTCTCCTCTGTGCAGGAAACCACGATATTGCAAAAGATAATTACGAACTTTTCTTTACCCTTTTTCCCTTTCCCGAAAAACGGTTTTATCGCGCGTTTGATTTCGGAAAACTTTTCAGCCTAATCCTTCTCGATACAGACCATTTTGAGCCCATCGAAGGCGCTCAAACAGCATGGCTTAAACAAGCTCTATCGGCAAGAATGGATACCGCCTTTCGCTTTGCGATCTATCACGAAGCCGCCTACCCTTCCTTTTATCCCTATGATGGGGCCACTCCAAAAAAAATTCGGGCCTCTTGGTGCCCTTTATTTGATCAATATCAGTTGAGTGGAGCTTTTGAAAATCATAACCATGCTTTAAAAAGAACATACCCCATCAAAAACGGCGAAATAGACCCAAACGGGATCATCTATTTCGGCGATGGGTGCTGGGGCGTTCCTCCGAGAAAACCAAATGATTTGTGGTATTTAGAAACACGAGCCAGAAAAAACAATGTGTACTTCGTCAGCTTGGACGAAAACAAAGCTCATATCGAAGCGATCCATCTCACGGGAGAGGTTCTTGATTCTGTGAGTCTTGACTCTCGACGAGGAAATGCACATGCTCATCTAAAGCCTCCTCAGACACAGGCAGAAGTAACTGGCTATTATAAGGAATTTCTCCGAGAGAAGGCCCCCCTTGCAAAGGAAGAGGGGTCTCTTCGAGAATAGGAGCTTTCTCTAAAAAGATCTGCTTCGCATCTTCCAAATCGCCCTCAATTTCTTGCTGCGCTTCGCATTCGAAAACCCATTGCGCTAAAGGAGGAGCACTTACGTTGCTAAATAAAGAAGAAGAACTTCCGACAGAAGAAAGACTCATCGCTTATCCATTCACTGGGGGTTCAGATTCTGTAGAAG
>CAYOMT010000097.1:0-1187 GCA_964405125.1 uncultured bacterium
CCATAAATTTACGCGACGAGCCTTTCGAAGACAGTGGCAGCTTTTTGAGAGGTTTTATCCACTTTTTTGAACATAGAAAAGGGAGGAAGGGGAACAAATCCGTTTTTGAGGTAAAACGGAATGGCAGAATCTGTCGGCGATAAAAAGATCCTTTCTTTCCCTTTTTGACAAGCGAGATCTTCTGCTATTTTTAAGAGATAGGTGCCAACCCCGCGCATTTTCCCCGTTTCTCTTTGATTGGCGTAAGACCGGATATGGATTGGATTTGCCACGAGATTTGTGATGCAAATTTCTTTTTCTCTCTGTGAGAGCGTCATGAGGCCTTGGATACGTCCTTCCGTATCCTCGCATGCGTAAATTTCTTCGTTGGATGCACAATCGTTTTCCAGGACAATAGAAATGACACAGCTGATCATGGCAGAGCTTTCGAATTGTTCTTGTTCGTCCTCTTTTCTCGTTTGGCCCCTTTTTTCTTCAGCAATCTCTTGCCAGCATCTCGTAATTTTCGCAATTTCCGGAAAGTCAGCTGGCTGAATGCTCCTTGTTCGAAAGGGGGCTTCTGTATTGATTGGAGATAAATTAACTGTCATAAAATCCTAATTTTTTTATTCCTATGCAACGAGCCTTTCGAAGAGAGGTGCAGCTTTTTGAGAGGTTTTTTCCACTTTTTTGCTCATACACATGATGTCGCAGAAAGCAAATCCGTTTTTCTCATAAAACGGTTCTGTTAAGAAAAGAGGCGATACAAGAATCATTTTTTGTCCTCTTTGAATGGCTACTTCTTCTGCTATTTTTAAAAGATAAGTTCCAATTCCGCGCATTCCTCCAACATCTCTTTCATTGATTGAAGATCTGAGATGGATTGGATTTGCCACGAGATGGGTGATAAAAATTCCTTGAGTTAGTTCCGTTAGAATGATGAGGCCTTGGATATTGTTTTGGGGATCTTCGCATGCATAAGTTTTGTAGATTGGTGTATTTTTGTCGTCCTGGATATCTTTTGCGATCAAGCTGCTTATGTGGCTGCAATTTCTAAATTGTATTCTATCGCCTTCCAATTCGGCTAGGCTCTCTTTATTCTTTGCAACTTCTTCCCAGCATCTCGCAATTTCCGCAATTTCCGGAAAGTCAGCCGGTTGAATGCTTCTTGTTCGAAAGGGGGCTTCTCTATTGATTGGAGGTAAATT
>CAYOMT010000097.1:1287-4719 GCA_964405125.1 uncultured bacterium
CCGGTTGAATGCTTCTTGTTCGAAAGGGGGCTTCTCTATTGATTGGAGGTAAATTGATCGTCATAATAAAACCTTAAGTTTTTTGTTTCTATGCAACGAGCCTTTCGAAGATAGATCTTGTTTTTTGAGAGGTTTCTTCCACTGTTTTGCTCATAAAAGAGTAGTTGGTAAAAGGCGAGTCGGTAAAAGGGGAGTCGGTAAAAGGGGAGTCGGGAAGGTGAACAAATCCGTTTTTGAGGTAAAACGGAATGGAAGAATCTATCGGCGTTACAAGGATTTTTTCTTTCTTTTTTTGACAAGCAAGATCTTCTGCTATTTTTAAAAGATGCGTTCCAACCCCGCGCATTCTCCCAATTTCTCCTTCATTGACGGGAGATCTGATATGGATCGGATTTGCAACAAGACGTTCAATATAAATTCCCTCCTCTCTTTGTATTAGCATTATCAGGCCTTGGATATGCCCTTTCGCATCCATGCATCCGTAAGTTTCTATACCAGACATATATTTGTCACAGAGGATTTCCCCTGAAATCCAGCAGCTTACGTTTGCACAACTTTGGAATTGTTCTTGTTCGTCGCCCTTTGTCGTTTGGCTCCTTTTTTCTTCTGCAATCTTTTTCCAGCATCTCGCAATTTCCGCAATTTTCGGGTAGTCACTTGGCTGAATGCTTCTTGTTTGAAAGGGGGCTTCTCTATTGATTGGAGGTAAATTGACTGTCATAATAAAACCTTAAGTTTTTTGTTTCTATGCAACGAGCCTTTCGAAGATAGATCTTGTTTTTTGAGGGGTCGCTGTGACGACCGTTTTTGCCATCTCGCAGGAATTTGGGCAAAAGAGAGTAAATCCATTGTTCAGGTAGAATGGAACGGAAGAAGGCAATGAAGCTAAAAGGATCCCTTCTTTCCTTTTTTGGAAAGCGAGCTTTTCTGCGATTTTTAAGAGATGCGTTCCAATCCCGCGCATTCTCCCTATTTCTCCTTCATTGACGGGAGATCTGATATGGATTGGGTTTACCACGAGAAGATTAATATAAATGTCTTCCTCTCTTTCCATGAGCATCATGAGGCCTTGGATACGTCCTTTAGTATCTTTGCATGCGTAAGTATCTAAAGAGGATGTATAGTCTTTATTGAGGATCTCTTGTGCAACCCAGCCGCTTACTTTTGCGCAACTTTGGAATTGCTCTTTTTCGAGGTGGTTTTCTGCTTGTTTTCTTTTGTCTTCTGCAGCCTTTTCCCAGCATAGCGCAATTTCCGCAATTTTCGGGTAGTCTCTCGGGCGGATCGCTTTTGTCAGAAAGGGAGAAGTTGCCTCTTCCTTACTGTCAGTTGTAAATAAATTTTTTAAGTAGTTAATTGCCATAAAGTAATAAAAATTGTTTTTATATGATACTATTATACAATATATTTATAATTAATGTTAATCTTTAAAATTTTTACTTACATGTAAATTTTAAACTTTAGATTTTGAAAACAGGGGGTCTTCTGGTATACTTTTTCCTCAAAACATAGGGAAATATGGCAGAGACAACTGAGATTGCAGGAAAGGACTTTATTCGCCGCATTATTGAAGAGGATGTTCGAGAGGGGAAAAACGGGGGTCGGGTCGTGACTCGGTTTCCTCCTGAGCCGAACGGTTTTTTACACATTGGCCATGCCAAGTCGATTTGCTTGAATTTTGGGATTGCCGAAGAGTACAAAAGTGTTTGCCATTTGCGCTTTGATGATACGGACCCTACAAAAGAAGATATAAAGTACGAAAATAGCATCCAAGAAGACGTTCGTTGGCTCGGATTTGACTGGCAGGGGAAGCTCTTCCACGCCTCGGATTATTTTGAGCAAATGGTCTCTTGCGCAGAGCAGCTCATCCGAGACGGCAAAGCCTATGTTTGCGGCCTTACAGAAGAGGAGATCCGGGCCTATCGGGGCACGGTCATAGAGCCGGGTAAAATCAGCCCCTTTGCAAAACAATCTGTAGAGGAGAACCTCGATTTATTCCGGAGGATGAGATCTGGGGAGTTCCCCAATGGCGCCTACGTTTTAAGGGCGCGGATTGATATGGCTTCTCCGAATATGAAGATGAGAGACCCTCTTTTGTATCGGATCCGGCATGCGCATCACTATCGGACGGGAAATGCCTGGTGCATCTACCCGATGTATGATTACGCGCACCCTATTTCCGATGCGATCGAAGGGATTACCCATTCGATTTGCACATTGGAATTCGAGAATAACCGGGAGCTTTATAATTGGGTTCTCGACCATGTTTCAGCATCCTTTCCAACTCGGCCTCATCAATATGAGTTTGCGCGGCTCGATTTACAGCAAACGGTCATGAGCAAGCGAAAATTGCTGCAGCTTGTCGAAGGGCATTATGTGAAAGGCTGGGATGATCCCCGCCTGCCGACGATTGCGGGACTTAGAAGAAGGGGATGCACTCCCGAGGCGATTCGGAAATTTTGCGAACTTGTCGGAGTGGCAAAAGCCAATAGTTCTGTCGAGATGGCTCAATTTGATTTCTGCTTGCGCGATGATTTAAATACAAAAGCCCCTCGGGTGATGGCCGTATTAAAACCTTTGAAAGTGATCATCGATAACTATCCGGAAGACAAGAGGGAAGAATTGGAAGCTTCTTATTGGCCTCATGATATTCCTAAAACAGGATCGCGCACGATTTATTTTTCTCGGGAGATTTTTATTGAAAAAGATGACTTTCTCGAAGATCCTCCCAAGGATTTTTTCCGGCTTGCTCCCGGAAAAGAGGTTCGTTTGCGCTATGGATATTGCATTACCTGCACTTCAGTCGACAAAGATCCGGCGACAGGCGAAATTCTTGCCGTTCACTGCACCTACGATCCCGAAACAAAGAGCGGGAACGCTCCTTTGGGGCGCAAGGTGAAAGGGACGATTCATTGGGTGGCATCGAATGCAATCCAGACGGAAGTTCGTTTGTACCATCCTTTGCTAACGCAATCAGAAAACGATGATTTCCTCTCCCAATTCAATCCGAATTCCCTGGAAGTTTTGAAAGATTGTCGTCTGGAGATTTCTCTACAAAACGCAAAGGCGGAAGAGAGATACCAATTTGAGCGGCAAGGGTATTTTTTCGTAGATCCGGTGGATTCAAAGCCAAACGCTCCGGTGTTCAATCGGATTGTGACTTTGAAGGATTCCTGGGTGAAAAAGAATGTGAAGTAATGCCATTGCAAGTTTCTTCGACGCCTTTTGTGGAATGCGGTCATGTAATTGGCGAGAAGGTGGGAGAGTATCTGGATACGAAATCAGTGCTTGCCATGGCTTCTGTATGCAAACTGTGGAATGAGTTTTTAAACAGTAAGACGAGCGAAGGAATCCCAGAGGGTGTTTTAGCAGTCAGGGCCTCCGCACTTAGCAAATATGTGGAGCAACATGGTTTTGGCGCGCTTAAGTGGG
>CAYOMT010000098.1:0-4619 GCA_964405125.1 uncultured bacterium
AATCGCTTCTTTAAGTGATAATCAAAAAGAAGGTATTTAGGGGAGGCCAAAAGGCTATCGTCCGCAACAAGGCAAACCGTTTCTCCCTTTCCTTCTCCCAAAGAAATGCTAGGCTCAATGGCTCTTTTAGCGCCCCAAGCCCATTGATTGCGAAACCAAAGGTGGGGCAAAATATGCAAGGGAGCGTTTTTCTTGCCTCGATTGATCGCTTCAATCCGAATGCATAAATCTTCCGCATCTACTTTTGCGTATTCGATAAAAATATCAAAATAGCTATCCTCATCAAAAACGCCCGTATCGATCAGCTCAAACTCTCTTTCCATAACGCCGCGCCGTCCATTTTCCGCCACAATTCGATCATATGGATATGGACTTTGGGGGTATTTATAGAGATATTTCAGATAATTTTGATCCGGAGTCGCATCGAGATAATAGTAAATTTCTTTGACATCTTCTCCATGATTTCCTTCGTGGGAATTCAGCCCGAATAAACGCTCCTTCAAAATCGGATCTACCCCGTTCCAAAATGCCGGAGCAAAAAGGAGCACCTGAAATCGATCCGAAATCCCCGCTATTCCATCTTCAACCCGCCGATAGGTGCGGCTCCTCGCATGGTCATGGGGAAAATAATTCCATGCATCCCCATCTTCGCTATAATCTTCGCGGACAGTCCCCCAACCCCTTTCGGCAACATAGGGCCCCCACTTTTCATTCGGAGCCACAAGACTTGTGATCGATCTCTCTCTTAAAAGTTTTCCGTCTGTCACATTTTCCTTGCGTAAAATGCACATCCTAAAAGAGATGCATCATCATTTAAAATCACGTAGATAGGCATTGTCTCCAAAAGGGATTGAAAACGTCCTTTATTCATAAATGAAGAGAGAAACGATCCTGTCTTCATCTCGTTGACTAAATGAGGAGCAATGCCGCCGCCTATGTAAAAGCCGCCAAGAGAGAACATTTTCAGAGCCAAATTTCCGGATTCAGCTCCATATAAAGACAAAAACCAATTGATTGCGCGCAGACAAACGGGATCTCGGTGCTTGATTGCGTGCTCCGAAATCACAAGGGGAGGATCTTTTTTTTCCATTTCAAGGCGAACCGATTCCGATTCTTTTTCTTTTCCCGAATCAATCAAGAATTGATACAAAACATGAATTCCCGGACCTGAAACAATCCTTTCGTAAGAAACGTGTTTGAATTTTTTTTGCAAATAGACAAATAGCTCGATTTCTAAAGCATCCCTTGGGCCGAAATCGGTATGGCCCCCTTCGCAAGCAAAAGGGCGATGCTCTTTTCCATCCCAATATAAACCAGCTTCCCCAAGACCCGTTCCCGCCGCAATCAAAGCCTGATTGCCCTCTTGCCGAGATCCCGTATGCAGCAAAAAGAGCTCTTCTTTTTTTAACATCCTAATTCCGTATGCTTTAGCTTCGAGATCATTGAGTAAAAATACGGAGGGAATCCCGCAGGCTGTGCGAAGAGACGCCACATCGATGATCCAGGGGAGATTTGTCGCTTTGCACTGGCCATTTCGGACGGGTCCTGCGACGCCAAAGCAAGCTTTGGAGATTTTTTTCTTTTCTGTTTTCAAAAATTCGAGAACAATTTCTTCCAGGCTTTTGTATTTTTTGCTCGAAAACTTTTTTTCGACAAGCATGCTGTCGCCTTCAAAGAGCGCAAGCCGTGTGTTTGTTCCTCCGATATCGCCTGCTAAAATCATCATTCTTCCCGGTCTTTTATTTCTTCATACAGAACTCATCCCTTTTTGTGTATACTGAAACTAAAATCCTCTCAACCCAGGAGAATTATGTCTCAACAGCCAACAAACGACCCGAACAAGAAAAAAGCTCTCGAGCTTGCCATCGCCCACATTCAAAAGCAATTTGGAGAGGGAGCGATTATGGCGCTTGGAAAGCACGCTTCCGTAAACGGAATTAGCGTGATTAAAACAGGCGCAATTGCTTTAGATATTGCTCTAGGCATCGGCGGAGCGCCAAGAGGACGGATTGTAGAAATTTACGGTCCTGAATCCTCCGGTAAATCGACTCTCGCGACCCACATTGTCGCGAACGCACAAAAAAATGGAGGCCTTGCCGCCTACATCGACGCAGAACATGCCTTGGATCCGATTTATGCAGCGAAAATTGGCGTAAATATTGACGATCTGATGATTTCGCAGCCAGACAATGGGGAAGAAGCCCTCAACATCGCGGAAATGTTGGCGCGCTCTAACGCAGTCGACGTCATTGTCATAGACTCCGTTGCAGCGTTAGTTCCAAAAATGGAACTCGAAGGGGAAATTGGAGATCAGCACATGGGATTGCAAGCGAGAATGATGTCGCAAGCTTTAAGAAAACTCACAGCAACTCTTGCCAAAAGCAATACCTGCGCCATTTTCATCAACCAGATCCGCGAAAAAATCGGAGTCATGTTTGGAAACCCTGAAACGACAACAGGGGGAAAAGCGCTGAAATTTTACGCCTCTGTCCGACTCGACATTCGAAGAATCGGCGGAATTAAAAATGCAGACAACACATCGGATGTCGGCTCTCGAGTCAAAGTCAAGATCGTGAAAAATAAATGCGCTCCGCCATTTCAATCTGCCGAATTTGACATCATGTTCAACGAAGGGATATCCCATACAGGATCTCTACTCGATGTAGGAGTCGATACCGGAGTCATTGAAAAACGAGGCACCTGGTTTAGCTTCCAAAATCACCGTTTAGGACAAGGAAGGGAAGCTGCTAAAGAAGAACTCAAAAACAATCCTAAAATAGCAGAAGAAATTGAAAAGAACATCTACGCAAAATTATCTTCCGGAGGAGCCACTTCCAAAAAAACAGAGGCTTTGGCGGGCGCGTAAATGAGAAACTAACTCTTGAAAAGAGTGGGTCCAAAGACCTAGTTCTTTTAACGTCTTTTCTAAAGAAGCGATCTCTTCTTCAAAACAGGAGATCGCTTTCTTTTTTCCTAAAGCCGCAACGATATTCACGCCCCGTCCAATCATCCCGTCCTGAACTTTGTCCTCTAAATCGTCCACAATCTGAAACGCAATTCCCAAATGATAGGCGCACGCCTTGAGAAGGGGGATTTTTTCCATCTCGCCGCCGCCAAATAGCCACCCAAAAAGAAAGGAGATCTCAAAGAGAGTCACCGTTTTTTTATAAATGATCTCGTAAATGGTTTCGATCGTCAAATCGGGAGGGAAAAGATCGAAGAATTGCCCCTGCGTCGCCCCTCGAATCCCCGCGCATCGGGTCGCGGCCTCAAGGCATTCCAAGGCTCTTCTATCGGCAGAGGGCATCAAAGGGCTCAATTTTCTTGCGCTTTCATAAATCCCCCCATAACCCGCCGCAATCAACGTATAACTGGCTAAAAGGGCTGTGCTTTCGCCGAATACTTTATGAAGAGAGGGAAGGCCCCTTCGGAAGGAATCGTTATCCATGCAAGGAAGATCGTCGGCAATTAAAGAGGCTGTGTGAAAAAATTCTACGCTCAAGGCCGCAGGCATCACATCGAAAGATCCCAAAGCCTCGCCAATCATTAAAACGAGAAGAGGGCGAAGACGCTTGCCTCCATTTGTAAGAGCGTAGCTGCAAGCATCGCGAAGAACGCTTTTTTCTCCCATTTGTTCGATTGAAAGGAGGAGTTCTTTTTCAAAACGGCTTTTCATGTTCTCAATGACTGCAAAATTTTTTCCGCTTTCGGCTCAATAGCCCAAGATCGGGAAGATCTGACTTGGCTCATTGCAGGAATGACCCCTCCGACGTTCAAAAGAGGATGGATGACGCTTTTCTTGCCGACAATCGTTCCTGGGTTTAAAACGCTATTGCAGCCAATCTGGACGCCTTCTCCGAGGATCGCGCCCAACTTCTTTAACCCGGTTTTGATTTTTCGCTCCTCAACGCGGATGGAAATTTCCTTCCGATCCAAACGCAAGTTCGCGCACTTTACGCCCGCTCCCAAATTGGCAAAAGGCCCAATGATCGAATCGCCGATGTATCCGAGGTGAGCTGCGACGGAATGATGCATAAAAATAGAATTTTTTATCTCGGAGCCATGCCCAATAGTGCAATCGTTGCCCAAAATCACATTCCCGCGCAAAAAAGATCCATGGCGAAGCGTGCAATTTTTCCCGATAATACAAGGGCCTTCAATCAAAACTCCCGGATCAATTTTTGTTCCCTCTCCAATGGAGATCGAATCTTCGTTCTTTAAATAGACATCGCTTGGGATAGGGATTTTGATTTGATGCGAATAGGTTTTTAGATAATTTTCCAATTCTATGAGAGCATCCCAAACCATTCCCTCTTTTTTCCAAAGGGAAAAGTGTTCGAAATCTTGAAGGGAAAAAAAATCTTCTGCACAAAACATGAAAGATCACTATATCGGATTCCTCATAAGAGAATCTATATATATATGTATAAGATTCTCTTCTTCTTCAGTGGGTGTTGAAATGTTCGCAACCCTTGTAAAATACCTATGAAAAGAGCCTGTTTATAACTTGTTGAAAGACCGTTCATTTCTTTGCGGTTTTCAACAACCGGCAAGTTCATGAACAAGCCGTGAACAGATTATGAACTGGTTTTGAACACGTTTTCCACAGAGTCGTTTAA
>CAYOMT010000099.1:0-4161 GCA_964405125.1 uncultured bacterium
TTCGTCTTGCGACGTCCCCCACAAATCAGTTCCTTCTCTTTCTCTACTGTCAAAACACTTCGGGAAGTCTCTGCTTTCCGTTTTCGCTTTTCTTGTCATTTCTGATCAATTGCGAAGCTACGAACATACAAAAGATCGACATTTTTCAGCAACATTTTCCTAGATTTGTCAAAAAATACATCTTAAGTAACTGAAAATACGTAGTTTACGTATTTTTAAATCAGAAACCCGAAAAAAGAAGGCGGAGAAAAGGCCGCAAAAGAGATCCGGCACCTGCAACCTAAGCTAGAAGAGCCTAAGAAAGCAAAGGGTGCGGTATTTATTTTTTACGATGTTTTCATTGAGACAAATCCCGATGCATAAAAATTTTTGTTGCCAACATAAAAGAAAAAAATTTATGGTGACGATTGAAAAAGCAATCAGTTATAGAGGCTCTCCCGGTTCGCATGAGTTGAGCCAAGAGATCCGAATGAGAAGCTTATAAAGAGGGCAGACCCTTGTGGGAATCCTCTCAAATGAAAAAATGGAGAATGTCTATGCATTTCAAGTGGAATAAGAGGGTGCTAGCGTCTTCTTTTGCCGTTTTATCGATGGCAACAAGTTTGTACGCGATTCCTAAAGGTCCTTGTGACCGACCCCTAGAAGATATATGCTGCGAACCCCCAAAACCGGGACCTTTCGCATTTGCATACCCAATGGATTTGGGGATTAATTGCCCTCGTGATTTTTATGTTCACGTCGACGGTCTTGCTTTCCAAGCAAAACAAGATGGAATGGAATTCGCAATCGAAGATACAACAACTGTAGGCGGCCTCCCAACCGCGCCTATCGCTTATGGCAATATCATTGGATTCTCCAATGACAACAGCAATTGGGATTATAACCCTGGCATGCGTTTTGGCGTTGGATTCTTCCTCGACCACGATGCTTGGAATATCGATTTCGACTGGACTTGGTTGAATATTACCGACTATAAACACGGGAATGCAACCACCGGCGGATCCATCCTGATTCCTCTCTGGGAACTAGGAAATGTTTCCAACCCGGTTGCAGCAACTTACGGTCCTTTTTCAAGTGCTGTATGGAAAGCCCATTACAATACTTTGGACTTAAGTCTTGGCAAACCCTATCACGTCAGCAGATACGTAGTTTTCAATCCGCACTTTGGCCTTCGAGCTGGTTGGATTGATCAACACTTCTCTGTCGACTACGGCGCGAACCAAAACCCAGCGAACCGAGTCATTCACCACGGAAAAAATAATTTCTGGGGCGTTGGCGCAAGAGCTGGCGTGGATACAGATTGGATCGTAGGAAAGGGTTGGTGCTTATTTGCCAACGTGTCCGCTTCTATGATGGCAAGTAAATTTGAAGTCCACCAAAATATGATTCTTCCATCGCAAAGTAGTGATGGATTTGATCTCGATTACGACTTCTACCAAAACGTACCCAACATGGAGATGGCGATCGGGATTGCTTGGAGCAAATACTTTGACAAGAATAAATATCGCGTTGGCCTAAGAGCTGCGTATGAATTCATCGAATGGTGGGATCAATTGAATATGAGAAAATTCTTTTCTGGAGCGCCTACTTATGCTAACGACACTGTTAGCCGTGGTAACCTGACTCTGAACGGATTCTCTCTCAAATTGCAAGTTGATATCTAATCCATTGTTTTAGGATTCTCTCTCCATACAAGGGCCTCAAGGAAACTTGAGGCCTTTTTATTTTTTAAGTCCCGCCTGAACAATATCGTGCATGCGCAAAAGGCCGACAACCCTCTCATTTTCTACAACGGGCAATGCTGTCACTAAGCGAGAAGAATCGATTTCCATCTGCCGCATGGCTTCAAAAACCAAAAGATGCGGAGCCACTACCAAGGGAAAAGCAGTCATGAGCTCAGACATCTTCCTTTGCAAGGCCTCAGCCCCTTTTGCTTGGATGGCCCGACGCAAATCGCCATCTGTAAAAATCCCCATCAAGCGATGATTCTGATCGCATACGAGAAGACATCCACATTTTTTCGCAGACAGCTCGTGCAGCGTATCCATCAAAAGATCCTCTGCCTTGCAAATAGGCAGCTCGTGTTCTTTCAACATCAAATCGAACACTTTCATCGTAATTTTTCTCCCCAAGAGTCCCGCAGGATGATTGGAGGCAAAATCTTCTATGGAAAACCGCTTTTCCTGCATCAGGGCAATGGCTAAACAATCTCCAAATAGAAGCTGAACTGCCGTTGAAACCGTGGGGGCCAGATCAAAAGGGCAAAGCTCCTGTTCAACAGGAAGAATCATCGCCATATCAGATGCCTTTGCGAGGCGAGAATTTTTCTCGGAAACAACTCCAATCACAAAAGCCCCCTTTCTTTGCACATAAGGCAAAAGATCGATGAGCTCTTGCGACTCCCCGCTTTTGCTAAACATCAAAAAAAGATCGTTTTGCGAAACAAATCCAAGATCTCCATGCACTGCATGGGACGGACAAAGAAAAGAAGATTTTGTTCCCGTCGACACCATCGTGGCTGAAATTTTTTGCGCAATATGCCCGCTTTTCCCAACGCCGGAAAGAATCACAACGCCCTTGCAGGAAGACACTTTTTCGAATACCTTTTCCATAGAAGAAATGTCCAATCGAGAGAAAAAATAATCGATTGATTTCTTCTGCTTCTCAAATAACGTTTGCAACATTTTTTCTTTGCGCTTAGCTTCTTTCTTGTTTATACTACCCGATCATGAAAAAAGTATCCATTACAGTTGCTGAGGGCGATGGAATCGGCCCGGAAATTATGCAAACGGTTCTCCACGTCCTAGATGCCGCAGAAGCCTCTTTGGACATCCATCGCGTTGAGATCGGCGAAAAAATGTATCTCAAAGGCTTTCCGACAGGCATGGATCCTGCGACGTGGGAACTCATCCGAGGAACCCAAGCTTTTCTTAAAGCGCCCATCACAACGCCTCAAGGCGGCGGATTCAAAAGCCTGAATGTCACCATTCGCACCACGCTCGGCCTTTATGCCAATATCCGCCCCTGCGTTTCTTACTTTCCCTTCGTCGACACAAAACACCCTGAAATGGATGTCGTCGTCATTCGAGAAAACGAGGAAGATCTCTACGCCGGAATCGAATACAGGCAAACTCCCAATGTTTGCTCCTCGCTCAAAATTATCTCTCGTCCCGGTTCTGAAAAAATCATCCGCTATGCATTTGAATATGCGCAACGCCAAGGAAGAAAAAAAGTCACCTGCTTTGCCAAAGACAACATCATGAAATTTTCGGATGGCCTTTTTCGGAAAGTATTTGACGAAATCGCCCTCGAATACCCGAATATCCTCAATGAATATTGGATTGTCGACATTGGCGCAGCAAAACTCGCAGACACCCCAGAGATATTCGATGTCGTCGTACTTCCCAATTTGTATGGAGATATTCTCTCCGATGTCGCAGCGCAAATCGCTGGCTCTGTAGGTCTTGCAGGCTCAGCAAATATAGGCGACCATGGAGCGATGTTTGAAGCCATTCACGGTTCAGCCCCGCGCAGAGCCGGGCAAAATATCGCAAACCCTTCGGGTCTTTTGCTTGCGGCCGTTCAGATGCTCTTGCACGTCCACAAAGCAGATACCGCAGGACTCATCCACAATGCCTGGCTCAAAACACTCGAAGACGGCATCCACACATACGATATCTTTAAAGAGGGAGTCAGCAAAAAAAAGGTCGGAACCAAAGAATTTGGAGAGGCGATCATAAAAAATCTCGGCAAAAAACCATCTCAACTCAAAGAAGTCGCATACAAGGATGAAAAGGCCGAACAGATTCTTCATAAACACACAGAAACGGCCGAAAAACGGCATTTAGTCGGCATAGACGTCTTTATCTACCACCGCGGCACGTTGGATCAATTTTTCGCCAAAATCTCGCATATCAATATGGGTCCCCTCCGTCTTAAAATGATTTCGAATCGGGGCGTTCGGGTGTGGCCTGGAGGGCAAAAGGAAACTTTTTGCATTGAGCAATGGCGGTGCAGATTCCTTTCCGATGAGGGAAGAACCGTTTCGCAAAATGATCTGATCCAGATCCTCCATGCCTTCGATCACATGCAAATGGATGTGATTAAGGGAGAATTTTTATACACATTTGATGGGAAACCTGGTTATTCCTCTGCGGAAGG
>CAYOMT010000100.1:0-4121 GCA_964405125.1 uncultured bacterium
AGACCCCAGAGTTCTAAAATATGCAAGCAATCGCTTACAGAAATTATTCTCTAACGAGAAATAAGAGGCGCCTACTTGGAGGCCGCCATTTGAGAGATTTTTTCCATATCTCCTTTAGCCCCTAAAAATATAATAAGATCCCTCAATTGAGTTACCTTCCTCACATCGTCTATCAATATTGACTTCCATTCTAAAAGACTATTTTTTTCAGCTAAAGTCACCTCTCCAAACTCTCCTCTTTCAATCTTGTCGGATTCTGTACGTAGACGCCTGAGCGTTGGAAGAAATACTGGATCTGAATATTCTATTGCAAATTGAGCAAGAGGTTGCAAGATTGCGAGCTTTCTGTCTGAAGCGTCCCTCATTATCTCTTTAACTCGCGTCGCGTCTTGTACACATTTGTAACTAAGACTCAGGATTTCTGATCTAAGAGCCGTATACTCAGGAGATGGCATGCGTTCTTTCCTCTAACGTTTCTTTTTAGAAGTTTTGATCTGGGCCACTTTCTTGATCGCAAATCTACGGCGCCGCTGGGCCACAAATTCTTCCGGCTTCTCTTCTTTGCGCGGACGGCCTCTTTTTTTAGGCAGGACATCTTCAATCGCAGATTCGACTTTGGGCGCTTGGCCCTCTGTTAAATGCTCCGCTTTGACATCCTTAAAGTGCGGCTTGAGGTAGGGTTGAAAAGGTTTTTTGACATGATCGACGCCAAACACTTTTTCTCCTCCGGCCAATCGATTCGAAAGATGGCGCAGCGATTCCAAACGCTCTGAAAGAGCCGCCAACCTCTCGTCGACGCGGTGCCGAGGACTCCCTCGAAGCGAGGAAAGAAGGTGCTCTTCTGTTTCGAATTTTGCAGAAAATGTCACAGAAGACGCCGATGTAATATCCGGAATATAAAGAAACTGCCGGCAAGCCATCGGAACTTGTGTATATATATCCACTGTCACCTGAGATTCTTGCTCCACCTTCACGATTTGCTTCGGAGGACGCCCTCTCTTCGGCCGAGGATTGAGAGCCTCGTTTGAATAATATGTCTTCGATTTTGCAATGAGAGCCTCTCGCGCAGAAGAAACCTCTTTCGGAACTTTCGCCTCGAATAAAGATCTTTTTACCTTCTCCAAAATCCCCTTATTGATATCCATGTCTTCTTCAAAAACAAACTGTATATTCAACTGGCGCAGCCATTCGATAATGCGGATGCGGGAACGCTCCTGATAATACTGCTGCCACTTCTCCAGCTCATTTAAATGATCGTAAATAAACTCTAAAAAACCTTCCCGAGGCTCTTTTGCAGAAATAATGTCCAAGAGCTTTTCTTTCGTATCGATATCGTATACTTTCTCATGGACAAACCCTTCCATAAACTTCTTCACTTCGTAAAAAGTCATTTTAGGAATCAAAGAGAACCGATCGGCATTTTCATGGATCTCTTTATCCAAGGCTTCCAATTCCTCAATCCCCTTATCCAAATCGACATACATAAGAAACCCTTCCGCCCGATCCAGATAAAAATCTCTTTCATCGTCCGATTTAGCAAAGGCGTCCATCAATCTATGGTAGCGCAATATGAGGGGGGTTTTGGCAACGGGATAAGAAGATTTCATCGGCATCCTAAAAGCGGGTTTCGGTACAACTCTACCAAAAGATGCATCTGTATTGCAAGAATCATCTACCCTTTTGATCCCCTTTTTGATACATTAAAACGTCAACAATCCTGGTGTTCTATGCTCGATCTCAAAGAAATGCGCAAAAATCCCGCCCTTTTTCAAAAAAAATTGCAAACAAAAAACCCAGAAATCGACCTCCACGCCCTCCTTTCCGTCGATGAAAAGCTCCGCGCCCTCAAAACAACAGTCGAAGAACTCAAGTCGAAAAAAAACCATTTCTCCAAAGAAATCGGGATGAAAAAACAAAAAGGGGAAGACATATCCGCCTTTTCTCAAGAATTATCTGAGCTCAATGAAAAAATTGCTTCCTACGACACCGAAATCCCGCGCCTCGAAGCCGAACTCCACCACGCCCTTTCGATTCTTCCCAACATTCCTTTTGACGAGATTCCCATCTCGCCAAGTCCCAAGGACAATGTTTGCATCAAACAAGTCGGAGAAAAGCCTGTTTTTTCCTTTCCCTTCAAAAATCACGTGGAGCTCAATGAACGGCTCGATTTTTTCGACTTCACAAGAGCTGCCAAAATCTCCGGATCCGGCTGGCCTCTTTACAAAGGGATGGGAGCGAGACTCGAGTGGGCTCTTCTCAACTACATGCTCGATACGCATAAAAAAAACGGCTTTACTCAAATCATCCCCCCCCTTCTCGTTCGTCCCGAAACGATGTATGGATCGGCGCAGCTTCCCAAATTTGAAAACCAGCTCTTCAAAATCCACGACAAAGACTATCACCTCTATTTGATCCCCACCTCCGAAACAGCGCTGATCGGCCTGCATGCAGAGGAGATCATCGACGAAGAGCATCTCCCGTTTTGCTATACAGCCTACACCCCGTGCTTTCGAAGAGAAGCGGGAGCTGCCGGCTCTCAAGAAAGAGGACTCATCCGCACCCACCAGTTCAATAAAGTAGAACTTTTTTCCTTCGCAACGCCCGAACAAAGCAGCCAAATTTATGAAAAAATGCTCGCAAGCGCAGAAGAAGTACTGCAAGGACTCAACCTCCACTACAGAAATATGCTTCTCACAACGGGCGATATGTCCTTTGCCTCTGCAAAAACCATTGATATCGAAGTATGGCTCCCCGGCCAAAATCGATACTACGAAGTGTCTTCCGTATCCCACTGCACCGATTTCCAAGCGCGTAGAGCGAACATTCGATGCCGCAAAAAGAATGACAAGCCCCAATTTGTCCACACGTTGAATGGTTCGGGCTTAGCCACATCGAGACTCATGGTCGCCCTTTTGGAAAATAACCAACAAGAAGACGGATCCATCCTTGTGCCAAAAGTGCTGCACAAGTATTTAGAAGAGGAAGTGACGGTACTCAAACCAAAGCAGTGATTCCATGATCCACGACTTTCTCGATTTTTTGAAAAAATCCCCGAGCGTATACCACGCAGCGGATGAAATTGCAGCGCGCCTTTTGAAGGCAGGTTTTTCTCAACTTCAGGAAGCAGACAAATGGAAGCTTTCTCCCGGACATGCCTATTTTATCGTAAGAGAAGGCTCCCTTATTGCCGCGTTTCGCACGCCCAAAAAAACACCCTCTGCGGCGCTCCTTCTCGCCTCCCACATAGATAGCCCGGGCCTGAAACTCAAGCCCCATCCCGAAATCATCTCTCAGAAAATAGGGCAAATCGGAGTGGAAATCTACGGATCGCCTCTTCTCCACACATGGCTCGATCGCGATCTTAAAATTGCAGGCAAAATCACGTTTTCAAATGGAGCCGGACATATCCAATCCCAAACAATCGAGATCCAAGATCAACCCGTCATCATCCCCAATCTAGCTCTCCACCTCGACCGCAACATTGCAGAAAAAGGGCTCCATCTGCATAAACAAGACCATCTCAAGGCCATCTTCTCTTTGAATGCCAAAGACCTAAGTTTAGAAAATGCGATAAAAAAGCAGGTCAAATGCAAAAAACTCCTTGGATTCGATCTTTTTCTCGTTCCAACCGAAGAGCCTGCGCTCATTGGATTCGAGAAGGAAATGATTGCCGGAGCTAGACTCGACAACCTCACTTCGGCTTATGCCGCCTGCAAGGCCCTATGCAATGCTGATTCTCACTCTTCTGCCTTGCAAATGGCTTTTTTCTGGGATCACGAAGAAATTGGGTCTGTGAGCTCCCGCGGGGCGGATTCTCTTTTTGCAAATCAACTCCTCGAAAGAATTGCGCTCTCTTTAAATATAGAGGGAGAAGATTTGCACCGAATCCGCGCGAAATCTCTTTGTATTTCGAGCGATCTTGCCCACGGATTCCACCCCAATTTCAAAGATAAATTCGATCCGGAAAACGTCCCTTTTCTCGACCAAGGGATCGTTCTCAAATTCAATGCAAACCAAAAATATGCAACGCATAGTTCTATTGCGGCCAAAATCCTTCTTCTCGCAGAAAAACACAAAATCCCGACGCAGAAATTTGCCGCGAGGTCCGATATTCCTTCGGG
>CAYOMT010000101.1:0-3875 GCA_964405125.1 uncultured bacterium
AGAGGCTGTTTTTCCTGGCAAAATCAGTCGATTCAAGTGAGTCAAACCAAGGCGAATCAACGCCGCTTCCGCAACGACCACTCCATCGACTTTTCTTTGATCAAGCAGAGATAGCCTCTCTCCAATCGTTCCTCGCAAATCGACAAATTTCAAGCCGGGACGAAGAGAAGAGACGACAGCCTCTCTTCTCTCGCTTGACGTTGCAATCGTGACTACCCTTTCTAAACTTTCTCCCGGACGCAAGACAAGACTATCGCGAGAATCCACCCCCTTTGTGAGCGCCACAATAGAAAGACCGGAAGGCAAAGGCGAGGGAAGATCCTTTGCAGAATGGATTGCCGCGCGAATCTTCCCTTGCAAAAGCATTTCATCGAGTTCTTTTGTAAAAAAATGGGTCTGACCGAGGAAGCGCAAGGAAGTTTTTTGATCTAAATCCCCTGTCGTTTTAACCCAGACAGGAATCAATTCAAGCGGGGGAGAAAAGAGAGAACGAACTTCTGCAAATTGAGCTTGCGATAAGGGAGAGCTTCTTGCGCCGACAAGAATTTTCACGACAAAACTCTGTGAATGGCCTGGTCGACCAATTCAACATCGATGAGTTCTATCTTTCCTAAGATGGCAGGGGAAATCCCCTTGCAATTTTGCTTTGGCAAAATACACTTTTTAAACCCCATGTGAATGGCTTCTTTGAGGCGCGTTTCAATGCGGCTCACAGCGCGCACCTCTCCTGCCAATCCGACCTCTCCCAAAACAATCAAATCGGAAGCAAGGGCCCGATTGGAATACGAAGAAGCAATCGCAAGAAGAATCCCCAAATCAATCGCAGGCTCGACAATTTTAAGCCCTCCTGCAAGAGCGACAAACACATCGCAGTGATGCAAGGGATATCCAACTCTTTTTTCAAGGACCGCGAGAAGAAGCGCCAATCGATTTTGATCGAGTCCTGCGCACCGTCTTGAAGGAGTCGGAAAGACAGTCGGCGTCACAAGAGCCTGAATTTCGAGAAGAAACGATCTTGCCCCCTCGAGGCCCGATACAATCGCCGATCCCGAAATTTCTTTGACCCTCTCTTTTAAAAAGGCGTCCGATGGATTCGCAACTTCCGCAAGTCCCGTCTCTTTCATTTGAAAAATAGAAATTTCATCTGTGGAACCAAAGCGGTTTTTAATGGCTCTCAGCAATCGATAGCCATGCTGCCGATCCCCTTCAAATTCCAATACGGTATCGACCAAATGCTCTAAAACGCGAGGCCCTGCCAACTCCCCGGACTTTGTCACATGCCCAATCAAAAATGTAGTGATCCCCTGCCCTTTGGCAAGATGCATAAATTCCGTCGCAATTTCGCGCACTTGCACCACAGAACCCGGAGACGAAGGAATTTCTCCTTTGTACATGATTTGGACGGAATCTACAATCGCAACATCCGGCTGCAGTTGGTCGATATGCGCGCGGATGGAACTGAACAATGTCTCATTTAAAAGATACAGATTTTGGTGATCTATTTTTAAACGCTGGGCGCGGAGCGAAGTCTGCTCGGCCGATTCTTCGCCGCAAATGTAAAGGACGGTCAATCCTTGCGAGACCAAAGCGCTTGCCATCTGCAAAAGAAGCGTCGACTTGCCAACGCCGGGTTCTCCTCCGATTAAAATCAAAGAACCTGTGACAATTCCTCCGCCGAATAAACGATCCAACTCTCCAATCTGCGTGTGAATCCGTTTGAAAGCCCCAATTTCTACATCGCAAAGGCGAATGGGCTTGGAGGCTTGCTGCTTCACCGATTCAAAGCGCTTCTTTTTCTCTTCAATCTGCACTTCTTCGAGAAGCGTATTCCAATTTTGGCATCCCCCGCAACTGCCGGTCCATTTTAGTTGAGAGTGCCCGCATTCTCGACAAACCCAAGCAATTTTTGTCTTACTCATGATCTGCCAACTTGGATAAGGCATTGAATGCCGCTTGTTGTTCTGCTTGCTTTTTAGACTCTCCCAACCCAACGCCCATTTCTTTTCCTTCGACAAGCACCATCACGTGAAATATTTTTGCATGATCGGGACCTGTCTCTTGCACCACTTTATACACAGGAGCCTGTTTATATTTCTTTTGCGAATAATCTTGCAATTCTGCTTTAAAATTGCGCGAAGGAGACCCAATCACCGTCTCCATATCTTCCTGAAAATGGCAAAGCAAAAACGATTTAGCAACGTTTGCGCCCCCGTCGATAAAAATCGCGCCGACCAAAGCCTCAAACGCGTCTGCTAAAATCGACACTTTCGCTTTCCCATCGCTCAAAAACTCCCCTCTTCCCAATAAAATAAACTCCTGAAGCCCGAGTTTTTGCAAATAATAAGCGCAAGCCTGCGCATCGACAAGACGGGAGCGGAATTGGGAAAGAGGCCCTTCCGGATAATTGGGGAGCCGATGATACAAAAAATCGGCCATCGCCATGCCAAGAACCGAGTCGCCTAAAAATTCGAGCCGCTCATTATGGGACTGAATTTGTTGCTTGTGTTCATTGACAAAAGAGCGATGGATGAAGGCCAAAGACAGAAGTTCTTTATTCTCAAAGACATACCCAATCTTTTCTTCAATGAAAGGAATATTTTTATGAAGAGAGTCTAAAAAGTGCATGCAACAAATTTTACATACTTGTTCTTTTGATGGGAAGAACGTATGCTAGTGCCCCATGAAAACAGCCATATCTTCCCAGCAGCTCGTTTATTTCCGGCGCCAAGGCAGAGTTCGATTTGAGAACTATCCTTTAGATTTTCCGATCATCCAAGATCTTGCAAGGAAAGTAGAATCCGGGCGGGATCTTTGGAGGAAAGCTCCTTTTCTCAAAAAACTGATCCTTCACGAAATGGGGCCTATGGCTCTTGAACTTGCAAATAAAAGTGCGCTGCGCCTGGCCTGCGACCATTATCTTGCAGGAGAAATTTCGGCGCCTCGGATCCAGGATTTATTTTGTTTCCAGGGGCTTGCTTGCGTGTTTGTTTTTTTTGAAAATGAAGGAGGGACGACCCTCGATGTTTTTGAACCCTCTTCGCTGACCTCTCTTCTTCCTAAGGAAGCGTATCTCGTTGCTTTTGCTTTTGAAAACGCCGTCCTCATTGAAAATCCCAAAGACCCCTTCAATGCAGCGACGCGAAATTTAGGATACGTCTATGGAGATCGACTTACAAATCCACACCATCCGCTGATTATGAAAAAATAATATATTTACACTTCTACAGGAAGGCCCGGAACAACGCCAACGCCTCTCATCGCAGCAAATCCCGCCAGAGCTTTAACACGGAGGCCGGAATCAGGAGCAAAAATCCCAATTATCGGCACATATGACCTGCCTTCGCGCTCGACGATCTCATCACTGCGCACACAGGTCAATGGATCTGCAACCTCGGGACATGTTCCTCTGCTCAATATCTGAAGAGTGTTAGCAAGTCCTCTTAAACACAACGGGAATATTTTCCATCCAAGATCTGCCACAACCTGTCTTTGCCCTTGCTCGCCAACCCAAGTCACATTTTTTAGCACACTTTCCTTTCTCATGATACATATTTGATCCCAAGCGGGTCTTACATTGCATTGTTCCAAAGCTACCCACGATGGTTCGCTATGAAACACAGGGCCTTCACCCACTCGAGCAAGAGGGTATTTGGCAAGCACGCTCAAATTCTGAAATGAAAACGGGACGATTAAATCTCTCGGACCATTTATTTCTAGATTGAAAATACGTATTCCTTGTGGTATGAGCCTTGTTCTTGTTGCATCTAACTGTAGTGGTCTATCTAAATCGCGTATTTTAAAATACCGGGGAGGGACAACAACTAGATAATTATCGCGCATAGGCTGTGTAGAATCAAAGGGATCGACTCCATCGC
>CAYOMT010000102.1:0-3795 GCA_964405125.1 uncultured bacterium
ATACCGAACGGCGTCAATAAATCCCTTTAATTGGGAGATTTGCAGCGGCTTCGAGCGGAACGGCAGTCTCAGCGCCAGCTGGAATTCGACTTTGCCTTTTTTATCTCCTTGGAGCGATTGCGGATTAAAAATGACCGCTAATTCAGCCTGAGCCAGCGAGCTCTCTTCTTGCGGCAGGAAAAAGGGCGAATGGGACAGCACTTCGGACGAGGCGACGTATTCTTGCAGCACCTGTTTTTGGTATCTTGCATCTTGTTTGACGACTTCTTTTGTCTCGGCCTCTTTAATCGCTTCGATGATCTCTTGTTTTTCGTGGGCCTCTAGCTGATCGTCTTTGGAGATATCGGCCTCTTTTGAGTATTCGATCAACAGCGCATCGATTTTTTCTTCCAAGAAGAAGATTAAAGCGGCCAAGTGTTGGCAGTCATAGCGGCTGGGGCAATCGCAATTTGTGTGGACGGCGGTGGATTCGAAGCGATCGACCTCGATTTCGCTTTCGTAGGTGCTGTCATAGTTACTCAGAACTTTACTACTGAACCGGATGGTTTCGTTATCCAGTCGGATGATTTTCGCATTGAGGATTTTATTCTTTTCGAATAACGCCCTTCCCTCTTTCAACACATTTGAGGAGAAGTCTTGTCTCAGCTTACGAAAATTCAGCATATGGTCTACACAGGTTAGTCTGAATTCTTCGTTTTACAGATTTTTCTCAACATCTGCAAGAAAAAAAACAATATGAGAGGGAAAAAGAAAAAAATAGGGCGCTTGATGCCAGATCAAATGTATTGCTTTGCCGGTCTGTGTTATGCTAAATTCCTGTTTCTTAAAGAGGTTGGTACTGATGAATTTTCCTTCCAGGCGCCGAACGTCGCCGCCATGTAAGAGACCTTCTCTGAGCGCAACTCTGTTTTTTTGCTTCTTATTCATTACTACTGTTGCAGCCTCTGTGGAAAGAGATTTCTCAAATAAAAACTACTTTATCAAAAAAGACTACATCTCCAGAAATTCGTATACGCATCATGATGATACTAATCTGAAAGATGAAGCGCAAAATGAAGTGTACCTAGCCGCCTATGAGCTAGCAAAAGAACATGGATTTGAACGTATTGGAGATATTGGGTGCGGCTCTGCGTTTAAGTTATTAAAGTACTTTAGTGATGCAGATACAGTCGGCTTTGAAATTGAACCTATGCTTTCTACTCTCCGAAAAACGTACCCTTATAATTTTTGGAGCCTCAGCGATTTTTCCCGCAAATTAAGGCAAGCTCCTTTCGATATGATTATTTGCTCCGACGTAATCGAGCACCTCGTGAAACCAGACGATCTTCTCAACTGGATTAGCAATCAATTCGAATTTCAATATTTGGTTATTTCTACTCCCGATCGCGATCTACTCAACCGCGTTTGGACCGATCCTTACTACGGTCCGCAAAGCCAGTCGGGTCCTCCCGTCAACACAACGCATGTGAGAGAGTGGAGTTTCTCAGAATTTGAGGTGTACATAGGCCAATATTTCGATATCATTTCCCATTTTCATTGCGCGAAAGAGTTTTATGACCAAGTCATTATCGCGAAAAAAAAACAAGGAGCGTCTGAAATCAGTCTTTGAGAAGCTGTCTGCGAAAAGGTTTTTGTAACGAAAAAATGCACTTTTTAAACGTTGCCTGTTTCTTCATACTCCCCTTGTTCGCCTGGGAAATCTCCCCGCTGTTTGTAAGTCTAGGCTCTCATTGCGAACCCACCATCATTTTACGGGAAGAAGGATTAAGACAGCGCGCCTTTCCCTTTGACTGGCTGGTGACCATCGACACCGAAGGGCTGATCACCCTCTTGAATGAGGATTTTCGGCACCTGTTCAATCGAGACGATCTTTTCTCTCCTCTTTATCCTGAATGCATTGAACACAACCGCTATAAGATCGAATTTAAGCACGATGGGCCCTTTCTCCAGACCGCCGAAATTTGGCAAAACGTCGTAGAAAAATACCAACGGAGGATCGATCGGTTTCGGTCACTGCGCGATTTCTCCGGCAAAGTCTTTTTCATCCGTGTCGCCTACGACCCACCTGAAGGAGGACCCACTTGGTGGCTAAAACAGCCCCATATCGATTCGAACCAAGCCAAGGCCCTGAAAGAGGCCCTGGACCGCTATTTCCCCCATCTCGATTTCACTCTGCTGGTTATCAATTATCTGGAAGACTTTCCCTCCCCTCTGATTGAGCAGGAGAACCTTCTTGCCTTTAAAATCAGCAAAAAGGGCAAGAAAGCGGAGTACCTAACCCTCTTTTCCTACCTCGTCCCCTTCTAAACAGGGACAGTTGCATTGCGGGGGCAGCGGGGGCCTCCCCCGACTGTCAGAGCCGCGCTATTTAGCGCGGCTCCCCTGCTATTTCCAAGTTGCTTTTAGGTTGTTGGGGTCGCATACAAGTGCCATCGGCCACGCACGTCATTGTCTCTTAGATGGGTCACTAGGCAGAGTCAAATGTGCAGCTGTGAAGTGTGGCATGGTTGCCATAGCCTCCACCTATTTATTGATTAACAGCAGACATAAGTGAAGTCTTTTCCCAATTTTGTAAAGCTTGCAATTCGGTTTGATGCAAAGCCCATAAAGAATTTAATGAAGAATAGATCCGCCTTGATCCATCAAAGGCAGCAGTATACCCAATGCCGCCAAAGACTCCACTGCTCACCGTTATGCAAAATACTCCCGCAATCACCTCTCCAACGCCCAACATAAATTCTCGCATAAGCCGAGCTTGCTCTGGAGTTTTGCCCCATTCAGATTCATAAGCCCGTATGGCAAGAAGAGACTTGGTCATAAATGGGCGATACTCTCCGTTGATTCGGTCATTCCCAGTAGGGAATTGGTGATAAAGTCTCAAGGAACTGGCATAGGTACGATACCATGCAAATAAACTCTCAATTGCAATAATTTTTAGAGGATTCTCCCCAGCTTTTTTAGCTTTTTCTCTAGCTACGTCAAACTGATAAAAGGCAATCGTTGATTTTCCATAAGACTGGGTAACAAAAGCATCAAACATCTCCGATGCATAGTCAGCCCTTATAGATTCCGGTACTGTAGAGCAAGCAGAATAACCTGACGTTAAAAGTATAAAAAAAAGAAAACCAATCACCTTATCCATGATACCCTATCACTTGCAAGATTGTGATGAGTAAAGCTGTAACGTAAAAAAATATAGACCCCACAAAAAAGGTCACGGCATGTGACAAAAATATCAATTTCTTTGTTTTTTTCCACTCTTCCCAGAATCGTACTGCTTTAGGTATGCCAACATACGAGGGAAAGAGAAACATGAAAAAAAACACTCCACTCTTCAAAATAGATATGGTTTGTAAGTCCATAGATAGAGCTCCTTAAAGGCATCGGATTGTAATGGGTAAATATTTATTTGGCTAAGATTTTCTTGTACAAGGAGTAATGGCCTTAAAAAATTGAAAAAAACAGACTCAGACAAGAGCTTTTACTTCGTCATCTCGAGAAATATCTAAGTCAACATCGGGCAAAGGCGATTTCATGAAAAAATCCACTAGAGAATCCTTCGACTTTAAACATAAAGTCAATAGAAAAAATTTGCAATCCCTGTTTTAAGCGCGGAGCGGGGGGCAGCGGGGGCCTCCCCCGACTGCTAAAGCCGCGCTATTTAGCGCGGCTCCCCTGCGAACGGAAGGGGCCCCCGAAGGGGGAAACCGTGAGCAGCCCTTGACCGCTTAGAACAAAGAAGAATCGCAGCGCAGACGCGAAGAGCAGTGCTCTGCACGGCGAGCGGCGAGCACG
>CAYOMT010000103.1:0-3771 GCA_964405125.1 uncultured bacterium
CAAATTCAGGGCGCCTCCTTGCCATATTCCCGATTCTTCAAGTAGTTTCGGTATATAGATCGACCCTATCCCATTTCGGGCACTAAGGCGAGCGGCTGCTTTTTTGCGTTTTGCACAAAGATATATCCTTAATCCGTATGACACATTTAGAGATTCCCACCGTTCGAAAAAGAATCCAGGGCTGGACCCTATTTGAAAGAGAAAAACAGACCGTTTCAATGCATGAATCTGGAGGGAGCAGCCGCTCTTTTTCGATGGTTTCCCCATTCATAAGACAAACTCCAACGGATCCTTTTAAGACTTGGAGCTCTATTTTAACCCAAGGATCTAAATGGGCGGGTAGGATCGGAAGGGCCGCTTTTGCAAGAAAAATCCAAGGCCCTTTTCCTTGAATTCTATCTTTATTTTTGAAGTCGAAAAGGGAAAAAAAGAAGTTTTTGTGAGGCCGGGGGAAGGTTTCATAAGCAAGAGCGCTCTGGATGACTTCTCCACAAAAAGGAGCATTATCACACAGCTCTTTTTGCATAGAAAAGAGTGTTCGCGCGACCGTTGAGACCCCATCAAGATGCAAAACAGACCTAAGTGCCCATGTGAAAATTCCCTCTTTCCCTTCTTGCTCCAGTTGACCGGGATTTGGAAGGCTTGGATTTGAGGCAAAATATCTCTTCAAGATGAAGCATTTTTCTTGGCAGAACTGCGGGTAGCTTTCTGCTCGATATGTCGTAGAAGTTCGGTCAGCAAGGGCAAGCGCAAACAGTTCCGTCCGATTGCGGATATCCTCTCCTGAAAAGCGAGAACCTAGCCTCAGCCAGAAATCGTAATCTGGACACATTTTAAGCGTTTCATCGTAATACAAACCATTCCCGATGACTTTGCGGTTCAATACACAAGCGGCAAACGAAGGCACTGTTTCACATTGCATGAATTTGACAAGATCAAACGGTTTTGGAACAAAAAGGGACTGCTCGACGCCCAACCTATCAACGAGAGAAACGGCACCATAATGGGCCGCTGCATGGGGGGATTCTCGAAACCAATCGACCCCCAATTGAAGAGCATAAGGGAGCAACCGTTCATCAGAAGCGGAAAGGCAAAGGAATTCCCCCCTGCACCTTTTGATTCCCCGATTATAAGCCTGACCAAACCCGCTATCTTTTTCTGAGGCGATCTCGATAGGCAAATCGCGGATTGTGTCCAAATACTCAAGAGTTTTATCGGTAGAACCTCCATCTTGGATAATCAATTCAAAATTTCGAAACGTTTGTTTCCGAAGAGCTTCGATTGAGCCTTTGATGTGGGGCATCGAGTTTTTAGTCGGCATAACAATCGAGATTAACGGATCCAACATGCCAATAGCTCCCAATAGTTTGTGGGTTCTGAAGAACGTTCCATTGTTTGACAAGGATCGCAAATCTGATAAAAATTGGGTAGAAAAAAAAGACATTGTCCAGTATCGTAGCCCCCATAGTCATGAATGAAGCTTGGATCATCGCTCTCTATCGCAATGTATGTGGCCACCTAGGTACTTTCGGGCGCCCGGCATGATGGGGAGGTTCTCTAAAATTTCCATCCAAACGGTGAAAGATTATTGGAATGCAAGACCTTGCAATTTTAAACACTCCCCTAATACGCCTGGGACAAAAGAATATTATGACGAAGTGGAAAAGAAGAAGTTCTTTGTTGAGTCCCATTTGGTTGAGTTTGCTGAGATATTTCGATTTCTTGAGAAAAAATTTGGCTGGCATCTCTGTATCACTGCGATGAAAAAATGAACCCCTATTTGAGCGTTGTTGTTACCTCTCGAAACGATAATCACGGGGGGAGTTTGCTTTATCGGATGCAACATTTTGTGGACGGTCTTATCATCCAGTGCAATCGCCACAAGCTGAAAGCTGAGTTGATCATTGTTGAATGGAATCCTCCTGAAGAAAACCCTCCTCTAGTCAAAGCCCTTCAATTTCCAAAAGGAAATCATTTTTGTAAAATTCGGTTCATTCGAGTTTCAAAGGAAATTCATATGACCCTCGATCACGCCGACAAAATTCCCCTTTTTCAGATGATTGGGAAAAATATCGGAATTCGACGCGCTTTGGGAAAATTCGTTCTGGCGACTAATATTGATATTTTGTTTTCAAACGAGTTAATTGAACACATAAAAACAAAACTGAAATCTGGCCGGGTTTATCGTGTAGATCGGTTGGATGTTCCTAATGAATTACCAAGATCCAATTCTTTTGATGAGATTCTTCAATATTGTAAAATCAATGTCTTGCGAGCAAACACAAAATTTGGAACTGCAGGCGTTAGAAAAAGTTTATTAAAAAAAATTCGAGAATATAAAATCCAGGTTTATCTTCGAATCGGATTTTTGCAACTGATCTCTAAGATAAAATCATCCATTGCAAGAAATGTAATTATTCCGGTGAAAAAAAGCTATTCTCCAAATCCGTTTGCTTTTACGAGAAACTTGATTGTTAAGCTGTTTAATAAAATTATTTATGTGTGTCTAAATAGTCGTTTTTTTGCTTATAACATTGAATCATTCATTCTAAGAAATGTAATCATTCCGGTGAAAAAAAGCTATTACCTCAACCCGATTACTTTCACAAGAAACTTGTTCATTAATATTCTCAATAAAATTGTTTATAGTATTCCAAATAAGCCGGTTTTCAAAAAAACGAATCTGTTACATACGAATGCCTGTGGCGATTTTACTCTTCTTTCTATCGTAGATTGGAACAATCTAAAAGGGTATCCCGAGTGGAATACTTTTTCTTGGCATCTCGATAGCATCCTCCTTTTCCAAGCCAATCATAACGGGCTTAAGGAGGTAGTTTTGTCAAAAAAGAAGGTTATTTATCACATTGATCATAGCTCGGGGTATTCACCCGAAGGGGCGGAAGAGCTCTTCCGAAGATTAGATTCAAAAAAGATTCCCTATCTTACTAACCAGACTCTAGCCCAAATTGTTTCTGAAATGAAAAATTTTGAAGGAAAAGTAGTTTACAATGGGGAAAATTGGGGAATGGCAGATCGCTTTCTTGAGGAAATCGAAATCAATTAAAAAATTTATTTTAACTAAATAAAACGGTTTCATGTTTAATTGGCATATTGTTATAATCATGTTGTATTAAAAATTAACATGAATTATATTTGGCGCTTTTTAAATTTTTAATCTGTTCATTTGTTATTTTATCTTCTGTGTCGGATGGGTGGTTTCCTGTTGAAAAAACGCCTCAGCCAACCGAGCAAAATGAAGATGACCCCTCGATCTGGGCCCTTTTCTCCAAAAGCTTAGGCGATGAAAAATTTTTGGTTCGATTGCCCGGCGACCCTGTTTATCAATATTCGGGGAGCGGGGATTTTGAACTCTCGTCTGAAAAGGAGGGGGAAAGGTTCCTGCTGACTGTTGAAGAAAATGGAGAAGGGGAAGGGGACCTCCTCTATCAATCTGAAGACAAATGGGTGCATGAACACTATGTAAAATCGGGATCCCATCTCTACCATTTTAGAACCCTTTCCAACACGTCTGATAGCACTAACCACAAAGCATTTATTTCCTCATTTCTCATAGAGAAAAACAGCTGATTTTTTTTAAACCATTTGCATAAAATCTTCACTCTTGTGTATGTTATACCTTGTTCTTTTTCAACGAACTTGAGAAAGAAAGAGAGCCGCAAAGACTGCTCATGAATATCTCGATTCAATAAAAGTTATTTTGACAGTAGAAGAAGAGAAGAGTATTTTGAAATGAACAAGCTTGTGTAAGGT
>CAYOMT010000104.1:0-3771 GCA_964405125.1 uncultured bacterium
TTGCGGCAGTGAAAAATGACGGGGAGTTTTGATTCCGCCGCCAAAGCAAGATACCGAATGAGAAACTGCTTTTGCAACGAAATGGGCGAATGTTCGTAGTGATAGTCCAATCCCGTTTCTCCAATAGCCGCGAGTTTTTTTTCAAAAGCTGCTTTTTGAAAAAGGGGAAAATAAATCTCTCCCTCTTTTTCTACGTCATGGGGCGTTGTGGCTCCTGCATTTTTGATTTGGCGATGCTCTTGTTCCAGAAGAATTCCTTCTTCAAGGCTGGTTTTATCTGTGCAGATATTCAGGATGTGCATGACGTTCGCACTTTTTGCCCGCAGTAAGAGATTGGGTAGGTGAGGAAGGACTTCAGGAGAGGTGAGATGCGCGTGGGAGTCGAAAAATTCCATAAGAGGGTTATTTATTTTTTGTGGTTTATCTTATTTAGTATGTGCTGGATACGCAATTTATTACCCCGGAATTACCCCGGAATTACCCCGGAATTACCTCTAAAATTTCTTTGCCAGGAAACCAAAGAGCTCCCTTGGTTTTTCCTCTCATGTGTAAGAGTTCTTTGGTTTTTAGCTCTAATAAAAGGTTCTGAACTTGTTTTTCAGAAAGAGCGGGTAGTACTTGGCATAGATCGGATAGACGAGCTCCTTCTACTTTATTAGCACGAATATGTTTGAGAAGCAATTCCTTATTTGTATCTCGGTCTAGGCCTTGTTTGCGAGTATAGACTCCGCTTTTTTTTGCATGGAGGTAATATTGTTTACAAAGCATGTATTGAACAGATCTGCCTCTTCCTATGGATTCAATGACTCCTAATCCCACTAAATGTTTGAGTTGCGTTTTTAGTTCTGGAGGATCTGATGGGACGGGATTTTCTTTATGCACATAATCTAGGACGAGAAAATCGGTGGCGGTAAATGAGGCTATGTCCTTTTGATTTAATTTTGCTAAGAATCGTAAAAAGGTGTCATCTTGGACTTGGCCATCTAATGTTAAAGCGACTTGATATTCATCTGTATGCGTGAAATCAGGCAATGATTTTGCCTGTTTTATACTCTCTTCAAAGATACGATCTGCTCCTTGGCCGGCTCTCTCTACAAGCCCGCACTTTCCAAACACTTCAGCGATTCTTCGATTGCGAGGTTGTTGCCTCCACAGCATATTTGTCGGTGTAATCCCTGGAGGAAACCCCCCTGGGCTAGTGATGGTAATTCGGCGAGGGTATTGCTTTACCCAAATGGAACCTGCTGCTTTGTAATCTCGATGACTGATTGCATTGAGAATGATTTCTCGCACCGCTTTTTCATTGAAGGTGGGGATGTCAAACATGAATAAACCATCTTGAAAATGCTGGTTGTCATTGCGCAGGTTAATCTTTTCCCATAGGTCATTGTAAAATGTGAAAAATCCTTGTCGATACTCAATCCTTTGCTGCGCAGGCCCTGTTATATCGCTAGAACGATATTCAAAGATCACTTCAGCCTGAGCCAAATGTTTTCCTAGCGCTTTGTGGGTTCCGAATAAAATTAAAGCAGCATAGGTCACACCTTGGTCTGTGAGGACTTCGATATCGCACAATAGTTGTTTTTCCGCGATGTGTTCGAGATGATAGCTTCCTGATTTCCGTATCCAAGCTTTTCTGAATGCATTGATTGCTATAGGATCGAGATCTTCGAAACAGGCGTTAGGACAAATCTGCGCAGAAAAATCTGGAATTCCCTCATTAAAAATCGCTTTTAGCATGTCGGAGGTCATTGGAACGAGATCTTCTCCTCGACGCATCCAGTAGACCCCTTCGTATGCCATAGGAACTCCAATGGGTCGTGAAGGTATAGAAAAAATGACGACTCTTTGATCGTTTTCAAACAGTTCTTCAACTTCAATTCTAAGAGACAATCTGCTAATCAAATCAGATTTGATTTTTTCTAGATTTAAGAATGCTTGGCTGCCTACAATTTTACGAGGAAGCTTATCTGTAACTCCGAGGACGAGCCGACCGCCTCCTTCATTTGCAAAAGCAAAGCAATACCGAGTCAGTTTTCTTGTATCGAAGTTGTTTTTTGCTTCTTTAAATTCAAGTCGGCCATTTTCGCGACGTTTCATTAAGTCATAAAGTTCATTTAGGGTCATGAGCTTTTCGTCAATCAGTTGCTTTTAAATGATAAATTATATACTTCGCTGTTCATTCTTTCAAGAGCATCCGAGATCTGGTGTGTTGACTACCGTTGGTATATCGGATTGCAGTTTCTAACACTCCTCTCGGAACTTGTCTCTAAATGATTTTGCGGTTATATTGAAACGAAAGTAAGACACCCTCTAGTTTATGCATATTCTTTCTTCCGGCAATCCGTTTGTGAGCGCGTATTTCCAATCCGATTGGTTCGGAAAAGGGATTTTTTGGGGGCTTTTTATCCTTTCCGCCATTTCTTGGACCCTTCTGATTCACAAAGGATGGATGCTATTTCATGCCCGCAGATTATCGAAGGAGTTTATATCTGTTTTTTCTGAAAAAGAACCTCTGAATTTACAGTTCACCCGGCCTATGAAGGGACGCCTTTTAGAGGTCCCTCATCCTCTTTTTGAGGTTTACAAGGCTTTTAAGATTAAAGCATTGGCAATCATTAGCCGAAATCATTTCTTTCTTTCGAAAAGTGTTTCTTTCTCTTCTCAGGATCTCGAGCTTTTAGAATCCGAAATGTATGTCGCAATTGGAATTCAGATGAAAAAATTGGAGAAATATCTCTTCATTCTCCCCACGGTTGTCACATTGGGCCCTTTTGTCGGCTTGCTCGGCACTGTTTGGGGCATTTTATTTTCTTTCTCTCAGATGCAAAGTAGATCTGTGGGAAGCGAAGGGGTATTGGCTGGATTGTCTCTTGCTTTATCGGCCACTGTGATCGGGCTTGTCGTGGCCATTCCCGCGGTCATTGGGAATAACTATTTCAAGAATGCATTCCGAAATGAAAGGCGCGAGATGGAGGATTTTTCTCATCTCCTCTTATCTTCTATTGAGCTTCATTATCAAAAAGGGGATCATGCGGCGAAGACATCTGACATCTACTCTTGACGAAGGGGAAAATGACGAGGCTTTGATCAATTTAACGCCCCTCATCGACGTTGTTTTTGTCTTATTGATTACATTCATGCTCCTCGCCCCTCTTTTGAATGTAGATCACGTCGAGCTGGCTCAGAGCAGCGTATTGAATAAGAAAGACGCCAAAAATGCCCCTTTTACAATCACCCTTCGCGCGGATAATTCCATTTGGTTTCAGGGGAAATCTTTGAATCTTCAGCAGCTTCGGATTTTTATGAAAGAGGAAAAACTTCGCTCTCCTCATGAATTTCCTCAATTGATTGCCGATAAAAATTGCCATTTCGGCCTTTATCAGGATGTGAAAAATCTCCTCGAAGAATGTGGCTTTCAACAAATGGATGTTTTGCTTCAGTGAAAGAAAAGTTTGCGGCTCTTTCCCGTTTTCAACAAATTTTCTCCGTCGTTTTTGCTATCCACCTATTTGCCGTATTGATTCTTTGCTTCGATCATATTTTAGGAAGAGAAAAGCCAAAGGCTAAAATGATTGTCCGCACTTTTTCTGTTCCTCCTTCCTCTCCTGTTTTAGTCAAAGAAGCGAAAAAAACGAAGGCGCCTGCAAAAAAAGAGGGGGGCGTTTCTTTAAAAAAAGAGGTGGCTTCTTCGACAAAAAAAGCTGTTGTCGATGCTTCTTTGATAGAGCAGATCGATCTGCAGCTAGCGTCTTTAGAAGAAAAAGTTCA
>CAYOMT010000105.1:0-3659 GCA_964405125.1 uncultured bacterium
TGCGATCAAGATGTCGTAAGAACCCGATTTCCCCAATTCATTCACAAATACCTCTTCACAAAAATAGCCAAAAAACGGTCTTTAAAAATCCGACGCGATTACGAACTCATTGGAGGAAATTCCCCGATTTTTTTCGACACCGAATACCTGGCCTCAGCGATTTCTCAACAACTTGAAAGCAAAGTACTTACATTTCATAGATACCTCCCCGAAACGCATAAAGAATCTCTCAAACAAATCGAAGAGTGCAAATCCTCCGAAATCAAAATTCTGCCTCTTTTCCCCCAATTTACATTTGCAACAAGCGGCAGCATTGCCCGTTTTTTCTCTAAACGCCTCTCTTTTGAAACGAAAAAAAAACTTCGCTGGATCCCCTCTTACCCAGACCACCCTCTCTTCATAGAAGCTTTCCAAAGAAAAATCAGGGAATTTTTAAGCGCGCAAAAACTAGAAGAGAAAGACACCCTTCTTTTGTTTTCCGCACATGGACTTCCCGAAACTTTTATCGAGACGGGAGATCCTTACAAACAAGAATGCGAAAGATCTTTTCGAGCCATCCTTAAATTTTTTCCTGAAATCCTAGGAAAACTTTCTTTCCAATCGAAGTTTGGAAAAGGAGAATGGATCAAACCCTACACAGATGACACGTGCGAAAATATTTTGCTCTATAATGAGGGCCGTCAAAATATCGTATTTATCCCCTTGAGTTTCCCCTCGGATCACGTAGAAACGCTCTTTGAAGTCGAATATCAGTATCTTCCCATCGTGCGTAAAAAAGGGCTCAATGCCTACAGATGCCCTGCTTTAAATAGAGAAACCTACTGGATTGAAACACTCTCTTCCCTCTTTCTTGACAAGATCCTTCCTCTCAAAGAGAATGCTGCATTGATTTATGAAAAACAGTCTTCTCAAATTTCTTTGCAAAATCTTGCCGATTCGAAAACACCTTCCCTCTGAAAAACGGCGCATTCTCATCGTCTCAACAACCGCTTTAGGAGACACTCTTTGGGCCACCCCCTCCATTGAGTCTCTGCGCAAAAGCTTCCCCGACGCCTATCTTTGCGTGCTCACGAGCCCAATTGGACTCGAAGTATTCAAGACAAATCCTTGGATCGACAAAATGTATCTTTTCGAGAAGATCCTCCCTCTTTGGAGAAAATTATACCAAGAACGGTTCGATACCATCCTCATCTTCCACACCTCGCAAAGAATCGTCCTTCCCCTCTGCTCTCTTCTGGGCGCTTCAAGAATTATCGGAACCTCCGGATTGCACAAAGGACTCGATACTTTGCTGACAGATCCAATGGCGCCTCTTTTAGAACACGAAATTCTTCGCAGACTGCGCATGGTAGAAAAAATCGGGGGCAAAATATATACAGAAGAACTCTCTTTTCATCCCGCAATTAAGCATCCTCCCATGCAAAAATGGATTGCCCTCCATCCCGGATCCAAAGATCGATTCAAACGATGGCCGAGCCGCCATTTTGTCGAAGTCGGAAAAATCTTAAGCGAAGAAATGAACTATCAAATCCTGATCACAGGAACAAAAAATGAACTTCCCTTAATGAAAGAAATCGCTTCTCAAATCCCCAAATCAACTCTCTTAAATGTAAATCTTTCTCTCCATGAATTCGCAGGCCTTCTCAATGAAGTCGATTGCTTAATTAGCAATGATACAGGACCTGTCCATCTTGCCTTTGCGCTTAAAATTCCCGTGATTGCAATCTACGGGCCCACAAATCCCAATCTATGCGGACCTCACAGAGCAAAAAATGCAATCGTCCTTTCAAAACCTCCTTCCTGCACTCCTTGCTTGAAACGAATGTGCAATCTCCCTTTCTGCCTTCAGCAAATCGGCCCCCTCGATGTCATTGAGGCTCTCAGAAATGATGTTGTAAAAAAATCACAGAACGCTGTTTAATTATTTTTTTACTAAAAAGGATCCAAGATGCCTGTTGCCTCCATCAAACCGAAACTCCAATTTTTAGGATATAGAGTCTCCACTGTTTTAAAATCGCTCAAAACTCTCTACTCCCTTCCTCAGGAAAAAATCGATGCTTTTTTAGGCTCTTATAATATCTACGACCACGATTGGGTCAACGAAGCGCATCTCATCGAGAAAATGGGATCGGGATATTATCAGGAAGTCAAAAAAAAACTCATCGACTACTACAGCGTGCTCAACCATCTTTGCGCAATTGGCCAAGTAGAAAAAATGTACATCCCTCCCGCCATCGATCTTTCTAAGAGCATCATCAAAAACCAGGTTCTCTACGAAGAGAAAATGTGCCGAGATTTAGGGGTTAAGCAAGGCGATCGCGTTCTCGATATCGGGTGCGGAAGAGGGAGAGTCGCCCAGCACGTGGCTTCTTTGACAAATGCCCATGTGCTTGGAATCAATATCGATCCCGATCAGCTCGAATCTGCGAAGAGATATGCAGCGGGAAGAGGCCTTTCTGAAAAGTGCGAATTCAAAATAGCCGATCTCAACGATCTGCCGTTTTCATTCGAAGATAATTCCTTTGATGCGATCTATCAAATCCAAGTATTTAGCCTTTCAAAAAATCTAGAAAAATTATTCCAAGAGCTCCACCGCATTTTAAAACCCGGAGCTAAGCTCGCTTGTTTAGACTGGGTGCGCCTTGCAAAATACGACGGCAATAATCCCGAGCATGCCGAGCTCATGAAAAGAATCAAACCTTTGATTGGAGCCATTGGAACTCCCTCTGCAGAAGAATATGTTCGTTTGTTGAAAAAAGCCGGATTTAAAATTGTCATCAGCGAAAATGCAAGCATTGACGGACTGCAAGCCCCTCTCATCGAAAATGCGGATAAATTCTTTACGCGAGTCAATCGTTTGATCCAATTTCTCGTCCGATTCAAGATTCTGCCTAAACACTTTAAAGCATTATTCGATCGCCTAACTAAAGATGGCGAAGCGTTTATTGAAGCAGATCGGATGCGGCTTGTCACAACAAGTTATTACATCGTTGCGCAAAAGATAGGATAGGTTCATGTCAAAATTTGTGGTGTTGCTCGGGAGAATATTATTTTCCCTCCTTTTTATTATGAAATCGTTTGAGCATTTTTCGCCGGATACGATCCGCATGGCCGCGCAATCGGGAATTCCGTTGGCAAACATTCTCGTTCCGATTGCAGGGGTGCTTGCCTTTCTCGGCGGCCTTAGCGTTTTGCTCGGATACAAAGGATCTTTGGGCGCTTGGCTGCTCGTCATTTTCTTACTGCCCACAGCCTTGATGATGCATCAGTTCTGGCAAATGAACGACCCCTTTGCAACAATGATGCACCACTACTGCTTTTGGAAAAATATAGCCCTTATGGGATCTGCCCTCATGATCACCTATTTTGGAACAGGCCCTTATAGCTTAGATAATCGCTAATGGTAAATTGTTTTATAAAGAAAAAAATCAAATATATATTTATTTTTTCCTTTCTATTTGTCCAGGAATCCAAGGCTGCAACCGATTGGACCGGCGCTATCTCCAGTGAATGGCATCTGAATGGGAATTGGCCCCCCCTCTTTTCCGACTGCGGCAACGGATGTCACAATCAGCCTCGTTGCTTTGCAAAACGGCTGCGTGATTGACCTTCCCGGCGAAAATGCGGCTGCATTGTTAGTGGATTCGGCAGTTCCGATT
>CAYOMT010000106.1:0-1269 GCA_964405125.1 uncultured bacterium
GCCCCTGCTGCCCCACCCCTTCGGGGCGGTAGACTTCTTTCTTGGCCAGGGTTATGCAACACACCCACCTACTCCCTAAAAGCTAAAAGAATCTTTTTTTTTACCTCGTCCATGATGGTGATGATTAATTCTTTTCAGATTCACTGGTTTGATTGAGAGAACGACCTAATTCAGCTTCGATTTCCTCGATAGTAGGAAGCGTGCCTTTAAGATTTTCTGGAAGAGATTTAGCTAGCTGGACTTCGAAATTGGCCACTGTGATTGGAGAAGAATTATTCCGAAGAGCATACTCGACAATTAGGTTGTCTTTGCCTTTACAAAGGATCAAGCCGATAGTGGGGTTATCACCTGGTTGCCGCAGTTTGTCATCAATAGCTGATAGGTAGAAATTGATCTGTCCAGCAAAGTCTGGTTTGAATTTGACGGCCTTCAGTTCGATGAGAAAATAGCAACGGAGCTTAATATGGTAGAAGAGAAGGTCAAGGTAATAATCTTCACTGCCAAGGCGTAAAGGCACTTGACGACCGACAAAGGCAAAACCATTCCCAAGTTCGAGTAGAAACTTTTGGAGATGATCCATCAGACCATCTTCGATCTCTTTTTCTCGGGCTTGATCAATAGAAGTTAAGAAATCAAAACAGTAAGGGTCTTTAATAACTTGTTCGGCAAGATCGGAATAGGGGGCTGGGAGTGTTTTCTGAAAATTATTCGGAGCTTTGCCTTGACGATGGTAGAGCTGTGTTTCTATCCACATTTCCAAGACGGAGCGAGAACATCCATTTTCAATAGCTTTCCGAGCGTACCATTCTCTTTCGTTTAAATTTTTTACTTTGTTGAGGAGGATGATGTTGTGACCCCAAGGAATGTTAAGGCAATAATCTGGAGGAATTTCTAAGAATCCAACAGTCTGTTGGACTCTTGAATAACTCATGAAAAATGTCCTCATATAGAAAACATTGGATCTAGAAAATCCCTTTAGTCCTGGGAATCCAGCTTGAATGTCTTTGCAGAGTCGGTCGATGACCTGAGCTTTCCATCCTTCGGCTTCTTGTCGTCTTACGATTTCTGAGCCGATCCACCAATGGAGCTTGATCAGCTCATGATTGACAGCCATCGCAGCTTTGATCTGAGATTCGCGGATGCGGGTCTTGATGTTCTCTAGAAGAGCAGGGTAGCTCTCGGGAAGAGATAAAGGGGCTGATGTTTGAATGGTCATGAGTCCTTATTGGTTCAGTTTTTCCGCGATGTATGAATTCAAGCTTAGGCCCG
>CAYOMT010000106.1:1369-3550 GCA_964405125.1 uncultured bacterium
GATTCCCAAATCATAAATAGATCCTCACAATCCGCGAAGGATGGTACTGTTTTTTAGTATTATGCGTCGAGTTGTTTTCATTTTTCAGTTGAGGTGTCAGTTTTTCTCTTGAGAATTTTCTCCGAAATTCCCTTACTGAATCTCTTCGTGATCTACACATCGAGATACGTATAGCGCTAAAAAACTGATTTAGAGATTGTTAACGGATTTAGGGGTCTTGCGTGGAGGGGAGCATCTTTTGATATAAACAAGTAGCTCCGTAAGATCCAAGGAAGTTCATCCAGCTTCCTTTTAGGCCATACAAAACTTCGTTTCGGTTTTTGTCGATGCATCCAGAGAGAACGGCGTAGGCTGAAAAACCCCCGATTCTACTCCCAAAATAGAGCTGGAATCCATTGAAGGCCGTATGACAGATCGCTTTGAGTGTTTTGCTGAAAGTAAGGTGATTTTGGGCAGAAGAAAAAAGTCGGTATGCGAAAGAGGCGGCAAGCGTCCCGATCGCGACATCTTTCGAGATATTCGTTATGTCTCTTGAAGAACAGATCTGCGAAGCTACTGCGGAAGAAAATCCCACTGCAAAACAAAACTTCGAATCTAAAGAAAGAGACATAAAAAATTCCTGTTTTTATCCGCTGGCTTTCTTATAAAGATCGCGGATATTGGTTAATATTTGCTGGAGTTCCGATTGTAGATCGCGAGCCTCTCCACTTTTTGTTCCTTCATTGCTGATTTCGGTTTGGCGCAAACTACTTACCGACTGCGCTCGCATTTGCTGCGCTGAAAAATGGCTTGTAAAGAGCTGGCCAAGGCCCGGAATTGCTTGATCTACGATCGATCTACTGAAGTTCATCGATAGCTCTTCCGGAACATGCAGGCGGCGTCCAATTTCTGGGGTCGCAAATAAGGCAAGAAGAGAAACTGTTGAAGTAATGGGAGCGAAATTTCCGATCCTTTGCTGCAAGGAGGCCGCTTTTTCTGAAGAAACTCGATATTCTTTTTTCATATTCTGGCTGCGGCTTTGTGTTTCTTCCGAAAGACGCGATAATTGCGCGTTAATCCGGCATACCAACGCTTGGATTCGATGGAGAATATTTACAGAGGATGTTTCAACCGCATTTACAAGAGGTGTTTTAACCGAAGCGGCAATTCTTTGAATGGTCATCATTTTCTCCTAAAAGTTAAATTCTCATTTGTTGCGTATAAATAGCCGATTTCAGCGACTCGCAAATTTCTCCTAAAGAGTAGAAGAGTCTTTCCGCGTCTTTCCCCGTTTGATGGATTCTTTGGTAAATTTGCATGATCAAAGATTCTGATCTCTGGAGAGATGCACTGATATGAGCCGATTGTCTTTCTGTGAAAGATTTTTTCAATTCTATGGTTCTCGGGGCAAATCCAAGGAGAGAAGAAGTCCAGGGCCACGCTTTGGCGAGGCTATCTCTCATCACAGGCGACTGAAAAACAGATGCAATTCCGCCTGCAAGACCCAAACCAAGCGCTGTGCATTGAGTTCCTGTTTCTAGGCGGGAAGCAATCTTTGCTTCCATTTCTTTCGAGCTTGTCATCCACGAAGCCATTTTTTGAAAGGCTCCCGTGTATTGAAGCGCTTTGCCAGCAAGGCTTGCGACCCCTGAAGCGAGCATGCACATGCTTGCTACGGTAGATTTTCCTTGGGCTAACGAGGCAGCTCCGATAGCAAGAGAGGTTCCGGCGGCTGCCGTTTGCGCGGCAGAGGAGATAAAGCTCCACTTTTTTTCAGCTTGAAGACTTTTTGAAAATTCTTGAATTCTACTGTATTTCGCTTCTTCTAAATCAGAAATCCTTTTGAAATCGTCCTTCGTCTGACTCTCTAACATTTCTGCAAGTCTCTGGGCGCTTTGTTCAAAGGATTCATAGATCTTTGCAAAGCTAAAAATAAAATGTTTTTGTTTTATTTCCATATGTTTACTGCTTTGTATACCGTCTTGTTACGTTCCTCACGAGATCGCTTTGCTCAGAAAGCATCTTTTTCACCGAGTCATTGATCGAAGACATGTTCTGAATCACAGTTTGCATTTTTGTGAATGTTTGCTGAATCTGCGTTCTCAACTTATCGATATGGGAACCGACCGCTGATTTCACTGCGGAAAGCTGCTCTTTATCGATTCCTTTGGAAAGATTGAGGAGATGGATCCCTTTTTCTTC
>CAYOMT010000107.1:0-3458 GCA_964405125.1 uncultured bacterium
TGCGGCTAAGATGATTTGAACATCCACCGAGTTGCCTCGACTAGAACCTGAATCTAGCGCGTCTGCCAGTTCCGCCATAGCCGCGAAAGGCATTAATTATAAGAAATAAAGGTCATTTTCAGCAACTTTATTTACTTGCGGGAAACGGGATCGGAGTGATATATCTGGACGCATGAAAATCCCAGAAATTATTAATTATTTTGTGTCGCTGTTTATGTTGTGCAGTCCTTTGGCTGCAATCCCTGTCTTTTTGAATTTAACGCAAGGCCGTTCTAAAGAAGTGCGGAGCCGGATTGCGTTTTTTTTAGGAGCTGCGGTCGGGATTATTTTGCTCGTGACGACGTGGATCGGGGGCTCTTTGCTCGAGGTTTTGGGGATTCGGATTCCTGCTTTTCAGTGTGCGGGAGGGATTATTGTTTTTCTACTTGCCCTTTCGATGTTGAATGCGCAAATGAGCCCGATGAGGCAAACGGAAGAAGAAGAAAAGGCCAAGGCGGTGATTCCGATTGTTCCTTTAGCCATTCCCGTCATGGCAGGTCCCGGCGCTTTGAGCGGTGTTGTTGTCGCGGCCAATCTCCATTCTTCTTTTCCGGATCTTTTGATTCTTTCTTTTTGCGCAATCCTTGTGGGGGGCGCGACGGCAGCTATTTTGTATTTTGCGATGCAGCTAGAAAAAAAATTGGGTCCTTCCGGTTTGAATGTCGTGACGAGGATTGGCGGTCTTATTTTGGCCGCTCTTGCTGTAGAGATTTTTGTCCAAGGGATGGAAGGGTTATTTTCTTAAAATAAAAATATGTAGGAGAGAAGATGAAGCATTTAACGGATGCAAATTTTGGAAAGGAAACGGAAAAGGGTGTGACTTTGGTCGACTTTCACGCCAATTGGTGTGGACCTTGCCGGATGCTGGCTCCTGTTCTTGAGCAGGTGGCTTTGGATGTTCAAGGAAAAGCTGTCATTGCGAAAGTAGATATCGATAGCGAGCAGAAAACAGCGGCTCAGTTTCAGATCACCTCTGTTCCGACGATGATCCTTTTTAAAAATGGAAAGGAAGTCAAACGGCTCGTGGGCTTACGCAATGCGGAAGCCATTAAAGAGATGATTCTTGCTGTGGTGTAGCGATGTCTAGGTTTTTAATTTTAGCAGGGCTTCTTTTAGTCGTCATTGGGTTCATTCTCCATTTTAAAGTGGAGATACCCTATTTGACGAATTGGATCGGCAAGCTTCCCGGCGATATTGTCATCAAAAAGAAGCATGCCACGATTTATTTCCCCTTGGCAACTTCATTATTGCTCAGCTTTGTTTTGTCGCTCGTGCTGTCTTTGTTTTTTAGAAGCGCAAAATGAGTCTGCCTAAGGGATTCATAAAGGACGATGGCAGCGCTATTTGCGAGATTGAGACACCGCGCGCCTTCCTTCATGGGAATGGTGTAGAATTTTTCTTCCCATGTTTCGAGAAAAACGGAGGGAAGTCCTGCTGTTTCTGATCCGAAGATGAGAAGAGAATCCTCGGTGTAGGGAGCCTCTGTATAGGGTTTAGAGGCCTTGCTGGAAAAGAAGAAAAATGGCCGCGTTTGGCTTTTTAGGTAAAGGAGAAGATCGTCTATTTCCTCGATATCGACCCCGCTCCAATAATCTAGCCCGGCCCGCTTGAGATGGCGGCTTGCGGTGCTAAAACCAAATGGGCGAACGAGGATCAAAGAAGCTCCGGTGGCGGCAGAGGTACGGGCGATATTTCCTGTGTTCTGCGGGATTTGGGGTTGGAATAGAATAATTTTCATAATGCGTAATATAATATATGAAGAAGTTTCCTTTAGCAACGATTGTTAATTTTTGCACAAATGAGAGCCGTTTTATCAAGTTATGTTTAGATCAGGCGCTTTTGTTTTCACGGCAGGTGATTGTTCCTGTATGCGACCATTTTTTTGACGGAACCCAAGAAAATCGGGATCTTTTAGAGGCGATTTATCGAGCGTTCCCTGAGTGTCTTTTTGTGGAGTATCCTTTTATTTCAGAAAGAATTCCCAAAAGAATTTTTAAAACCGTGGAGCCGGCCCATTTTTGGCATAGCCTTTCGCGACTGATCGGCGCGCAATTTTTAGATGATTCGATAGAAAACGTTCTTTTTTTAGATGCAGATGAGATCCCCGACGCCAGCCGTTTTATCGAATGGCTGGGGTGCAGCGATTATCCGGGCCATACTGTTTTAAAACTCGCGAATTATTGGTATTTTCGAGAGAGCTGCTATCAGGCGGAGAAGTGGGAAGATTCGATTGTCTTTGCTCAGAGAAGGGCGATTGAACCCCATTTGCTTTTAAGGCGGGAAGAAAGAGATGCAATCTATGATTCGCTCCCGGGGCCAAAGCGCCGGATGGTTGTCGGGGCCGACGGCATGCCGATGTTCCACCATTACAGTTGGGTGAGAACGGAATCGGAGATGTTGAAAAAAGTGCGCGCTTGGGGCCATAGCAAGGATCGAGAGTGGGAAAATCTTGTAAAAAACGAATTTTTGGAGCCTTTTAAGGGGGTTGATTTTGTCCATCAGTATCCTTGTAAAACGGTGAATCCTGCATTTACAGTGTCTTGGAATGATCCTGTCTTTCCCGCCAAAGGAAGTCCCAACGTCGTGCGGCTCGATCCCAAAAAGGTATTGTCTGTCGTAAAAAAAGGGGGAGGATCTTTTTGGAGCTTGCTTTTTAGGTGATTTCCATAGATGATAGATGGATCTTTCTTTGCACTGGTAGCTCAGTTGGATAGAGTACCTGGCTACGAACCAGGGGGTCAGAGGTTCGAGTCCTCTCCAGTGCAAATTTCTGAAAACATGAAGAGATCTATGTTTTTGTATCAATTTACCTTTGGGCCCCTCGGGACGAAGGCGATTTTAGTCGGATGCGCAGAAACTCGAAGAGCCGCCGTCATCGATCCGGGCTATCTTTCTTCCAATACTTTGATCGATCAAGCTTGCAAGCACGATCTCGTGATTGAAAAAATTCTTTTGACCCACTCCCATTGGGATCATTTTGCCGACGCTTTCGCTCTCAAGGAAAAAACGGGAGCCGAACTTTTTATCCATCCCTTGGATGTGAAAAATTTAGAGTTTCCAGGCTCTGACGGCATCCCTCTCTTTGTCCCGATTCATTCCGTTGCATACGATCATTTAGTGAACGAGGGAGATAGGATTCAAGTGGGGAGGCTTTCTTTTCAGGTCATTCATACGCCGGGCCATTCGCCGGGCAGCGTGTGCTATTATTCCAAAGAAAACCATCTCTTGATCTCGGGAGATAGTTTATTTCAAGGGAGCATAGGGAATCTTCGCTTGCCCACGGCAGAGCCCTCCCGGATGTGGCCCTCTCTAAAAAAGCTTGCGGCGCTTCCCCCAAATACGAGGGTGATTCCCGGCCATGGCGAGAATACGACCCTTGGAGACGAGTCTTGGCTGAACCGGGCAGAAGAGATTTTTTC
>CAYOMT010000108.1:0-3312 GCA_964405125.1 uncultured bacterium
ACCTCTTGCACCCCATGCAAACGCGCTAGCCAAGCTGCGCTACACCCAGATAGTCTGATGCCATTGCCGTCACTCCTTCAAACTGGAATTCGGCTTTTTTGAACTCTTTGAGACCGTGCCGTGCACAGTCTTCGATAATCTTCTCCAGAGAATCCCCAGGATGCAGCTCGAGCGCGCTAATATCCACTGAAACTGACGCCGTCAAAACAACCCCATTCCGAAGCCCTTTCACCTTAAAATTGGCAAAGATCGCCCCTTTCTTCCGAACAATATTCATAAATCGTATCAGATTGTTTTCAGCCAAGTCTTTCATGGAGTTTCTCCGGTAAAAGGATCGATTTTAACCCCTATTATTTCTTTCTGTCAATCTACGTTTTTTTTCTCTTTACTCTAGACAACCCATTCGCATTAAATATGAGACATATGGACTTCGATCACATTCCCATGCACCCTTCCTGGAAAAGGCTCCTTCAGCCCGAATTTAAAAAACCTTATATGCAAGATTTAAGAGAATTTTTAGCCCAAGAATTCTCTTCCCAAAGTCCAATTTATCCTCCTAAAGAACTGATTTTCAATGCGTTAAATTTAACTCCGGTAGAAGAGGTAAGGGCCGTCATCATTGGGCAGGATCCTTATCACGGGAAGGGGCAGGCCGAGGGTCTTTGTTTCAGCGTTCCGAGCTGTATTCCCCCTCCTCCTTCTTTGAAAAATATTTTCAAGGAACTGGATCTTCCTTTGAAAGACGGCTCTTTAATTCATTGGGCAAGGCAAGGCGTTTTATTATTGAACGCCACGTTAACTGTTCGCGAGGGGCAGCCAAAGTCCCATTTTGGGCGGGGATGGGAAATTTTTACCGATAAAATCGTCGAATTTCTTTTAAAAGCAGATCATCCCATCGTTTTTTTGCTCTGGGGAAAATCTGCGATGGAAAAATGCAAGTTTTCAATTTCTCCGCAGCATCTCATTCTCAAAGCGCCTCATCCCTCTCCTCTATCCGCCTATTCCGGATTTTTTGGGTGCGGTCATTTTGCAAAAGCAAACGCCTTCTTGAAAAAACACTATGGCAGGGAAATTTGTTTTGAAAAATAAACCCAAGATATCGCTTGCTTCTGTCTATCTCACGTTCTTCGTCGACAATTTATGCTGGTCCATTGTTTTCCCCATTTTCGCCCCGTATTTCCTCGATGTAAACAATCCCTTATTTTCTGCAGATACTTCGATTTCTACAAGGACGACGTTTCTCGGTCTCTTTCTCATGGCTTTTTCGCTCGGTCAATTCATTGGAGCGCCTCTTCTTGGCGATTATGCCGATCGGACGGGGAGGAGAAAAGCGCTTCTCGTCACAATTCCTTGTACGTTGATCGGCCTTCTCATGACAGCATGGAGCATGCAGTTCTATCAGCTCAGCCTTCTTTTTTTAGGTCGTTTGATGACGGGTATTTTTGCAAGCAATGGCTCCATTTGCCTTGCCGCCATTTCCGATTTAAGCGAAAACAAGTTAGACAAGACAAAAAATTTTAGCCATTTTTCCGTTCTTGCCGGAGCTTCTTTTGTCGTAGGCGCTTTTGTCGGAGGAAAGCTCTCCGATCCCACCATCAACTCTTCTTTTTCCCCCGAGCTCCCTCTTTGGCTTGCCGCGATTTTCTCTGCGTTCAATTTCCTCTTTGTTTTCTTCGGTTTCTCAGAAACAACCCGGATCGATCCTTCCAAAAAATTCTCTTTTTTCTCCTGTTTTCAAAACATCAAGACCGCTTTACTCACAAAAAAAATCCACAACATCTATGCAATCTATTTCCTTTTCATTTTCTCCTGGACAATTCTCCTCCAATTCATCCCCGTCATCATGATTCAGCGCTATGGATTTACCGGATCCAATATTGGCGATTTAGCTCTATTTGTCGGCATTTTTTGGTCTATCGGCTCAGGGCATATAAAAGAATGGCTCCTCTCTTTCCTCTCCTATGCGCCCGTTTTAAAGATCGCTTTTATTGTAAGTCTTATTTGCACCGCTTTCATTACGTATCCCACGCACATTTTAAGTCTCATTTCAATCCTCGGGCTTTGCGTTATTTCAGGAGGAATCATTTGGCCTCTTTGCACGTGGATTATATCCAATCTCGCCCACAAGCAAATGCAGGGAAGAATTTTGAGCATCAGTCAATCGATCCAAGCTTTTGCAATCACGATTGCCTCTTTCATTGGGGGCGTTTCTTTCACGTGGTCCATTCACATCCCTTTCCTCATTTCCGCTTTTGCAATTTTCTTAGCAGCTTCCATTTTTTGGACTCACAACTTTAAAAAAGAATCCACGTGAACTCATGACATATCCCGATTTTCTCCAAGAACGAATCGACGAAATTTTAAAAAAAATCCCCCCGTCCAATTTGCGTCTTGCCCGCGAATTATTGACGACAGCCTATCGAGAGAAAAACTCCTCTGAAAGCATTTTTGCAAATGACGCCACAAAGCTTGCCTATCTCGCAGCCAGGTTTCCCGCCACCTATGCAGCCGTTTCATATGTCCTGCGAGAACTAAGTCGGCAAAGGCCCGATTTAAAATGCGATACGCTTTTAGATCTCGGCGCAGGCCCTGGAACCGCTTCCTGCGCCGCTCTTGAAATCTTTCCCCATATCAAAAAGACTGTTCTCATAGAAAAAAGCCCGCATGCCATTTCTCTTGGAAAACAACTATTTTTAGAAACGCCTCATGAATGGATCTGCGAAGATCTCAAAGAAAAAAAAGAATTCCCAAAAGCCAATCTCGCAATTTTGTCCTATTCTTTAGGAGAAATTAAACCTTTCACAAAGCTTCTAAATCATCTTTGGGACTCCGAGATCGACACAATTGCCATCATCGAACCCGGAACTCCCTCAGGATATCAAACCATTCTCGAAGCGAGAGATTTTTTCATCAAAAAAGAAGGGCAAATCATCGCCCCTTGCCCTCATGCAAATGTATGTCCCTTGAAAAAGGGGGACTGGTGCCACTTTTCCGTTCGATTGGAAAGAACCAAGCTCCATCGCTTTTTAAAAGAAGGGTCTCTTGGTTTTGAAGATGAAAAATTTTCGTATTTAATTGTCTCTAAAATCAAAAAGCAAGTTCCTAAATTCTCGCGCATTCTTCGCCATCCTCAAAAAGGCTCCGGCCATGTGCGCCTTATGCTTTGCACAGAAAAAGGAACTCAGGAAGAAAAAATCATCTCCAGAAAAGATAAAGATCTCTACAAGCTCAGTCGAGATAGCGAGTGGGGTGATGCTTTAAACGACTCTGTGGAAAACGTGTTCAAAACCAGTTCATAATCTGTTCACGGCT
>CAYOMT010000109.1:0-3097 GCA_964405125.1 uncultured bacterium
ATAGGGGCTTGGAAGAAAAGACCCTTTTTCGGAAGGGCCCTTTCTTTAAAAATTAAACTTTAATCCCTTTTTTTCTCAAAGAACGGACGACGGCGCCGATCCCTTTTTTATCCACAGTTCGAATGGCCGCTGTAGAAAGGCGGAGCGTCACGAATCGTTTTTCTTCGGGGATCCACAGACGTTTGTCTTGGAGATTCGGGTTAAATCGTCGATTTGTGCAGCCGGTCACCTTCAGACCGATCCCTTTTTTCTTTTTTGCGATACCGCGGAAGGTATAACTTCTTCCGGAAGTCGGTCTTTTTCCAGTAAGGACACATGTTCTAGGCATAGGAATTCCTGGTTCTATAGTATTGAGGTGCCATCATGCCATAGACAATAAGTTTCTTTCAAGAGACAATCTTCAAAAAAAATATATGAACTATGGAGATGTATTATTCAATATTTTATTTTAATATATTTTTTATTACAGATTGTTTATTATACTACATATTAATTATGAAAATTGTTTTCTGGAGGTTTTATGCCGTTTTTTTGTTGTTCTTCGAGTAGAGTGAGGCAGGATGTTGCTGTGAGAGAAGTTCCTGTAGTTGAAGATCGCCCTTCTTCCCCCGTGGGAATACCCTTGGGAATAGAAGACGAAAGATTGGATTTAATCAATCGGGTCAATGGCTTTGTATATGATTATTTGCATAAAAAAATAGAGGATTTACCCTTGAGAGAGCAAGCCGAATTGCGTACCCTTGCGATTGAGTTGCAAAATGATCGCGTTGGTATAAATGTCATGGAATCAAAAATTCGAGCAACGGCTAGAGAGGTTTCTGACGTATCTTCGACTTCTGTACGGGTCGACGCTCCCTGGGCTTGAATAAATCGATTCTTTTTAGTCTGGATCTGTTTCTGGACAGATTCTTTGCAGATGCTTCCTGAGTTCTTGCAGGGCGTGGGGTTTGTGGTTTTGCGCTTTGACAAGAGTTTCTGCTTGCAATAGATATTTCCAAGCTTGATTGAAATTGCGGCGCTGGCAATGGATTGAGGAAAGGTAGTAATTTACCGTGGGATCGCTCGGGTATAGATCGATGTAGCGCTCTAGGATGGGAAGGGCTTCTTTTTCTCTGCCAACTTGGAGATATGTAATCGCAAGGTGGAGAATTCCTTGGCGGAATTTCGGATATTTCGCAATGATCTCTTCGAGTTTTTTCCTTTTTTGCAAGATAGAGGTTCTTGTTTCATTCACTTCTGAAAAAACGGTTTGGATCCCTTCCGCATCTGTCAAACCATCTAGATAATCTTCTGAAATTGTGTCTTTGGAGATGGCGTGGTTTGGAATGACGCCTCGGATTTTCTGCAATAGCTCTCTTCCTTCTTTTTCTTTTCCTATAAAAAGATAGTTAAATCCGAGAAACATATTGAGAAGATAGTCGTCGGAGAGAAAGGGCCTCGCTTTTTCATAGAGGGCAATTGCGGTCGAAGAATCTTCTTTTTGCCAGCTCACGGCAGCTTGGTTCATGAAGGCAAGTCCAATGACTTCGCGCAGATTGCGCGTCTGAAGAGATTTTGTTTCTACGCCCAAAAATAACTCGGAAGGAAGATCGATCCCTCGCGCTGTCGTTTCAATATTCGTGATTTCTCCTTCGGGACCCACATGGCGGACATAAATGTGGCCGGGCGGCGTAATCGACTCGAGTACGAGGTTCAAACGCTGGCCTAAACTTAAGTAAAGGATGGAGACTCCCAAGCATACGCCCTTGCGGCTATCGAGAACGGAAGGGAGAAAAGTATAAAGATCGATGTCTTTGGCATGCAATGAATGGGGAGGGAAGCGGAAGCGCATTTCGGAAAAAATGTAATCGTTGATGGCTCGGATTTTCTGTTTGGCAGTTGCTTCATTCGGAAGGCGCGCTGCAATTTGGAGCGCCATGAGATCGATACTGGCTTCGTAGCTCCGGATTTTGAGCTTTTCTTGGATTCCGATTTCTGCGACAAGAAGGCTTCTTGCCAAATCCATTTGCTCCGGAGGCAGAGCCAGAATTTCATTGAGATCCCAAAGACCAAAACCCTGAAGAGATCGATTGCCTAAATGGCGCGAGAGTTTTTCAATCACAGTGAGCTGTTCTTCATTCAATATAGGCGTGTGGTCTTGAGAAGATCGATTGACAAGGGCGATCATCGGTTGGATATCGAGTGTGGGAAGGATCATTTCCGGATCGCAATCTTCGCAATGGCCGCTCAAAAGCTCCCATGCGTGGAGAAGCGCTTGCTTCCCTTCTTTTGTTTTCGGATAAAGTTCGTAAAAAGCGAAATGCTGCGCGACAGAGGAAGGATCGAGCGTAGCATAAAGAGAGCTGAGCGATTCTGCTTGTAAATGCTGCAGGAAGACAAGAAAGAGGCATACTCTAAAAAGTTTCATCGTCGCTCCCTTCTTCAGAAGGCGGCAGGCTCCCTTGCGAAGAAAGAACTCTGCGGGGTTTTGCCCCTTCTTGCGCGCTGATGACTCCATTGGCTTCGAGTTCATCCATCAGGCTGGCGGCTCTTGCGTATCCAATTTTGAGCTTTCTTTGCAGGTAGGTAGTCGATGCGTTTTTTGAGCTGAGGACGATTGTGAGCGCCTGGTCATAGAGAGAATCCTTCCCTTTGGATTCGGTGGAATCTAAAGACTCTAAAGAGCGGAAGGAATCAAAAGAAGGGATGAGATAGTTCGGCTCTCCATGGGATGAAATGAAGCGGATGACCTGATTGATATCTTCATCGCTAATATAGGCCCCTTGCGCTCGGATGAGAGAGGAAGAGCCGGGAGGCAAGAAAAGGAGATCTCCGTTTCCAAGCAAGCTCTCAGCTCCGACATCGTCGAGGATAATCTGCGAGTTGATCCGGCTTGCGACTTTAAATGAAATCCGCGTGGGGATGTTTGCTTTAATGATCCCTGTGATGACTTCGCGAGAAGGGCGCTGGGTGGCTAAGATGAGGTGGATGCCAACTGCTCTTGCCATTTGAGCAATGCGCGCAATCGGCGTTTCGATATCGGCGCTAGAGACCATCATCAAATCGGCAAATTCGTCGACAATGGCAACGATGAAGGGCATGTGTTCGGGAATCGGGA
>CAYOMT010000110.1:0-2960 GCA_964405125.1 uncultured bacterium
TCTTCTCTAAATTTAATGTTTTTTGGTGCCATAATTTCCTGTCCTTACTCTTCAATGATTGCAATAATGTCGTCGGCTTTGAGGATCATATATTCCTCGCCGTCGAGGCTAACTTCTTGTCCTGAGTATTTATCCATCAAGATCACATCGCCCACCTGCACAGGCATCGGTATCGTTTTCCCATCTTCAAGCTTCTTGCCAGATCCAATGGCCATAACGCGTGCGCTTTCTTGCTTCTTCTTCGCGCTATCCGGCAGAATGATCCCACCCTTCATTTTTTCTTCCGGTTCTAACCGCTGAACGAGCACTCTATTTCCAAGAGGTTTTAGTGTAATTTTCTTTGCAGCTTGTTGGGCCATACGCTATCATCTCCATTTTTTAGCAGCCTGCCCTAGGGCAGGGGTTTTTATATTTCTAAGAAGGACTATATCGGATGATTCCATTTTTTGCAAATAAATTTAGCAAACAGATGGCTGGATTGCTAATCTTAGGGTTTCCTGCTGCGGCAACGTTGTTTGCTGAATTAGATAAGTCATTAAAAATAAACATCTTAAATAAGGAAGAAATCATGCTCAAGCAACGCGAAGAGATTCCCGAAAACAGTCGCTGGAATGTGGCGGCTCTTTATGCAGATCCATCTCTTTGGACAAAAGATTTTTTGGATGTTCGAGGGGAGGAAAAAGACCCTCATTGGCCGCAGATCAAAGCATACCAGGGGCGTCTGAAAGATCCTGCGTCGGCGGCCTCTTTTTTCGAGCTTTATTTTGGGTTGGATCGGAAGCTTGCGAAGCTGCATACCTATGCGCATCTTCGGATGGACGAGGATCTTGGAAACGATGGATTCAAACACGATTTTGGGAAGATTTCGAGCCTCATTCACGCATTTCAATTGGAAAGCTCTTGGATTGAGCCGGAGATTCTCGGTCTATCGGATCAAGAGTACGCGGCATTGGTGAGACACCCTTCTTTAAAAAATACTCAGTTTTATTTAGAAAAAATTGGGAGGATGCGTCCTCATACGCTATCTCCCGAGTTGGAGGAGCTCGTGGCTTTAAGCGGAAAGGCTTTAGATACGGCGTCTCGGGCTTTTGGCGCCTTGAATAATGCGGATCTCTCATTTCAAAATGCGGTGGATGCGAAAGGCGTTGAACATCCTCTTTCCAATGGTTCTTATGCAATGTACTTGCGCAGCTTGGATCGCGTTTTAAGAAAAAGCGCTTTTGTTCATCTCCATAAGGCCTATGAGGGGCATGCAAACACTCTTTGCGAGTTGATTCAAGGGCAAATTCAAAGCCATTTATTTGTTGCTAAAGCGCGCAAGTTTGAGAATTGTCTTGAATCGGCCCTTTATCCCCATGCGATCGATCCTTCCGTTTATGAGAACTTGATTGGAGCTGTGAGAAAACATCTTCCTTTGATGCATGAATACATTGCTTTTCGAAAAAGCAAAATGAATCTGGACAAGGTCCATGTGTATGATCTTTATGTTCCGATTGTCGAAGATGTGAAAATGGATATGTCATATGAAGAGGCCTGCCGGGTTGTCGTCGATTCCGTGGCTCCTTTGGGAGTGGAGTATCAAAATCACTTGAAGCAAGGGTTAATGAACGATCGATGGGTGGATGTATTTGAAAATGCACGCAAACGAAGCGGGGCTTATTCAAGCGGCTGCTACGATAGCATGCCTTATATCTTGATGAATTATCATGGATCTTTTGGCGATGTGGTGACTCTTGCCCATGAAGCGGGGCATAGTATGCATAGCTTTTTAAGCCGCAAAACGCAGCCTTACATTTATTCCGATTATTCTATTTTCGTGGCAGAAGTGGCTTCTACATTCAACGAGCAGCTTCTCTTGACGCGGATGAAAGAGAAGGCGAAAACAAAACAAGAGCTTGCTTATCTCGTGAATGATGAGATTGAGAGGATCCGCGGTACGATTTTTCGCCAGACGATGTTTGCAGAATTTGAGCTGCAGCTCCACAAATGGGCAGAAGAAGGCGTTCCTTTGACTCCGGCGCTTTTAAAGAAAACTTACGCGCAGTTGAATCGCGATTATTATGGTCCGGATTTGGCCATAGATCCCGAGCTTGAAATGGAATGGGCTCGCATCCCTCATTTTTACTACAATTTTTACGTGTATCAATATGCAACCGGTTTGAGCGCTGCGATGGCGTTAAATCAGAAAGCGATCGCTTCCAAAGAAGCGAAAGATCGCTATTTGGCATTTCTTTCTTCAGGAGGAAGTGGATATCCATTGGATCTTTTACAAAAAGCGGGTGTCGATATGCGCACTGCAGATCCCATTGAGTCTGCTTTGAAAAGGTTCAAGGAGCTCGTGGAGGAACTAAAAAAATTAACGAAATAAATTTGCAAAATATATCGGTTTGCAGTAAGAGGGTGTCTGCAAAGTGAGGTTCTGTCGATTTTCGACGAATTCTCGTTTGTAGATAGCCTCTAAGAGGGTGTCTACGTTTTTGAAAAAAGGGTAGAAAATAAAATTATATGAAGAACAAAGCAAAAGGTATATTTGTTGTCCTGAACGATAAAGGATTGCACACGCGGCCCTCGACTGAGCTTGTGAAATGCGCTGCCCATTTTGGTGCGCAGGTCCAGCTTATATATCGCAACTATGTTGTGAATGCGAAATCAATTCTTGGGATTTTGATGTTGGCCGCTGAAAGGGGCGCTAAAATCGTAGTTGAAGCCGTCGGAGAGGACGCAGAACAGGCTCTCGATGCCATTTTGCGATTGGCTCAAAATAAGTTTAATATTAAATATTAGTATGTTCTAGAAGCAGTAAATCCGGATAGATTTTTACAAAATCTTCTTCATCTCTAGGTATGGCTTCTAAGTCGGGAAGAATGCCGGGAGCCCATCTAGGAGAAGGATATCCTTGTTGGATAGCAATGGCTTGAATGAAAATTTCAGTGATGCTGGCAGAGCCCCGATCAAATAAC
>CAYOMT010000111.1:0-2716 GCA_964405125.1 uncultured bacterium
AAAAGTTCTCTTTCAAGATGTTTGTGAATAAATTGTACGATCGTTGATTATAGTCTCTTGCGAAACAAGAAGGTAAGAGACATGATCATTCATTCTGTTGAAGAAGCGGTTCGGGCGGCTTTGTTTTTAAAGGAAAAAGAGAGCCTTTCTTTTATGGAATCTGCTGCTGAAAAAATTGCAGATTGCTATCGGGGAGGCGGAAAATTGCTCATTGCGGGCAATGGAGGGAGTCTTTGCGATGCCATGCATTTTGCAGAGGAGCTCACCGGGCAATTTCGGGCAAAAAGGCAGGCTCTTGCGGCCATTGCCTTATCCGATCCGGGACATTTGACTTGCGTATCCAACGATATGGGTTTTGAATCTGTTTTTTCCCGCGGGGTTGAGGCTCTCGGAAAAGCGGGAGATATTTTTATCGCTCTTACGACGAGCGGAAATTCATTGAATCTCGTCCAAGCTATGGAAGCTGCCAAAGAAAAGCAAATGCAAACGATTGCATTTTTGGGAAAAACCGGAGGCAAGATGAAGGGGATGGCTGATTTAGAGTGGATCGTGTCGGGATTTCCTTTTTCGGATCGGGTGCAAGAAGCGCATATGGCTGCAATTCACATCATCATTGAGTCTGTTGAAGCGCGATTATTTTCATGTTCTCTCGTATAAAGCATAAAATGCTCTTGTGGGGGCAAAAACGAATTGAGAAAGGCGCTTGGTTTTTCGCGCCGATCAGTCTCATTTGGGGTTTTGTTTCTCTTTGGAAAAATTTTCTCTACGATCGCAAATGGAAAGTTCCAAACAAAGTTTCTTCCGTTGTTGTGAGTGTCGGGAATTTGGTCGCGGGAGGCACCGGGAAAACCCCATTTGTCCATCTTTTGGCTTCTCGATTCTCCCATTTGCCGATTGCGATTTTATCGAGAGGTTATGGAAAAATTCCCGATGAAGCCCTTTTATTGCAGAGAAAAGTCAAGAACGCGCGGATTTATATCGGAAAAGATCGGGTCAAGTTGGCAAGACAAGCCTCTCAAGAGGGGGCAAAGCTCATCCTTCTCGATGATGGGTTCCAGTATCGAAGGCTGCACCGCGACTTTGATTTGGTTCTTTTGGGAGGCTCTGATCCGTTCGGGAAAAATCATTATCTGCCGTGGGGATTTTTGCGCGATCATCCGAAGCGGCTAGAACAGGCAAATGGGATCTTTGTCACGGGCAAACCGACACATCTTGTTAAGGATCCTCATGTTCGCCTCGAGGTGAAAGTGGAGAGGATTCTGGATGTTCATGAAAAAGAGGTAGGTTCGATTCAAGGGTGGGATGTCGCGATTTTTTGCGGGATTGCAAAACCTCATCTCTTTCGGCAGACGGTAGAGGGTTTGGGGGCGAATGTGGTTTTTGCATGGAATTTGGCAGATCACGAAAAGGGAGAAGAGAATTCTCTTCGAGCCTTTGCGATTCAAGCAAAGGATTTGGGCGCAAAAGCTCTTGTGTGTACGGAAAAAGATTTTGTGAAATGGGAAAATCCACCAGAGGTTTGTCTGCCGATCCTTTTTTTAGAAATTTTTCTTACTATTGCAGAGGGTTTTCCTCTTTGGGAAAACCTCATTGCAAAAATCAGTCAAAAAATTGATAATTAGACGAATATGAGTAAAGAAATTCAAATCGCTTTGCCGAAACTCGGCGAAAGTATTGTTAGCGCCACGGTTGTGAGATGGTTCAAAAATGTAGGCGACACGATCGCTTTGGACGAACCTTTATTGGAAGTGTCGACAGATAAGGTCAATAGCGAAATCCCTTCTCCATCTCCCGGTGTATTGAAAGAAATTCTCGTTTTGGCCGATGAAGAAGTTCAGGTGGGAGCCCCTCTTGCTATTTTGATCGTTTCAGGAGGCGCCCAGGGAGTGAAGGCAGAAACGGCGGCCCCTCCGCCGGCGCATTCGGGCTCCGGGTCTGAAGACTTATTATCTCCGGCTGTCATGCGGCTCATCCAGGAAAAGGGGATTCCCTTTCAGGATATAGGGAAGATTCCGCACACGGGACAGGGAGGGCGGCTTACAAAGAAAGACGTCGAAGATTATTCTTCTGCAAAAAAACCAGCGCCTTGTCCTCTCCGAAAAGAACATGGCGATGTCGAGCGGGTCAAGATGACGGGATTGCGCAAAGCGATTGCGGACAACATGGTGCGCTCGTTTTACGAAGCTCCTCATGCATCGCTCATGACGGAAGTCGATGTCACCGCCATTGTCGCGATGATTCAAGAGAAAAAACAAGAGTTTCTCCAAAAGCATGGGGTAAAACTCTCTGTCACGGCTTTTGTCGCAAGAGCCATTGCTCGCGCTGTCCAGGAATTTCCTCTCATCAATTCCTCTCTTGAAGGGGATACCATTGTGATGAAAAAATTTGTGAATTTGGGCATTGCAGTGAGTGTCGATCAGGGCGTGATGGTGCCTGTGATTCGAGGAAGCCAAACTCTTTCCCTTCCGGAATTATCCAAGAAAATTGCTGAGCTGGCTTTGAAGGCAAGGGAACATCGTCTCTCGCCCGATGAGGTTCAAGAAGGGACTCTGACGATGACGAATTTTGGGATGACAGGAACGATGATTGGAGTGCCGATCATTCGCTATCCCGAAGTTGCGATTGTGGGACTTGGCGCCATTGTGAAGAAGGTGATGGCCATGCCGGATGATTCGATGGCGATTCGTTCGGTGATGTGGATTTCTTTGACTTTTGA
>CAYOMT010000112.1:0-2625 GCA_964405125.1 uncultured bacterium
ATTTTTAAAAGGCATCATTATAGGAGCTTAACGATAATTCGTAAAGTAGAACCTGTCCTTGTACCTGCCCTTGTAAAAATTTTCTCGGCGCTGCATGTATACTAAACTTTTTATTATAAATTGATAATAATCAGAATTTTGTTTTATAATTTATGCAGTAATATATGAATAATTGCTCATTTTTTGAATTCACTTGCGAGGGATACTCTTCAGAGATGGGGTGTTTTCGGTCTTTTGAAGGAAGGCTTTTCTGTGCAAAGATCCTTCTTACAAAAATGGTTCTCCTCCCTTTTTCTCTTTTTGTGAAAGCCACCCTGACCCTTTTCCGAGGGATCGGTCTTTTGGTAAGTATTCTTTTTTTGATTGCCTCTTTTGGGACTTCCGAAGGGATTCGGGCCCTTTTCCTCCGCCGCACGATCTATTTGGCAAAAGATCTCGCCGATTGGGTGTTATTCCCACTCACCGCGACCCTATCCTTCCTCAAAATGTTTTTGGGGGCGACCCTCCATCCAGGCATCTATTTTCATTGATTTTTTTTCAGAAGTTGGCTGATCAGCCTTCGATACATCGCATGTAGGTTTCTTGTAAACCGTTGAATATAAGCACTTTTTAATGCCAAGGTCTCTTCGAGATGCCATCGATGCAAACGGAGGGCGAAATTCTTTTCTCCGGATCTTGCGATCCAGTCGTTTTCAAAGAAATATTTACAAAATTGGATTCTCTCTTTCAGAAGTCTCGGAAGGGAGGCGGGGGCGCTCGTTGGGGGTGGGTGTTTTATCGTGGACAAATCGATGAGAGTCTTTTCTCCTTTTTTGATCCTTTTGAAATTTTTGAATGTTTCTAGCTGGTCGTAAATGGCAAAAGAGGCCCCTTTTTCGATGAAATAACCGGAGTGGGAGCGGATGAAGAGCTCTGCTTTGGAGGCGTGGTTTTTATTGAAAAGGCGCTCGTCGAGGATCCAAATGATTTCGCATCCCAAAGCCCGATATTCGATCGTTCTTTCTTTGACTTCCTCTTCGGATATCGCGGAGCATTGGATTTCAAAAACGATGTTTTGCTTTTCCCAAAACACATCGGCGATGCGGCGGATCGAGGGGAATCTTTTCTCGAGTATTGTTTCGTTTGGGGGGAGTTTTTTTTGGATGGCGAGTTGGATGAGAAGGTGTCTTTCGCTTTTGCTGTAAAGACGGCAGGATGGGGAAGCGGAAAGATGGTAAAAATGGGGGAGTTTGAGAGCCCCTTTTCTCATCTTTAAAGGGGCTTTGCATTCAAGGCACCAATAAAGTTTGTTAGGGTCGGCATCCCAAGCATTTACAGCGTCTTCGCCGTCATTTGCAAATAAGGCCATTGAAATTAATTGGATAGGATATATCATGTCGTGTATAGTTTTCAACTGGACTAATTCGTTTATTATAGGACTTCATGAGCGGGACAACAGCTTTTAGCAATCCACAACATCAGCAAAAAATTGAAGAACTCGTGGCTGTTGCCAAGGAACAGGGCTATTTGACATATGAGGAGATCAACGAAGTTCTCCCGATGACATTTGATTCTCCGGAACAGATCGACCAGGTCCTGATTTACTTGAGCGGGATGGATATTCAGATCCTCAACCAAGCCGAAGTAGACCGTCAAAAAGAGAGAAAAAAAGAAGCGAAAGAGCTCGAGGGGCTTCCGAAGAGGACAGAGGGGACATCGGACGATCCCGTTCGGATGTATCTTAAGGAAATGGGTTCCGTTCCTCTTTTGACGCGAGAGGAAGAGGTCGAAATCTCGAAGCGCATTGAAAAGGCGCAGATTCAGATTGAAAAAATCATTATGCGTTTCCGCTATTCGATCAAGGAAGCGATTTCGATTGCCTACTATTTTATTTCCGGCAAAGAGCGTTTCGACAAGGTCATTGCGGAAAAAGAGGTTTTAGATAAGCCTTTGTACCTAAGTCTTCTTCCGAAATTGTGCGAATTGATGAAGCAGGAAGATCAGCTTTTGGAGCAGTTGCTCATTCAGTTGCTCGATCCGAAGATGAAAAAAGAGTCGCGGGCCGATCTCTTGGATGCGATTGAGAAATGCCGAATCCGGGCGCAAGCCTATCTTCGCAGATTGAGCTGCCGGCATAATATCATTGAAGATTTTGGCGAAGTGGTTCTTTCGGCCTACGATCGATTTATTTTGCTCGAAAAAGAAATCCAGGAGCTGACCCCGCGCGCGGAGAAAAATAAATTTGCCGCAGGGAAACTCGCCGCTGCAAAAAGAAAGCTCTATAAGAGAGAGCTTGCTGCCGGAAGGACTTTGGAAGAGTTTAAGAAAGACGTCCGGATGCTGCAGCGCTGGATGGACAAGAGCCAAGAAGCGAAAGGAGAAATGGTCGAGTCCAATTTGCGCCTTGTGATTTCGATTGCGAAAAAATATACAAACCGAGGCCTTTCCTTCCTGGATCTCATTCAAGAGGGGAATATGGGGCTGATGAAGGCAGTTGAGAAATTTGAGTATCGGCGGGGATATAAATTTTCGACCTACGCCACTTGGTGGATCCGCCAAGCGGTGACCCGTGCGATTGCCGATCAAGCGCGCACCATCCGTATTCCTGTCCACATGATCGAGACGATCAACAAAGTGCTTCGCGGC
>CAYOMT010000113.1:0-2498 GCA_964405125.1 uncultured bacterium
CCTCCAAAACAAAAAAGGGCGCAGCAGAAGATCGCCGCAAGCATCATGGAGGGAAGGTTCCGAGTAAAGAGGCTGGCAAATGTAGCCGGGATTGTGAGGAGCGCGATCACGAGAATGGTTCCGATGATTTGGACGAGAAGCACAATTGTAATCGCAATGATGCTGAGAAGGAGCATGTAGAGCTTCCGAACGGGGACTCCTCTAAGGAGGGCTTGCTCTTCGTCAAAACAGAGGGCTAGGAATTTTTTATAGTATAGGGCGATTGCAAGAAAGATGAGGAGATCGACGCTCCCGAGTAACAATAGATCTCTCGGAGTGATCCAAAGGATATTTCCAAAGAGAAAATTCATCATTTCGCTATTGTTTCCCGGTGTGATCGAGAGAAAGATCACGCCAATTGCCATTCCCGTCGACCAGATGGCCGCGATGATCGCATCTTCTCTTTGCCGGTAATTGAGATGGATCCATCCGAGAAGAAGGGCCGATCCGACGGCGGCTGCAAAAGCCCCTTCAAAAGGGCCTATCCAGCTAATATTCTGCGTTCTTTGGAGCCAAAGGCAAAAACCTGTTCCTGCGAGGATCGAATGGGAAATGCTTCCTGCGATAAATACGATTCGTTTTACAACGACAAAAGAACCCATCGTCCCGCTTGCAAACGAGGCGAGAAGGCTCGCGAAAAGGGCCATTTGAATGAAGCTATCATTGAAAAACGGCATGACTCCTCACTGGGTTCAAAGCGGGGGTGGGATGATATAGGCCAAAGGCAAAATGTTCGCAGATTTCTTTCGGGTGGTATGCGGCGATATGCCCTTGCACACAGAGAATTTGATCGACCCGATTGATGATTGTCTGTAAATCATGGGTGACAATCAGGATGGTTTTTTTCTTTTTAAGACTCTCGAGTTTTTGCATGATGAGTAAAGTCGAGGCAGGGTCGACATTCGCCGTGGGTTCGTCCAAAAGGAGCAGTTCGGGATCGGAGAGGAGGGCTCTTGCGAGAAGGGCTCTTTGGGCAAGTCCTCCGGAGAGGGATCCAAAGGATTTTTTTAAGTGGGCGGATAGGCCAAGTTCTTCGATCAGATCGAGCGCTTTTTGTTTGATCTCTTTTGGATAGGATCCAAAAAAAGATGTTTTAGAAAGAGCTCCGAGGAGAACGAGTTCCTGGACTGTGATCGGGAATTCTCGGTCGCATTTATGGACTTGGGGCACGTAGCCAATTTTTGTTCGCGCTTCTTTCGGAGAGACGCCCAAAATGCGGATTTGCCCTCGATTTGGATGGATAAATCCCATGAGGAGCTTGAGAAGAGTTGTTTTGCCGCCTCCATTGGGTCCGATGATTCCAATGAACGATCCCTTTTCGATGTCTAAAGCCTTTTGTTCCAGCACAGGGAGGTTTTCGTAAGAAAAAAATAGATTGGATAAGACAATCGCCGATTTACTCATATTCTGCTACCAGGTGGGCTAAATGGCGCATTGTCTCCAGGTAGTCGGGGGCGTAAGGATCGATGGAGTGGATTTCTAAATGGAGTTTTTCTGCCACAAGTTCAAGCCCTTTATTGGAGTGTTGCGGCATAGAAAGGGCAAGGGTTGCTTTGGATTCGATGGCTTCTTGCATAATTTTTGCGATGTGTTTCGATGTGGGCTCCTTTCCTTCTAGCTCCAAGGAGAGCTGGGTCAGGTGGTAGTCTTTGCAAAAATAGGCAAAAGCGGGATGGGAAACTAAAAAGGAGCGGTGTTGCGCCGGGGTTAAGATTTCTTTCACTTCGGCGTCTAGATCTGCAATCTCTTGGATCGCAGCTTCCGCATTTTGGAGAAATTTTTCTTTGTGTTCGGGGTATTTATCGCCGAGCGCTTCTGCAATCGTGCGGGCTTGGATTGCAAGGGCTTGCGGGCTTAGCCAAATGTGCCTATCTTCCAGCGTTTCTTTGTGGCAATGGCACCCGGAGCCATGGAGCAAAGAGACCTTTGCCCTGAGATCGATCTCGGTCAGATTGGGATGGTTTGCTTCTAAAACGGGAAGAATTTTTTTTTCAAAAGATTCTCCGATGCGAAACCAAATGCTGCCTTTGCCAAGGCTCATCACTTGTTTTGGGGTCGGCTCATAGATATGGGGGTTTGTTCCAAAAGGGACAATTGTTTGGACGAGAAACTCTTCCCCCGCGATCTTTTGCGTCAGTTGCTGATAAGGGGCTAAACTGACGAGGATCGTCGGCTTTTGAGGGGAGGATTCTCCCTCTGCAGCACTCTTTCCGCAGGAAACCAAAATAAGGAAAAATAAAAACTTTAAATACGTCATGGAGTATAGGGGCAGAGGTTCGCAGAATACTATCTTCTTTTTCCTCTATATTATTCAAGACTTGTCTCTTTTGATGATTTTCTTTAAGATGTTTCTTTTCCTTAAGGAGAGATGTCCGAGTGGCTTAAGGAGCACGCTTGGAAAGCGTGTATACGTGAAAGCGTATCGTGGGTTCGAATCCCACTCTCTCCGTCTTTTTAAA
>CAYOMT010000114.1:0-2374 GCA_964405125.1 uncultured bacterium
TCTGAGTCATAATTCTGGAAAGCCGCCAGAAATATACAAAGAACGATTCAAAGTAAGAACAGCTGAATTATCCAATCTGCTGAATCCGATATCCCCTGAACTTCGGGTGGTCATAGAAAACATTAGTGAATTACAAAAAAGAACAATGAATGCACGCGATGCCACTATACGTGATGCCACGGAGGCCAACAAAGCGGCATGGGGACAACTTAGTAAAGAGTATCATCAAGAGGTTGAATCCTATGTTCGATACAGACTCCCCATGGATTTTTTGGCTATCACCTTGAGTATGAATACTGGGAAACCACCAGGAATCTACATAGAACGGTTCAAAGTAATGCTTGCTGAGTTACCTGAATGCGACTGAATAGACGCATGTATCACAGAGTTCAAAGCAAAGATGGCCTTTTCTAAATAGTATTACTTAAAACATGCAGGAGATGACTTTCTCGATTAGGGTTGCGTTTTTTCTTAACTTTTTTTGAATGGCAAACACTTTTTGATACCAATAGGGGGCGTAGAGTTTTTCTAGTTCCCAAGACTTCGATTTGAATTCTTTTTGTTTTTGGCGCAGGAATTCTTCCGTTACTTCCTCCCAGTTTGAAACGACGACGATCGGCAGCCCTTCGTAGAGAGGATTTAAGGTAGAGCTGAGGACAATGGGGTAGCATCCCATGAGAAGAGCTTCCCAAGTGCGGTGGCAATCTTGGCCATTTCCCGGAGGGCTGACCACAAATACAGAACGGGATAAGTCGCGCAAATATTCTTCGAAAGATTGCGACTGTTTAAAAGTGGTAGAGGGAAGACTCTGAAAATGCTTAAAACAAGGCTCTCTTGCATGAGAGTTCGTGTTGATAGAAAAATTGATAAAGATAAAGAGATCGCGCTTTTCACTGCCGAAGGGCGGCGCGCTGGATGCAATGGGATCCAGGATGGAGATTTGCCCATGAGGCCATACTTGGTTGGCAAGTCCGATTGGGATGGGGATCACGCGGCTTGTTGGCGGCCTGTCAATGTTTTGGACAAACCAAGCGGCAATTTTAGGAGAATCGAGCAGTGCGGCAAATTGCCCCGGCTGAGGATTGTCGGTCCCCGATTCGCAGTTGGGTGTGATTAAAATAAAACGGTTTCTAATCTTGGGTAAGTATTTGGCAAATCTTTTGAGTGAATCATACTCGACAAAAATCGTATCTCCCGGCTGCACTTTCCTTGGATTAAAGGTTTCTTTTTCTTCATTGAATGATGTTTTGCCTGAGAGCCTGAAGTCTGCAAAAAAACGCCACGTATCGCCGGAGAGATAAGGGTAACTCGATGCCCTGTCATAGGCAACAAGAGAAGAGATGCAACAGATAAAAAGAAGAGCTTTTTTATACCGAATATTATCCATATCTTTTCCTAATCTCTGTGTTTTTCTCGGTGGCTTTCTCGGTGCTCCTCGGTGTTTAAAATTTTGCACGAATTTTGCAGATCACAGCGTTGGGACCATTTTTAAACACCGAGAAAACACCGAGGAAAGCACCGAGATAGGCGGACGTTGATTGAAGGTAAGTAATACACTACTTTTCTTCTTCGTCATCTTTTTCAGGCTTGATGAATTCCTTGATGAGAATGTAAATGGCGCCGATGCTGAAGAGAATCGGTAAGAAAATGCGCCAGCTGATGTCATATTCGACGGTAACGAATGTGCCTACGAACACAAGGAGCGTAATCCCCATATCGTAAGTTTTTCCGAAGAGATATTGACGGAACGCTAAAGGAAGGCCGATTGCGAGCATGATGCCGGGCCACCAGGCGTCCAGGATGGCTATGATTGCAAGACCGATGAGAAAAAGGACTGTGGAGAGCGCAACAATTCTTTGTTTTGTAAGAAATAGACGCATTCTCTTTACCCTTTTAACCTCTCTAAATCTTGCTCCATTTGTTTCATTTTTTCAACATAGGATTTGAGCTTGCGGACATACACTTCTTGCCGATTGTACTCTGCAATAGGGATTGCAGGGCTGCCACGGTATTTGCCTGGCTGGAGATTTTTAGAAACGCCACTTCGCGTTGCGATCATCACCTGATCTTCAATTTCGATGTGCCCCAGAATCCCGACTTGTCCACCCATTGCCACATGCTTGCCTGTTTTCGCAGACCCGGCGATCCCTGTTTGCGCAGCGATCGCATTGTCTTCTCCGATTTCGACGTTGTGGGCGATTTGACAAAGATTATCGATTTTACTGCCACGTCGAACGATGGTGGCTTTGAACCGGGAACGGTCGATCGTTGTATTGGCGCCGATTTCTACATCATCTTCTAAGATGACGATCCCGAGTTGTTCCAATTTCTGATATTTTCCTTTAGCGTCCAGTGTATAACCAAATCCACACGA
>CAYOMT010000115.1:0-2344 GCA_964405125.1 uncultured bacterium
ACATCTCTTCATTTTTATAAAGCTGATCGAGTTTCATCCCATACACATTGAGCGGCTTTCCTCTCAAAGAAAAGACGGCCTGCGTCAAAGGATCGCGCGTCATCACAATCGATGCAGACGCCGACTCTCCTTCTGTCAGGAAAATCACCGATTTTTGCCCTTCTTTCGACTCGTCCCCAAAATGGTATTTCGAATCTCTTAATTTCGGAATTTTAAAAGAGATCTTTTTTTGTTTTTCCTTCGCATCTTTTTTAACCGCCGCGAGCTCTTTGCGCAACTTTTCGTTGAAAAAAATCCTTTCTACAATTTTTTTGCCGGTTTCTTCATTTTTAAACAGAAGATTTTGGACAGCATCCTTCACTTCCTGGACAATCCCCGTCCGAATCTCGATATTGGATAACTTATTCTTGGTTTGCGATTCAAAAACAGGATCTTTGACTTTCACTAAAATGGTGCCGACGATCCCCTCGCGCACATCCACTCCCTGAAAGTTCTTCTTCGCATACTCATTTACGCCCTTGAGAATCCCCTCTCTAAAAGCCGATAAATGGGTCCCCCCGTCTTGCGTATATTGTCCGTTGACAAAAGAGAAATAGGTTTCCCCGTAGCTCGAGGCATGGAGAAACGCAAACTCGAGGCTCTTGCTCCGATAGTGCAAAGGTTCATAGAGGCGATCTTCCTGCACTTCTTTATTGAGAAGATCCAAAAGGCCGTTTTCGGAAGAAATCTCCTCCTCATTGAACACCAAAGTAAGGCCGGTGTTGAGATATGCATAATGCCAAAGCCTCTTGAGAATCAGCTCTTTTTGAAAGCGGAATTTCTTAAAAATCTCAGTATCCGGCGTAAATTCAACAAAAGTCCCGTTCTCTTCTTTAGTCTTCCCTTTTTTCTGTCCTTTTAAAACGCCCTTTGAGAATTCTGCCTCGACAAATTGCCCTTCGCGGACACTTTTCACGACAAAATGAGAAGACAAAGCATTCACAGCTTTTGTTCCCACGCCATTCAAGCCGACTGAAAACTGAAATACGTCGTCGTTGTATTTCGCCCCTGTATTGATCTTGCTCACGCACTCGATCACTTTGCCAAGAGGAATGCCCCGACCATAATCCCGAACCGACACGGTCGATGTTTTTTCGCTGAGGACAATCTCAATTTTTTTGCCGCTCCCCATGATGAATTCGTCCACTGCGTTATCAATGACCTCCTTCAACATGACATAGATTCCATCGTCGGGATGGGATCCGTCCCCCAATCTACCAATATACATCCCCGACCGCAGTCGAATATGCGCAAGCGCATCGAGAGACTGAATCGTCGCTTCATCGTATTTCTTAGCCATATTTCAACTCATACCATGTTTCGGCTTTTCGCTTAACAAAAGTTGTCCACCCTCTTGTTGAACACGCAGGGACATCCCCTCTTTTACCTCAAATCGATGGGATCCCAAAAAGGTCACGCCCTCTGCAATAAACTCCGCATCTTTCTCAACGATAATCTCGACCGTTTCCAACCGTCGGAAATTCCCCTTCCAAAAAGGGCGCGAAGAGGGCCAATCAATCCCTTGATTCAAAAAGGTTACATCCCGCAAAACCACTCTCCCCGCCCCCCGAATCTGCAAAGACCCGTCTATAGTAAGCCCTCTTATCAAAAGATCGGATATTTCCAAATTGATTTCTGCGCCCAAAGAGAAAACCCCTCCCTGTAATTTCTCTCCAATGATCGAATAAAGAGGCCCTAAAGAAGGAGGGTAAAGAAAAACAAACTCGGGGCCCTTTGTTAAATACTCCTGTAAAAGGCGGGCTTTCGGAAGAGAAAATCCACAGAAAACTTCCAAAAGCTCTCTTGCCGCAAATAGAAAATCAAAAAAACAGGCCTCGGGAGTCTCTTGCATGGGAGCGCCCTCGACAAAAACCTTTTTTGTTGTCGAAATTGTCTTATGTCTTTGATTATAAGTAATAAAAGTGCTTTCCGGAGCCAAAGAATCTTGTTTTTCTTCAGTAAACACATCGGCGATATTTTGCATCGTGGATTCGAGCCGTCCTAAAATCGCTTCTTCTTTTTCTCCCTTTGCGTTCGTAAAAGAGCCTTTTTTCAAGTTCAATAAAAGTCCCGGAAAAGGACATTCTCGAACTGCCTTTCGGATCATCGAAAGATCGACAAATAGAAGATTTGTATTCGACGAGAAACGGGAATAGGGCTCTCCTTCTTTGAGGGGGAGATCTTCAATGCCGAACTTCGCAAAATCGCAATACTCAATATTGGTTAAAACAATGGAACTTTTCCCTTCGATCTGATGTTCAATGAGGACATTGACCCCTTCGGCAGAGCGCAAGAGGCGAGGGCA
>CAYOMT010000116.1:0-2293 GCA_964405125.1 uncultured bacterium
GGGGTTTCCCGAGAACAAACGCGCAAAAGCGGCGCGTCGAGATCGTCGAAGCAGTGTTGCTGGATTTGGAACCCAATTTCTGCAGAGATCCCTGCAAAGACGTGCCCTTCTTCGACAAGAACGCATCGGTGGGTTTTGCGCACGGAAGAAGCGATCGTTGCAATGTCGAGGGGTTTGATGGTTCTTACATCTACGATCTCTACAGAAATGCCTTGTTTCGCAAGTTCTTCGGCGGCTTCCCAGCAAAATTTGAGCATGCGGGAATAGGAGACGAGGGTCACATGCTTTCCTACTCTTGCGATTTTGGCCTGGCCAATCGGAACGAGGTACTCCTCTTCGGGGATCTCCATTTTATCGCCGTAACTGAGCTCGTTTTCTAGAAAGAGGACCGGATTATTGGCTCGAAGGGCTGACTTCAGCAGTCCTTTGGCATCGTAGGCATCGCTATAGGTAATGATAATAAATCCGGGAAGATTGCCGTAGATGGCTTCCACGTTATGAGAATGCTGGCAAGAAACTTGAGCTGCAGCGCCATTGGGCCCTCGAAATACGATGGGGACGTGGAAACGGCCTCCCGACATATAATAGGCTTTGGCTGCATTCGAAACGAGCTGATCAAATGCGACAAAGGAAAAATTCCAGCTCATGAATTCGACAATCGGACGAAGTCCCGTTTGGGCGGCCCCGATGGCAACGCCGGCAAATCCCCCTTCCGTAATTGGGGTGTCAATCACTCTTTCGGGGCCCCATTTTGCGAGCATCCCTTTCGTGACTTTATATGCGCCGTTATATTCTGCGACCTCTTCGCCCATAATAAAAATGCGGGGATCGCGGGTCATTTCTTCGTCGATTGCTTGCCGCAGCGCCTCGCGGATGTCTACGATCTGTGTCTTCGCCATCTTATATTTTCTCCTTCGGAGCAAAAACACCCTCTTCTAAAACAATCGGGTCCGGATCCGGGCTATTTTCTGCAAACTTCATCGCTTCGATCGCAATTTCTCTAGATTCCCGATCGAGCTCTTTAAAAGATTCTTCTGTGAGATAATTTTTTTCGAGGCAAAGATGTTTGACATACAAAATCGGGTCTTTTTCCATCGTTTTTTGCAGATCTTCCTTTGTCCGATACAATCCTGGATCAGAAATGGAATGGCCTCGAAAACGCTCGCACATGGCCTCAATAATCACAGGACGCGATGTCGATAATACTTCATTTAAAGCTTCCTTGAATCCTGCATAGCAACTGAGGAAATCCATCCCGTCTAAAGTATATGATTTCATGTCGTAGGCTTGTGCAAAATGTTCCGCAATCGGCTGTACGCAAACAGCTCTACTCGCAGCTGTCCCCATCCCCCATTGATTGTTTTCAATAACGTAGATGCAAGGAAGATTCCAAAGAGAGGCAAGATTCAACGATTCGTGAGTCGCCCCTTGCACGGAAGCCCCTTCGCCGAGAAAACAGAAGGAAACAAGTCCTTTTTGTTTGAGATATTGAATCGAAAAAGCGGCCCCTGTCGCAATCGGAACGTGCCCCCCAACAATTGCCAGACCCCCAAGGAGTCTATCGGCATAAAGATGCATCGATCCACCTCTGCCCATGGCGTTTCCCGTCGTTTTCCCGTAGAGCTCGGCCATGATTTCATTCGGCGTCGCGCCTAAGAGATAAGCGAGGGCGTGGCATCTATAAGTTGTTGTAAACCAGTGTTTTGAGCCACATGCAGCAAGGCACCCCATTTGAATGGCTTCTTGGCCTGCGTAAGAATGGTAGAACCCTCCGACCTTTCCTTGCTGATAGGCCGCTTCTCCTCTGGTTTCTAGGTTGCGGATCATGAGCATTTGCTTGAGAGCGTGAAGCAGCCCCGCTTGGCCGATGTCTTTGAGGACTTTTTCTTTATCGAAAGAGAAGAAATGGTATGGAGATGGTTTTTTCATGAATAAAAAGCCCCTTGTCCTATCTTATGGGAAAAATAAAGATTTGTCAACCGCCGCCCATCATAGGCAGGCTGGAACCATGGTTGGGTACAATGTATGGGTTATTCGTAATGGGCACAGTTCTTAAATCGTCGTCTTCATTGTAGGTTTGAAAACAACCTGTAAGTCCCAGAAGAAGAATAAGAAACGTCTTTTTTTTCATCTTTGTTCTCTTTGCGTTCGGAAAAAGTTCAATGATAAGAGAATAGAAAGAAAAATGAAAGAAAAAGTCTTATACATCTCTTGTCTCTTCATTAATAGAGAGGGAAGGAAAAAAAGGGGTTTCTCGACATACTTGTATTTTACTATAAAGGCTTTCTTTGAG
>CAYOMT010000117.1:0-1118 GCA_964405125.1 uncultured bacterium
TCGAAGAGCCAATCTTGCTGCGATCCTAAGGATACATCCGCAGTTCCTCCGATTACATGTGCTTCGATGCGGAGCTGACCATTGGAATACCATTCCATATAAGCGCCTTGCGCGCGCATTTCCTGAGCTTCCAAATATTGCCAAATCGAACCGTTTGGATGATAGGTGGTGATTTTAGCGTGATTTTTTCCCTCTCTTTTATAAACACGCAGAACTTTCTTGTAAGGCTGCGAAGAGCTGAAATCGACATTTTCATAAAGCTGGAGACGATCCGGAGTGCTGACTGTCTCTGTCAATCCGTTGCGGTCTTGTATTTGAATCCCGACCAGGGGTTCGACAGGCGCTGAGCGATGACAGCCGGCCAGGGCAAAAAGAAGAATGAAAAGAAAAACAGTTTGGCATTGGGCTCGATTTTTCATGGTGGTGAAAATTCCCTTTTAACAAGATCCATTTCTACTTCAAAAATTTCTGTGTGAAGATGCGTCTTTATTTTTTTAAGCCGGAAGTCCCTAACGAGAAGCTGAGGAGCTCCATTCGGAGGAAGATAAGGACCGACGGGTATGTCTTCGATCAATGAGAGGAGTTTTTGCAAATCGTTTTCGTGCATCTGGACAGGATGCCGTTGCTTTTCGTCCGTTTCTTGAATACGCCCGGAAGTGCGGATATTTTCTTCAGCAAAAACAAGTCGATTGGCACCTTCTGTTAAAAAAGAGAGCCGTTCTACAAGAGACTCTTTACGCGGCAAAGCCGGATGGCGGAGCCAGGATTCGATCTGTTTTCTTTCATTTTGCAGGAAAAGGAGCGATTCGATTTTTTGATCGAGAAAATAAGGGTCGGCATTTAAATACCGATGAAGAAAGGCTTCTTTTTTTGCCTTGCGTTCGAAAGCTGCCTTTCCTTTAGTGGAAGCGGCAGCAAAACGCTCTTCGATTTCTTGGATTCGGTTGTTTTGCAAAAATAAAAAAGCCGCTGCAGCGAAAAGAGGGATGACCATTAATATAAAGAAGAAAAAAGGGCGCATTTGGGCGAAAAAAAGACGTCCGAACTTCTCAAGGCATCGATCCCAAAAGTTAAGAGGCATGAGGACTCCGGTTTTTTAAATAAAATGAAGTGCGGTA
>CAYOMT010000117.1:1218-2281 GCA_964405125.1 uncultured bacterium
TGTCGGAAAACAAATTCTTTTTTAGGACAGGATCCCAACGGTCCAAAGAAGATTGTAATGAGTCCATCATTTGCATTTTGCGCGATTCGCCAGTTCGGATTCCGAACCAGACAAGACAGCTAGCGAGAAGAAGCGAAGAAAACAGAAGAGCGAGAGAATAAAAACCAATGCGCTTCCAGTTTTTTTGAGGGAAAAACTCACCGATTCTAAATTGCAAAGAACGGGATAAAGGCTTTTCTAAAGCGAGTCCAGCACAGGCGGCGAACTTCTGTTCGTCGATCGTCAAGGGAGATGCATATTCCGGGCAGATGGCGTCTTTAAAACCATGGATTAAAAATTCGGGTAAATGACCAAATGCATCTACGCGTCCTGTAAAGATAACAGGTTTTAGATCAGAATTGCGATGAAAAGAGTAAATCGCTTTCGCTAATTCTCTGCGGAATTCGTTCAATTTAACTGTAAGATGAGGATTTAGATCGGGTTTTAAAAGCAGCAGATCGATCTGTTTCGCCGCTCCTTCGATCTCTCTTAAAAGAAGAATTTTTTTTCGATCTTCCCATAAGGATAAAAGAAGCGCTTCAATCCCATAAGATATGGAATAAGATTTTTTTAATTCTCCATTCTCCATCGAAATACAGCTGCATTCACTCGATCCTAGATCCACGATAAATGCATCCGAAAGAGTCGGGATTTTCCAATGAATGAAGCAGCAAAGAGCGGAACTGATCGTGCTGACGCCATCTGGATCGATCTGCAGTTTTTCCAATTCCAAAAGGTGGGTTTTCAAAGATTCGCGCGGGACGGTAAATAGCAGGGCTTCAGTGGTGTTGTCTTTTTTCTTTTTAAAAGTAGGGACCACAAGGATATCAGATTGATTAAAATGGCTTGTAGCCTCCGATTGAAATGCGACGGCTTCCTCGATATGGCGAGTGCCTGCAATTTTCAATTCTAAAGAGCGGATAAGGAGATTTTTTGAGGAGATGCCTGTGGCGATCCAACCATTAAAATCTTTGCTGTAAAGCTGCTTTACATGTTCAGGTTCAGAAAGGATAAATTTTTTTAA
>CAYOMT010000118.1:0-2268 GCA_964405125.1 uncultured bacterium
TCATTCCCAGATCTTTGGGATTAGAGGATTTTATGACGTTCTATCAACAGAAAATTTCTTTCTCACAACTCCTCTCTCTTTCTTTTCATCACCATCATCATAGCTAATTTATTTTTTCATCTCACTAACTACTAAGTACTGAACTTAGAAGCTCGATATTTTTTAATTTGGGATTTTTATGAAATTTTTTTTGAAAATATTTTTATTTTCATTTGCAGCTTTTGCAAAACAAACTGAAAAACCGCTTATCATAGGAACGACGAGTGGTTACGCTCCGTATGTCAGCTTAAACGACAAGGGAGAGTATGAAGGGTTCGATATTGATTTGAGCCAGGAACTTGCCAAAAAACTGGGAAGATCGTTGGAGATCAAAGATTTTGGCAGCATGCCGGGTCTTATGATTGCTCTAAAGCAGGGAAAAGCCGACGCGCTTATTTGGGCTATATCGATCACAAAAGAGCGTTCGAATGCGATGGAAATGATCCACTACCAAGGAGAAGAGGAAACGGAAATACCGATCCTTTTTTGGAAGGAAGTTCCAGATGGGATCCAATCCTTTGACGATTTGGCAAATAAAGAGGTTTCGGTTGAATCCGGCTCCTTTCAAGAGGCTGTTTTGAAAAAATACCCTAGCATCCGGCTCAAAAATCTCGGATCGGTCAATGATGCCATTATGGATCTCAAGTATAAAAAATCGATTGCGACCTCTATAGATCCATCTCTCATCTCTCGATTTTTGGCTCAGTATCCGGAATTGAAGATAGTTCCATTCCCTCTTCCGGCAGAAGTGCGTTCCTCAGGAAATGGAATTTGCATCCGAAAATCTTCCCCTGAACTTGCCTCTCAGGTGAGAAAAGCTATCGATGAACTCAAATCCGAAGGAAAGATCGCCGAACTTGAGAAAAAGTGGGGCCTTCTCAAATGAATACTTTTGATCTTCTATCAAAATCCGCCCCTTTGTTCCTGAAAGGGGCTTGGATGACAATCCAGGTGCTTTTACTGTCCGGCTCGTTGAGTTTTTTTCTTGGAATTGCCCTCGGAATTCTCTCCTGCAAACGGCTTAGAGTTCCTTTTTTCTCGCCTCTAGCCGAAGTATTTTCATTCATCTCTCGAGGAGTCCCTTTTTTCGTGCAGCTTCTGATTGTCTATTTCGTCCTGCCCGATCTTTTTGGATTCAATCTAAATCCATTCACAGCCTCGGTGATTTCTTTGGGGATCTGTTCTTCCGGCTATGTGGCCCAATTTATCCGCGGAGCTCTAAATGCGATCCCCATTTCACAGTGGGAGGCTGCATTTTCTCTTGGCTACACGACTCTGCAAACTCTTTGCCGAATCGTCCTTCCGCAAGTATTTTACCTCACCCTTCCGATGTTCAATAACGAACTCGACGCTCTTCTCAAAAGTACGGCCGTGATCTCTTCGATCGGCCTTCTCGAGCTGACGCGCGTCGGGATGAATCTTGTTTCTCGGGAAATGGAGCCGGTACCCATCTATCTTACTTTGGCCCTCTTTTATCTTGCGATATCAGGGGTCCTCAATCTCATCACCAAAAAACTCGAGAGGAGTTTCCCTTATGTTAAAACTTAAAAATCTCTCCGTATCCAAAAGCAAACGGATTCTGAAAGAGATTTCTCTCGAGATCCCTTCCAATCAAATCACCCTTTTCCTCGGGAAAAGCGGATCGGGCAAGACAACGCTTCTCCGCTGCATCGCTCAAATAGAGAAGGATTATCAGGGAGATATTTTTTATAAATCGGCTCTCCTTCAAACTCTCTCTTCTCTTGAAAGATGCCAATGCATCGGGTTCGTGCCGCAGCAGTTTGCTTTATTTCCACACATGACCGTTCTCCAAAACTGCACCCGGCCATTCCAAGACCGTTTTCCTGAAAAAAAGTCTCTTGCGCACGCATCCGCCCTTGAGATGCTCGCTTCTCTTGAAATGGAATCGTACGCTGGAGCATACCCCCACCAACTTTCTGGGGGCCAGCAGCAAAGAGCGGCGATTGCCCGCGCTCTCCTCCTCAATCCGCAGTTTCTCCTGCTCGACGAACCCAGCTCAGCCCTTGACCCGGAAAGCGCTTCCCGGCTGATCGAGATCTTAAAAAAATTGCGGCAAGAGGGAAAAGGGATCATTATCTCGAGTCAGGACATGCCTTTTGCAAGAGAAGTTTTTGACCAAGCGCTATTTTTAGAAAATGGAGAAATTGTGGAGAAAGCAAGTAGAGCCTCTCTTCCAACAGAGAGTAGACTCGGAAGATTTTTAAAAAA
>CAYOMT010000119.1:0-2182 GCA_964405125.1 uncultured bacterium
AGAATACGACCCTTGGAGACGAGTCTTGGCTGAACCGGGCAGAAGAGATTTTTTCTCGGCAATAAGAGGATGTCATTCAGCAAGTCTTTTTACACTGACATCGAAGAAGTTTTTATTGCGATAGATCTGTTGGATTTTTTTTCGTTCTTTTATGTATTTTCTTGTGGTGGTGTCATGTTTAGAGACAGCATAAATAGGCAGTGGGAAATGTGAGGAGTTGATTTTTGCATAAGACTGCACATCTTCTGTGAATTGTGCTTTTGCAGATGAGGGCTTGCCAAACGTTTCGATATTCTCTTCTCCATATCCATACAAAAGGCCTGACAATTCATGATCGGCAAAGACAGTTTCCCAAAAGAATGAATGAGGATCCTCCAATTCTTCTAGAGCCTGGTTGAAAGAGATTTTTCTTCCCAATTTTTTGGTAAAAAGGGTTTGATATTTTTTGTATACGTCTCTTGCATTGTCGACATTGAGAAGAAAATAGGAAACATGGAGAGGATCGAAAGGGGATGCTCGTTCAAAGCATCGAAATTTATTCCATTTCACCTGTTGAGAAAATTTTTTCCATGCGTCAAGATAGTCTGTCGTTTGATCGTTGATGTAAGTCATTTCTTTCAGAGAATCTTCAGATAGGTCGGATAAACTGATATCCGTTTCTTTTCCATGAAAAACAAGAATATCTGTTAAAGGTTTACTTCCGAATAAAGTGTATACACCCCCTTCTTCAAAGAGGAGTTTTTCGAGAAACCTTTGCGCTTCGGGAGAATTTTGTTTTGTCGGAGGGGAGGATGTGCAGGCAGTTAAAAATAGGTAGTAAATTATTATATATATACCTAGAATCCTTCTCTTTAACCAGAAGGATTTAAGATGAAGCAGATTCCACATATTTTACTTGCGATGTTTGTGTTTTTGTTAAGTTCTCTCGAGGGTGTTCAGAAGCCTTCGCATATGATTGATATTTTGGAAAATGACAGATTTTATGTAAACTCCGATTCTATCTTAATCAACGAAGACGGAATTCTGTTGCAAACAGATCATGGCAGTAAAATCTCGATTCCCTCTGTTTTTTGTGATTCACAGGGGTGTTTTGTTCGTTTTGACACAATGCTTGCTACAATATATCCCATTATTCGATGTAAGAACTGCAATACTGCATTTAGCCCTAATTTTTTTAATAGGGGGAAGTGTCCTAAGTGTGGAATGCAAAATTAAGTATTGAGCGCTATGATAATCAATTGAGGTGATTGCGGGGAAATTGAATACCGGTTTCTTTTTGCCCGCTTGCCTACGGCAGAGCCCTCCCGGATGTGGCCTTCTTTGAAAAAACTCGCAGCTCTTCCCCCAAATACGAGGGTGATTCCCGGCCATGGCGAGAATACGACCCTTGGAGACGAGTCTTGGCTGAACCGGGCAGAAGAGATTTTTTCCCATCTATAATTAAAAATATTTCTTTTTGATGTATTTATAAATCACTTAAAATCAATAGCTTAATATCTTTGTTTATTTTTATATAAAATATCATTAAAATATATACGAAAAAGTTAAATATTTTAAATTATGAGGAAAAAATGAAAGCGCGACAATTAGAGATGATAGTTAGAGATATAGAAACGAGAATGGACGCAAATCCTGTACGAGATCCTGCTCCCAATAGGATTCAGAGACAGGTTATTGTTGGCGCGACAGCTTTGGCCCTATTGACTTTGTTTGCATGCACTTGAAGAGCCTCTCCTGATTCTCTTGGAGGGACAGACGTTCCGGGGTTTCTTGAGACGGGGGCCCCTGTGCTTCCCTCTTCACTCCTTAGAGACAGTACAAGAATAAGAGTTGCTAGATGTCCTGAGCCGCAAGACCCGGTTCAACTTGCCGAATTTAACAAGGAAGTAGAAAAAACTGTTCCGATATTACGCGATTGCATGGATCAAAATCCCGGTGTTCTCAAAAAGGGCTGCCTTTTGCGCTTAACGATCTGTATTAAAGATATTTGGAAGAAATTTTCCGGACCTACCTGTGAAGATCGAGTTGCGACCCAGAACTCTCCTTTGGTCGACTCTACCTATTTTATGGCGGGACTCATACGGAAAGTCATACCGAACGGAGTGGTAGCATGCCACGGAAATTTAACCAATAAGGAAGCGAAGGATATTATCGCTGATGCGGTAGAGATTTATCCTTTGGT
>CAYOMT010000120.1:0-2113 GCA_964405125.1 uncultured bacterium
AGGTTGCAATAAAATATTTATTGTAGGTTAATGCCCTCCTTCTTCTGGACTGACATCCAGAAGAAGTTTCACAATTTTTTGACATTGAGGTACATTATGATAACTGAAGTTTCTGAGAGTGAATTCGATACAATTGAATATAGAAACTGGGAAGAGGTGGGTAACCTGGGCGGAAGAGAAATAAGGCTCTGTCTGCAAACAACTGACATTCCCTTTGTGATCGAGCGCCAAAAAGCGGAACATCCAATCCTCGTAAGAGAGGAAATTAAACCGATGATGAGCGGCGGAGCAAGAATAGAAATATCCGTTGGTTTTGAAGATACCCGAGGAAACCAATATGAGGTAAAAGTGGCCTACGAAAAAGACAAAGAATCAAATAATGATAATCAAACCTCAAGTGCTGACAGAGCAGATCCACCCGATTCCCACGATAAAGACAATGATTCAAATGGATAGATAAGTATGTGCAGGAAATGGTTCCTTCAATGCCTTCTTTTGTTGGTTTCCATTTCCTGCTCGTCCAGATATCAGGAACAAAGCCTCCCTATCTTTTTTCTATCTTGTAGTGAATCTCCTATGGTGAGGGTAAAAATTGAAGATACGGAGTACAATCTAGAGCTAGATTTAGGTTCTAATTCCGATCTAATGATAAAACCACGTGTTTTAGATCAAATTCAGGACAAACAATTAGGAAAACCCTCTGTTTGGCATGATATTAAAGGGAATGAATATCATAGCCCTTCTTATAAAATCCCTGTTCTCAAAATAGGACCTTTGCGAGTTGAAAACGCAACGGCAGTTGAGGAGAGCGAATTTTTAATAACCACGGGAAATAAAATTGGAAAATCAGATTGGGAACGAATACAAAATCAGCTGGCTCACATCGATGGTAGAATAGGTAGCGCTACTTTTCATTCTTCTGTAGTTTTTTTGGATTTGTCTCAGCCTCTCTTTCTCCTTGAAGCGACTATCGAAGACATGAAAACCAAAATTTCTTTCGAGGGGTTTGTTGAGGGGTCTTTTGACTTTGAAAGGGGTTTAGTCGGTGTAAATTTTATGTCTGAAAGCAGCGTAAAAAAGCTCCTTCTTGATACAGGGGCCAGCATTTCATTAGCTAATTCATCGCTTAATCAAAGAAAAATAAAAATGAATCATCTCGAACTAAATTCTGTAGATTTGGGCGGGTGGGATTTTTATCCTTTAGAATTCCCAGAGAAGTTATCTTGGGCTGACGGAATTCTCGGCATGGACTTTTTTAATAAATTTGCCGTTTGCCTCGACTTTCCTAACAAAAAGATCTACCTAAAACGAATTCATACGAACTTTTTCTTTTTCTAGGAATATACCGAGAGGGATTCAAAAAACAGGAGATGCCAAGGAGGCGCCCAGAATTTGGGCCAGGCGCAGCCGGCGCCGAAGCAGATAAACTTGAAAAGTTTATCGATGCAGGCGGGTCACAAATTCTGTGGCTGCCCGACGCCGGCAAAACCGATTTTCGAATCACGAGCGGTATACGCCCTTCAAACCCTTTACAAGGAGAGAAACCCTTGAACCAGACTATTGACTATTACAACCAAAATGCGAAGCAATACATCGAACGAACGCAAAATTTTGATGTTTCGTACCTTTTTAACGCCTTTATAACCAGACTCCCTCAGGGAGCAAAGGTTCTAGACGCTGGCTGTGGCTCAGGGAGAGATTCCCTCGCTTTTCAGAAGTTGGGATTTGATGTCTTAGCCATTGACGCAGCCGAGGAATTTATCAAACATGTGGCGGAATTGGGAATTACAGCAAAAAAAATGTGGATGGAGGAAATTGATTTTAAAGAAGAGTTTGATGGTGTTTGGTGCTGCGCCAGCCTCGTCCACGTACAAAAAGAGCTTCTTCCCGATGTAATAACCCGCATCTACAAAGCCCTGAAAAAGGGAGGAATCGCCTTCTTTTCATTTAAAATGGGAGCTGGCGAGGGGGAGGAAAGCGGCCGTTATTTTCATTACGTCGACGAAGAAAGGCTTCTTTCCTATCTTGCCAATTATGAAATTCTGGATCGTTTAAACAACAGTTCAGACAAAAATCAAACTCCAACGTCCTGGATCTCGGTCATAGTGAAAAA
>CAYOMT010000121.1:0-2092 GCA_964405125.1 uncultured bacterium
ATTTGTGGTATTTAGAAACACGAGCCAGAAAAAACAATGTGTACTTCGTCAGCTTAGATGAAAAAAAGGCTCATATCGAAGCGATCCATCTCACGGGAGAGACTCTTGATTCCGTGAATCTGCTCCCCAAGACTGACTCTCTACGGCGAAATTGACACCCTGACCTAAAACTTCATCCGAGGGAGACTGAAGCAAATAGCTGCCGCAAGGAATTTCTCCGAGAGAAGGCCCCTCTTGCAAAAGAGGAGGGGTCTTTTCCACAGCTTCAGAAATAGAGCTTTCTTCTGAACAAAACGCCTGCTGCGCATCTAAATCACCCTCAACTTCTCGCTGGGCTTCGTCTTCTAAAACCCATTGCGCTAAAGGAGGCGGACTCACGCTGTCGAATAAAGAAGAAGCACTTCCTACAGAAGAAAGACTCATCGCTTATCCATTCACTGGGGGTTCAGATTCTGTAGAAGGCTGAACGTCGGTGATCACAGCTTTCAGAACTTCAATTTTAGAACCATCAATCATCTTTAAAACAATGGTTTGATCCATAATTCGATCCACTTTGCCAATGATTCCCATTGCAGTGACCCGGTCCCCTTTTTTCAAAGAGCCGCGCATCTTCTCTGCCGCTTTACGCCGTTTTTGTTCTGGACGCCATAAAATAAAATAGAAAAAAACAAGGGCCGTTCCGATCATAAAGAACATGGACATCAGTCCTCCGCCTTGAGGAGCGGCTTCCCCTGCAGCAAGCAATAAAAAAGTTGAAGATCCAAACATAAAAATCCTTCGCTAAATTTGGATATAAGGATGCCTGAAAAAGAGTTAAATCGCAAGGGGGGGATTATACCAAAATTTATATGACGCGCTTCTTTTTTCGTTTTATTTTTTTTGTGGCAAATTTTTTCTTGAATTTTCCATTTCTCTCAGCAGAGACAGATTCTTTTCGAAAACGTTTTGCAATCTTTTCTAAATCGATTGTTCCGACTCTTACCCTCTGCGCCGCAGATTTATTTCCTTTGTATACTTTATGCAAATCATGAACGACCTCTTCGAGAAGAGAATTCAATTGCATTATTGTTTCATTCAAGGCCATCGAGAAGTCTCCTATCCGAGCAATCTATTTTTTGAGTGCATATATTTTTCTCAATAATTTTTTAAAAATTATTTCGCAAGCAATTTCAAAATCTCATTTTTCCGCTTGTCGAACGAATAGATGAATGGTATAGAAAAACTATGAGGACCTATTTCTTCAGAATTCTTTGCGCCCTTCTTCCCTCTGTCGGATTTTCTACATTCATCGGGAATCCGGCGCAGCCAAGCCTCCAAAATAAAGGGATCATTCAAGATACGCCGGCCTGGTGGAGTTTTCGAATCTCTTATTTCGGCGACTATGTTTATAGCCAAAGATTCCGCGATGAATTTGAAATCAACGGATGCAGAGGCTCCTCATCGCATTTAAAATTGTGGACGCAAGCAGGGATGCTCACCTTCAATTTAAAAGACCGTCTCGACCTCTATGGAATTATTGGAGGGCAGCGCTTACAAATCGATCAAGAGATTCTTACGCAGCAACAATTTGCTTGGGGCGTTGGGGGGAAAATTGTATTTTTTCATCAGGGAAATTTCCGAGCCGGATGCGATATTAAATATTTTCAATCCAATCAAACACCCAGTTTTTTTCAGTGTGAAAACTTTGCCTATAATATCGTCAATGATTTTTCCTATAACTATGATGAATTTCAAGCAGCGCTTGGATTTTCCTATCGAACTAAATATTTTTCCCCTTATGCAACGGCATCTTATCTGATTGCAAAATTAAGTCCTTCCGCAGGAGATGTCCGGGTCAGGCTCCCCACGACGAATATAAGCGTAGATGTTGCAACCAAATCGATTACTACCTCGAATCGCTTCGGCCTTGCCCTTGGAGCCACAATCATCGACCATCGCAAGGCAACCCTTGCCATTGAATGGAGGGCATTCAATCAAAACAGCATCGATCTATCCGGAGAAATCCGTTTTTAAAAAAAATTATATATATACCCAAAGCACTTCAAAATTTGGTTTTTGAGCTGCGCGAAAGCTGTCGAATTTCAACGATCGC
>CAYOMT010000122.1:0-2058 GCA_964405125.1 uncultured bacterium
AAATACTCTGGATTGACCAAGTTTTTGTTCGACATCCTCTCCAAAATGCTGACCGGCGACTTTTCAGGACAAAGAAGAGCCCTTTGCGGCACGAGGAATGTCTGCTCTAGAGCATATTGACCCGCGAGAGCGGCATGGGATACTTGATCGGTAAAAACAGCCCAGCAAGAACCGGGAGGAAATTCCCAATGATCTTTAGGGCACTCTTTTTGAAACGCTTCATTTTCCTTCAAGAAATTGTGCATTTTCAACATGAATGCATCATAAGGCGAGCGGAGAGGCACTTTGAACCCAGAAGAGCACAGCAAATGCTTCATTTTCCGCGTCAGCCTGCTCTTTAAATCGTATCCGATAGATCGAGGAATCGATACCGTTTCGGCATATTCCTTTGCCAAATCGGCAAAACCCTTCGAAGTGATCCACTGCCGGCTTTCACTTGGATTAATATTCGTGAAAAAGCGAAGAATCCGCGATCCGTGAAGCGGACGGGTCGGAAACGAATCGACGTGAAGCAGGTCGTTCCTGGCTCTCAATCGCAACTTCCTTCCTTTCTCCTGAAATGGGCGGAAACTGGCATAATCGTGCTTCCAACCATTAGAATAAGGACTCAACAAAATCGATAAAAAGGCGGTCACTCTCTCGGAATAATTTTTTAAAATCTCTTTCAATTTCTCTGCAGCCACAGGATCTTTCGCATCGTGGTTGGTAATCCGATCCAATTGAGGCTTATAAGCGATGTTCTTGCGCGCCTTAGAGCCGCCCTGCCTCTGTGTGAGGAGAAAATCGATCTCCTCTTGAGGAAAAGAGAACGGCGTCGAAGGGAAAAACAAAATATCTCCCTCTTCGAGCGCTTCGCAGTATTTAAACCTGTTTTCCTTCTTTTCCCATTCTCTATCTGCCACAATGACTTTCTTTGCCATAAGCCTCCTTTAAATAGTTTCTGATGACTCTCCAGCGCAAGCAACCTTGCCGCTCTGCATAGTCCTCAATCTTCTCATCTTTCGAGAACTTCTCAATCTCATCATCCGTCAATCTAAACAATACCGCCCTAGTCATGCGCGCATCTTGCACAATCTCAAAAATCCTCCCGCTTGCTCTCCTCAAACGTATATGCCGCCTAATCAATCGAAAAAATCCCATGCCAGACCAAACGGCCGCCCCCAAATAACAAGCAGGCCAGATTGCCCCTCCCAAAGTACAAAGGAGAAAAGGCCATGCCTCCCAGGGTCTTTGCAAAATCGGCCCCAAAACTCTTCGCCATTTCTTCTCAGATGTCATGTAGGCGAAAAATTCTTCATACCGGTCTTCATTAAAGCCGCTTCGGACAGCGTGGACGGCCTCGTGAGCCAAAATCTCTTCGCGCCGGTAGAGACCTAGATATGTTCCCTTCTTCAACCCTTCTCGAAGCTGAATGAAGTTCAACTCTCTCCCATCAATCCATGCAGCGGCTCCTTGCCAGGGAGCAAGGTCCCGATTCGAATAAAAAGCGGCAATGTAAAGCGGCTTTACATTGAAAATTCCATTGAGAGACTCGCGAACCCAATCCCAATGAGAGGCCGGAATCCATCCCCCTTTTTCAAATCTTTTTTTGGTTCTACACACCCTCTCAAGAAATTTTTTTTCATCTTCCCCAGGTCCAGGGAGAAAACCCTCTTTGTCCAGGGCGAAGAGTTCTTGGTCTTTCATACCGGATATTATCGGAAAATTTCACAATTCTTCCTAGAAAAAGAAAAATCCGCTACCATCTGTCCGATTCTGAGGATCAATAAGTATGGGCAAGGCCCTTGTCATAGTCGAATCTCCTGCGAAAATCAAAACGCTCAAGAAATTTCTTGGGTCAAAGTATATTTTTGAATCTTCGATCGGCCATATCCGCGACCTTCCCCAGCGCGAGTTCGGCATCGACGTCGAGCACGACTTCGAGCCCAAGTACGTCATGCTCTCCGACAAAAAGGAAGTGATTAAAAAACTGCAGGACGCCGCTAAAAAGGCCGACATCGTCTATCTATCTCCCGATCCAGACCGAGAAGGGGAAGCGATCGCCTGGCACATCGCCTC
>CAYOMT010000123.1:0-1878 GCA_964405125.1 uncultured bacterium
TTCCCTCCATGATGCTTGCGGCGATCTTCTGCTGCGCCCTTTTTTGTTTTGGAGGGCTTAGCGCTTCTTATATCCTCAACTGGCCTCCCGGAGCCACAATCGCCCTTTTCTCTGCCACCTGCTATCTGGCAGCGCTTCTCATAAAAAAACAAAAAAGAACCCGAATTTCTATTCCTTTTAGACAAAAATTACCGACATAACAGTAAAAATACAGAAAAATATCGTTTTTTCTAGAAAAAAATGAGAAAAACCCTCATTTTTACTGCTATACAGGGAAAAATCATATGACAGACACCGCAAATACCGGAGCAATGGTTCGTTTCCATCGGAAAACTGCCGGACTTTCTCAATTGGAGCTCGCCAAACTATCGGGAGTTGGGAAAACAGCCGTTTTTGATGTAGAACACGGGAAAAAAACGGTCCGTTTTGAAACTCTGCTAAAAATCCTGGGCTCGCTAAATATAAAGATCCTATTTGTCTCTCCTCTGATGCCCATCTTTGAAAGAGAGCTGAAATGAAACAAGCAAACGTCTTTGTCAATGGGGTTTATGCCGGCGATCTCAAAGAGATCGCGAAAGGAAGAGAATATCAATTTGCCTATCGATCCGGGTACGAGGGCGAAGCTGTATCTCTAACAATGCCAATACATCAACAGATTTATACATTTGATAAATTCCCTCCATTTTTCGAAGGTTTGCTTCCCGAAGGGGCCATGCTCGCTGCTTTATTAAAAAAAAGAAAACTCGATGCAGATGATTATTTCGAACAACTCCTTTGCATCGGGCAAGAAGTCGTCGGAAACGTCACCATAGAAAGGGCTCCATGAATCGCTGCCCCATCACATATGAACTCTGTAGAGAACAAAAATATTCAGAAAAAGGACTGCGCCTTCTTTCTCCTCGTTTACACGATCTTAAAGAAATTCCTCTCAATCAAGAAGAGCAGCTCTCCTTAGCGTTAGAATATGCCGACAAATTATCATTTTCGGGTGTCCAACGAAAATTAAACGCCCATTTATCTATCGCAAAACAAGTCTTCGAAATCGTTGCAAGAAAAGGCAGTTTTATTCTCAAGCCGCAAAGTCCTGATTATAAAGAATTACCTCAAAACGAAGACCTCACAATGAAACTTGCTGATTCCGTTGGGATTCACACTCCTCTACATGGACTCATATATAGCAATGACGGATCTCTTACCTATTTCATCAAGCGCTTTGATAGACAACCCAAGGGAAAAAAAATAGCAGTGGAAGATTTGGCTCAATTGGCCGGAGTTTCTCGAGACACCAAATACGATTTCAGCATGGAAAGAATCATCCCTTTGATCGAGAAACTATGCACCTTTCCTCTTCTCGAAAAAAAGAAACTCTTTCTTCTTTCTCTTTTTAGTTTTTTAGTCGGAAATGAAGACCTCCATTTAAAAAATTTTTCGTTAATCCATCAGGGACAAAAAATAGAGTTCTCTCCGGCTTATGACCTTGTCAATTCATCCATTGTGATCAAAACAACGGAAGAACTCGCACTGCCTTTGCACGGGAAAAAAAGCAAATTCAACCGAGACGATTTTATTGAATATTTTGGAAAAGAAAGACTCCAGTTGTCTTCAGAAATAATCCAAGAAATCTTACTCCGATTAGAAAATGCTTTTGATCATTGGAATACTCTCATCAAAATAAGTTTTCTCTCCGATTCGCAAAAAACAGCCTACTTAAATTTAATACAAAATAGATTCACACGGATTTTCAAATGACAACTCTTCTCCTCGTCAATTTCGGAGGGCCTCGAAGAGAAGATGAAATCTTCTCCTTCCTGCAAGAATTGCTCTGCGATCAAGATGTCGTAAGAACCCGATTTCCCCAATTCATTCACAAATACCTCT
>CAYOMT010000124.1:0-1835 GCA_964405125.1 uncultured bacterium
AAGCCCGAATGATCTGCGCTCGCAGCTCTTCGAGTCTTTTTTTAAAATCGGCGATTTCATTTTTCTTCAGAGGCATGAGTCGTTTCCTCGTTATCAGGTTCTTTAAGCGCTTCTTCAGGCGCGATCGATTGAATCGCTTCCAAAAGTTCGCGGACATCTTTAAAACGTTTATATACGCAAGCAAAGCGAATATAGGCAACTACATCTGTTTGTTGAAGGTGCTGCATCACGATATCGCCCAGTTCGCGGCTGGATATTTCCCGCACTCCGCGCGCCATCAGATCCACCTTGATCTTGTAGGTCAAACCGCGCACCTGATCGTGGCTCACGCGCGTATGCCGGCAGGCCGCATCCATTCCATTGATCAGTTTTTCCTGCTGAAAATCTTCAAAAGTCCCATCCCTTTTTTTCACTTGAAGGCTCAAATCGACCGTTTCAAAAGTGGTGAATCGGCGCATGCATTGGCAGCATTCCCGTCTGCGCCGGATCGCATTGATCTCGACAGCGTCTCGCGAATCGGTCACTTTTGACTCTTCGTGATTGCAAAAAGGACATCTCATAAATTCACGCTAACCAATTTGCCGCGCCCTATTTCAAAGTTTCAAAGCGCCAGGATCCAGGAGCCAATTTCAGGGTGCAGGGCTCTTTACCTGTCCAGTTGACCTATTTAGAACGTAAAGAGATTTTTGTGAATCTCTTTCGAATCTTTAAGAGGGTGTTGACAATAGAAGCTGATTTGTCAACACCCTCTCATGGCCGCGCGCGACTATATCAAAGAGAAACTCCCATTTCAAGAATTGAAAAGAATCTAAGGAAATTTTTGTTTAGAGAGCTGGAGTCCAAAGAAAAAACTTTGCAAACCCTCTTGTTCGAAAATCAGGAAATGGTTAAGAATCGCGACTCTAAAAAAAATCCTAAATATAAGGAGTAGTTTATGTCCGTTTCTTTCTCGACCCATAGGAGAGGTAAATCTGAAGCCAGCAAAGTGCAACAATTATTAGAGAACCTAACCATTCAAATGCCCTCAGGCAAGATCTCTAGGTCTGAGTATTCCCGCAAAATAGCCGAAGCGAATCAGCAATTCTCCACTGCCTATAGGGGAATAGAAAAAATAGACCCTAATTCGTTAGCAGCGAAAGTGAGAAGACGGCTGAATCAGGCTTTGATTGCTACAGGACAACGAGAAAAAGTCATAAATTGGGACAAACAGAGACCTATTAAATCTACTGATGAAAAGAAACGTTCCTCCACTGTTGAAAGGGTTGATCAAACCTCTAAAAGACCAATCGCAGCATCTAATTCCGAAAGGGCGTTTGCAGATGAATTGAGCCGACCCACTTACGCACTCAATGGGAGAAAAAACGAAAAACGATCCTACAAAATTCACAGCCCTCTCTCCTGACTAGAGTACGTCTTTCCGCTCTCTGGTCTTAAGTCTGCAAAAAAAAGATGAGATGAAAATTTTTTACTTCTGACTTCTGCGTTCTGCCTTCAAAAAACGGAGGGGGTGGGATCCCCTCTCGGCGAGCGAAGCGCTCGTCCTACCGGGGCGGCGGTCCTCGTCGGTTTTGCTAAGGCAAAACATCGACGAGGACTCGAATCCCACCACGCGACCCAAATTGTTGGGTCGCTCCCTCCGATTTTTTCGGAAGGAAAAAAACGGAGGGGGTGGGATTCGAACCCACGATACGATTTCTCGTATACACGCTTTCCAAGCGTGCTCCTTAAGCCACTCGGACACCTCTCCAAAAAGAGCATTGATTTTAATCAATCCCCTCTTATCGCACAAGATCATTAAGAGAGTGTCTCTAAGAGTTGTGACGGTGCTGCATTCG
>CAYOMT010000125.1:0-1776 GCA_964405125.1 uncultured bacterium
TTTTCTTTGCTTTATTCAATTCTTTACATATACTCTGCGCCATTTTAATAACTTTAGGAAGGTAATATGGCACAGGCAGCGAATCAAATTGGCACGAGAAACTTTTCTTTGCATCCAAATCCTTTGCAGTGGGAAGGTGGAGAATATAAACCGAAATCGACAGCGGGTGTATTTCTCGCATTTTTGGATACTGCAAACGGAGCGTTTCGCGGTTTGCAAATTCTCGATAAGAGCTTTTCCTTGTTAGGCCGAGTCACAAGCCAGGGAGATGTTTTCAAAGAAATGGCAAAGATTTGCAGTCATTGGACTGTCCTTGGGATTCCTCGTATTCCAGGAGCTTTTGTCTCTGCAAAAGACGCGCTGATTGCTCTTTTTACCGCAAGCAGCGCAATTCCGGGAGCGTTTTTTAGAAGATGCATTACAGCTTTACAAGAATCGGCTTCTTTTGTTTCCTCTGTAAGTCATGTAGCTTCTCCATTTCTTCTCCTTGCGCAAAAAACTTCTCAAGTAGGGAAGTCTATATTGCGCGTGGCAGATGTATCTACTTTTGTCGCAGATACATGTGATCTTGTGAAAAATAGCGAAGATTCCTGGAAAATCGGAAATTTAGCCAAAAAAGTGCAGACGCAAGAGGGGGCTTCTTCCGAGTTAAAAGACGCTCTTACTGCAACGCACCAATTGCATAAGATGAAAGTGCGTAAAGCAACCTGTTCTGTGGCGAGTTTTGTTTTGGGACTCGGTCTTGCTTCAACAGGTTTTGCCGTTCTTCCGGGATGTGCGATTATGACTGCGACGATTTCTTTGGTTGGCACTCTTTTGGCAACCCAAGCGAATCTGCATGAAGATGGCATGAAGTATAAACGGATCCAACTTTTCAACGACAAACACGTTCAGATCGTTCCGTTGGCTGTTTAGTATTCCCATTCATCTGCGAAGTGCGCTAAACTAGCGCACTTTTAATCTTTGTTATGTTTGAAAAAAAGCAATTGGAAAATCAGACGAGGCTACTTTCTTCCGAATGGATTTTAGTGGGCAGTCTGGTTCTTCTCATGGTCTCTCTTGCCATTGTCGGAACCATCAACGCCTCCCGCTCTTCTTCCGTATTGGAGGAAAACCCCCTCCCTCCTCATGAACTTTGTACAGTGGTCATCAGTGGCGAGGTGTCTAAGCCGGGAGCCTTTCAAGTGTCTCCGGGGACTTCGTTAAAAAAAATAGTGCGCAAAAGCGCCCCCACCCCATTTGCCGATTTAAAAAAAATAGATCTCGAGCAGCAGGTGGAAGAGTCGATGCACATTCATATTGAAAAATTGACTGAAATCACAATTGCGATCCAAGGTCTATACTCAGATCCGGTCGAGAGAACTATTCCTGCGGGAACAAAAGTTTGTCATCTAAAAAATTTTATACAGGATGATTTGAAGCCCTTTGAAGATTTTTTGAAAAGCCGCAGAGTCCTCAAGGATAGGGAAGAAATTTCTTTGATCCCTCCCCGCGTCTTAGAAGAGGGGGGTTGAAAAGGGAGGGAAAAAGGAAAGGGCTTGCATGAAATTCGGAGTTTGTCTAATATCCCTTACCGATATTAATAAATTCGTTCAGTAGGACGATTTTACGCATGCCACCCTCAAAAAAGGGTTAAGCGCGCAATAGGTTAAGCCATTCGTTACTTGTCTTTTCCTCCTTTGTCGCTTTATTTTTTTGAGTGGTACGAATTTTGTGATGAAAGAGGAAGTCTATGTCGCTGACTTTAATAGGCCGAAAAAAAGGAATGACCCAGGT
>CAYOMT010000126.1:0-1751 GCA_964405125.1 uncultured bacterium
CACTAGCAAGGACTCCCGATCGATTTCCCATTCGGCCATCTTTTCCCAACATTCGGTCGCCACTCTCAACGATTTGGCTTCTTCACCCCTCGGCACAATCAGAGGAAACATGGGGATCGACGAAACGGATACGAGAGCTTTTCCATAGAGATCTAAGAGAAACGGGTCCGTCAGTAAAACCGCTTTACCATAAGCACTGAAATCAAGCGAAACTAACTTGCCAGAGGGAAGAAAGATCGGTTCTTTTAGAGGAGGCGTCATATTGGTGAACCACCATACTGGATGGCTGTCAATATTGAAAACCAGAAAATGTTGACGGATAAATGGAATTCGTCTTTATACAGCCTTAATAGGTAAAGTGTGATTTCCTCTGTTAGTTCTTTGCATCCCATTCTTAGAGAAGATGTAGACTTTCTCTGCCATACTTCTGCCCGTAGTCAACTTAGGGTCAATGAGCAAAACCATTTCGAAGAGGTGCACGGTTGTTGCGCCTCCATGAGATACCAATTTTACAAAAGCCAATACCAAGAAGAGATCGGAAAAAAACTAAAAGACCTGATTCTGCAAGTGGACCGACAAGCCGCTCTTATTCAAAAGCCCTCCGAAGAGCTAAAAAAGTCTCTCGAAACTTTGTTCTATCAAAAGCTTGCCAAAAGAGAGGAGTTTAAGCCTTATTGGGTGCCTCATGGGGGGGCGATTGAAAAAATTCTCTGCCCCAAACTCTGTGAAGAAGAACAAAAATTGCAAGAGCTTGCCAAACAGGAAAATCCCGATCCTGGCGAACTATCTGAACATCTCTTAGAAGCGGCCATCTTGGAAGGTACCTTCGCCGCCAAACTTGGCCTCCCTCCCAAACGGCTCTCTTCAGGCAGCTCTGGCACCTATCTTCTGGAAGATCGAAATCATTTGCCGCTAGCCGTCTTTAAACCTTCCGATGAAGGTCCTCGAGGGGAAAACAATCCCTGGCGCACAGGCAAAATCAAACGTTGGTTTTGGTTCTTGGCGCATCGAAGTGGTTTAGACACCGGGCATGAATCGATCGCTGAAGAACTCGCCTTTCGCCTCTCTTTGGAATTAAAATTAAATATCGTCCCTCCTACGAAAATTTGCGGGTTGCAAAGTCAAAGCTTTTACCGCCCCATAGAACAAATAAAAAGGGGGTCTTTCCAACTCTTTGTCCAAGATGGACAAACCGCCAAGGATTACTTAGGGATCCCCTCCATTTTGGAAAAATTATCCCGTTTTTTTTGGGTTCTATGGATGAAGCTTTCTTCTTATTTTTGTTTTAAAGAAAAAGAACACGTCCTTTTAGAAAAACTTCCTCAAGAACTTTTTGAAAAATTAGTCCTCTTGGATTTTCTCACGGGGAATATCGATAGGCATTTCGGCAATTGGCTGTTGAAAGTTTCCCACACCCCCTATCGTCATCCCCGGCAAATTCTCTTAGAGAAAATGCTGACTAAAGCCAAGAATGGCGATGAGGAGACACTGTTCTTAGTCGCCATCGACAATGGCTCTGCTTTTTGCTATAATCATGGAGAAGGGTATTTTTCCCTCCGCAACAAAAATGAGTGGGAACTGCTGCCCCAGGCGGATAGGCCTTTTTCTTTGGAGCTCAAAAAGGTGATCCAACAAGAGGGTGGGTGGAAGAAATTTGCACGCACGAACGTCGATTGTCTTTTAATAGAAAGGGTAGCCTCAAGAATAGCGGAAAAAGGTAGAGAAAAAACATTAAAAATAAGCGAAAAAAA
>CAYOMT010000127.1:0-1734 GCA_964405125.1 uncultured bacterium
TGATGAAACTTAAAAAAATGGGTGTACGTTTTAGTATGTCACCAACGTACAAAGACGAAAATGGAATTACCGGCCGCCAAACTTGTTTTTGGTGGGAAAACTCTTTTGGAAAGACTGATTCGCGATTTGCAGGCGCGCGAATTTTTATATTTCCAAATCTATGGCAAGCAGATTGTAACCCCGATTGCCATCATGACATCACTAGAAAAGGACAATCATTTCCATGTAGAAAAAATGATGGAAGACTCCCGGTGGTTTGGCCGTCCCAAGGACTCATTTTGTTTTTTTACGCAGCCTCTTGTTCCTGTAGTCAATGAACGGGGAGAGTGGCTTTTTTCTTCCGATTTTAAACCGGTATTAAAACCGGGAGGCCATGGCGCAATTTGGAAACTTGCCAAAGATTGCAAAGTGTTTGATTGGCTATCGAAAATGAGTGCTCGAAAAATATTGGTAAGGCAGATCAATAATCCCATCGCAGGACTTGATTACGGTTTTTTAGTGTTCATTGGTATTGGCGTTCATAAAAAAATGAAGTTTGGGTTTGCCTCCTGTCCACGGCTTTTGCATTCCGCAGAAGGCGTCAATGTGCTGATCGAACAAAAAGAAAATGGCACATCCAAGATGGTGCTTACCAACATTGAATATTGCGATTTTGCAAAATTTGGCATTCAAGATGCTCCTTTGAAAGAGGGAGAGCCTTATTCTTGTTTTTCTTCGAATACAAATATTCTATTTGCCGATCTCAAATCATTAGAAGTTGCTGTAAAGAAGTGTCCCTTTCCCGGTCTTTTAGTCAATCTCAAAAAGGGCTCTTTTCTCAATCAAAAAGGAGAGATGCAAGAATCTTTCATGGGCAGATTAGAATCGACGATGCAAAATATCGCAGACGTTTTTGTAGAAAAGACAAATCCTCTCTATCTTCCCAAAAATACATTCATCACCTACAACAAGCGCCTTAAGACAATTTCTACGACAAAAAGAGCATTTGTAGAGGGAGGTACACTGCAAGAGACTCCGGAGGCCTGTTTTTATGATCTAATGCTTGCCGCTCGCGAATTGTTGGAAGAGCATTGCCGTATTTCAATACCGGATCTCCGCACTATCGACGAATATCTCAAGCTAGGGCCGGAATTTGTTTTTCTTTACCATCCTGCACTTGGGCCTTTGTATTCCATCATCCGGCGTCGCATCCAAAAGGGCAAGATGGCTCAAGGATCTGAACTTTCTTGCGAAATTGCGGATCTTCAAATCCAAAATCTTGATTTGGACGGTAGTCTGCAGATCTTTGCAGATCAAGTGATGGGAAATATCGATGGGCAAGGAATCCTGTGTTATTCAAGACAGCTAGGACGCTGCAGGCTTTCGAATGTTCAGGTGCGCAATCAAGGAGTAAACTGGGATGCCTCGCGCCCCTTTTGGAAAGGGGTTTTTGCAAGAAAAGAAAGCCTTGAAATCATTTTACATGGAACTTCTGAGTTTATCGCAGAAAACGTCCTTTTTACAGGAAATCAGAGATTTGAAGTGGGTGACGGCAAACGACTCGTCGTCTCCTCTCGGGAAGGTAGGCTTGTGCTGCAAGAGACTCCGCTTGCCTCTGTATAGGACATTTTTTTATTCAGGAAAAGATTAACGATAGAAACGATGTAACGATATAACGATAAAAATACAAAAATAGATCCTTATCGTTATAGTCGTTTAAATTATCTTTTGCACTTTTGACCTACGCGAAAGCTG